>NZ_KV835933.1:0-26435 GCF_001838175.1 Corynebacterium sp. HMSC034A01 | reverse complement strand
GGTGGCGCATTCACCCACTGACAACTCCGGGCATACTCAGGGTTTGTCGCTCAGGGCTTGTGTGCGGCAGGGCTTGTGCGCGGCGCGGGCTGCCGTGCGTCAGAAGCTATGCGGCTAGCTGGCGTCCTCGTCGGCGGCGAGCTGGCCGCAGGCCGCGGCGATTTCCTGCCCCTTGGTGTCGCGCACGGTGCACGGCACGCCCTGGGCTGCCACGCGGCGGACGAACTCGTCCTGGCGGGCCTTCGGCGAGGCGTCCCACTTCGAGCCCGGCGTGGGGTTGAGCGGGATCACGTTGACGTGCACGCGTGAACCCAGCGCCGAGTGCAGCTTCTTGCCCAGCAGGTCCGCGCGCCAGTCGTGGTCATTCATGTCGCGGATCAGCGCGTACTCGATGGACACGCGGCGGCCAGTCTGGTCCGCGTAGTAGCGGGCGGCGTCCAGCACTTCGGACACTTCGAAGCGGTTGTTGACGGGGACGAGTTCGTCGCGGAGCTCGTCGTCAGGCGTATGCAAACTGACAGCCAGGGTGCAGGACAGGCCCTCGTCCGCGAGCATGCGGATCTGCGGGGCGAGCCCCACCGTGGACACGGTGACGTTGCGCTGGGAGATGCCGAAACCGTCCGGGGACGGTTCGGTGATCTGGCGCACCGCGTTGACCACGCGCTTGTAGTTGGCCAGTGGCTCCCCCATGCCCATGAACACGATGTTGGACAGGCGTGAGCCCTCCGCGGCCATCATCGCCGCGGCGGCGCGGACCTGGTCGACGATCTCCGCCACGGACAGGTTGCGGTCCAGCCCGCCCTGGCCGGTGGCGCAGAACGGGCAGGCCATGCCGCAGCCAGCCTGCGAGGAGATGCACAGGGTTGCGCGGCCCGGGTAGCGCATGAGGACGGATTCCAGCAGAATGCCGTCGTGGAGCCGCCACAGCGTCTTCGTGGTGTCGCCCTCATCGGTCTCCACCGTGCGCACCGGCGTCAAAAGCGTGGGGAACAGCGCGTCCTTGACGGTTTGGCGCTGTGCCTCGGGCAGGTCCGTCATGGTCAGCGGGTCGGCCTCAAACTTGCCGTAGTAGTGGCGCGCGATCTGGTCGGCGCGGAACTTGGGCAGGCCGAGTTCCTTGAGCGCGTCGATGCGCTCGTCTTTGCTCAAGTCCGCGAAGTGCTTCGGCGGCATGCCGCGCTTCGGGGCGAGCAGCTGGATCTGGGGGAAATCGCTCATAGTGCGCCCCATCTTGGCACGTCGCGCCACGAATTTCGAATCTGGCGCGGGCGCAAACCTACGGGTTCATCAACGTGATGGTAGTCAGCAAGATGTAGGTCGCCGCCGCAGCGGGCAGCATGCCGTCGAGGCGGTCCATGATGCCGCCGTGCCCCGGCAACAGGTTGGACATATCCTTGATGCCCAGCTCGCGCTTGAATTGGCTTTCCACCAAATCGCCCATGGTCGCGCAGATGACCAGCGCGATGCCGAGCACGATGCCCATCCACCACGGGCCGTGGATGAGGAAGTGCACCACCAGAACGCCGGTGATGATGCCGGCGGTCATGGAGCCAGCGAAGCCCTCCCAGGACTTGTTCGGGCTGACGGCCGGGGCCATCGGGTGGGAGCCGAACATCACGCCTGCGGCGTATCCTCCGACGTCGTTGGCCACCACGCACAGCATGAACGCCACGATGTAGGCGGAGCCGTCCACCCCGGCTTCGGTGATCCGGGAGATCATGGCGGCGAAGGTTCCGAACAGCGGGATCCACGCGAGCACGAAGATCGCGACTGCGGTGTCGCGCAGGTAGTTCTCGGGCTGGTGGTGCCTACCCTGGTGGAACATGCCCCAGAACATCACCACCAGCACGGTGAAGGCGAATCCGGAGACCAGGCCTGTGGTGCCGTAAGGCGCGGACAGCCAGAGCATGGCCTGGCCGAGGATGATCATCAGCGTGCGCGGCTGGACATAGCCGGCTTCGCGCAGACGTGTCATCACTTCCCACATGGCCAGCGCTACGGCGACGGCGACCAGCGGGTACCAGGCGACAGGCCCGATCCACACTGCCGCGATCACCAGCGCGCCGAGCACCACGCCGGTGGCGATGGCCGCCGGCAGGTTGCGCCCCGCCTTGTTCTTCGGCTTCGGGGCGCGGCTGGGCCAGCGGCTCGGGGTGGCCTCGGGTGCTTCCGGGGCATCGCTCACGGCTGCACCCATTTCGGTGCCTTCAGGGACCTCAGCGGGCCCGGTGGTTTCCGTCTGCGCCTTCGACACGTCGGCTTAGACCTCCAGCAGCTCGTTTTCCTTGCGCTGGACAACCTCGTCGATCTGCCCGACGTAGCCCTGGGTGGTCTTATCCAGGGCCTTCTCGGCGGTCAACACCTCGTCCTCGCCGGCGTCGCCGTCCTTCTGGATCTTCTTCAGCGCTTCCATGCCCTGGCGGCGCACGTTGCGGATGGCGATCTTGCCGTCCTCGCCCTTCTGCTTAGCTTGCTTGACCAGCTCCT
Source organism: Corynebacterium sp. HMSC034A01 (assembly GCF_001838175.1). Lineage (NCBI taxonomy): Bacteria > Bacillati > Actinomycetota > Actinomycetes > Mycobacteriales > Corynebacteriaceae > Corynebacterium > Corynebacterium sp. HMSC034A01. Next base: position 23,948 of record NZ_KV835933.1, on the reverse strand, counting down.
TGCGGCGCTCCTCGGTCAGCTGCGGGACGGACACGCGGATGACCTGGCCGTCGTCGGTCGGGTTCACGCCGAGGTCGGAGTTGCGGATGGCGTTTTCGATCTCGCCCATCGTGGACATGTCGTACGGCTTGATCAGAAGCATGCGCGGCTCCGGCACCGAGATGGTGGCCATCTGGTTGATCGGGGTGGGCGCGCCGTAGAAGTCGGCCATCACGCCGTTGAACATGGCCGGGTTCGCGCGGCCGGTGCGGATGGTGGCCAGCTCGTTTCGGGTGTGCTCAACGGAGGCGGTCATGCGCTCTTCGGCGTCCAGCAAAACGTCATCAATCATGGTTCTACCCCTATCGTTTCTCGGGTTTGCGTCACCCTTAACTTACCAGCGCCTGCCGCGTGCCTAGACTGTCGCCATGCCGCACCCAGCCTTCACGTTCGTCGCGCCGCCCGGCGCCGCGCTCACCGGCCCGCTCGGCGGGCGGCTCTCCGGCTGGAGCGTCCCGATCAAAGACGGCACCGATGTCGCAGGCTGGCCCACCACGCACGGCAACCCCGCGCGTGCCTACACCGCGCTAACAACGGATCCGTTTGCACAGATGCTTATCGACGCCGGAGCGCACGTCGCCGCCAAGACCTTGACCTCCGAGCTGGGCGCCACCTGTTACGCGGAGCGCCCCGGCGTGGCTGTGCTGGAATCGCCCACCTTCCCCGGCTGCACGCCCGGCGGCTCCTCCGCGGGCGCCGCAGTCGTGGTCGCGGACGGCACGGTGCGCGCCGCCCACGGCACCGACGCCGGCGGCTCGATCCGCGTGCCGGCCGCGGCCTGCGGGGTGGTGGGGCTGAAACTGGCCAGCCACGACCTGTCCGCCCACGGGTTTTTCACCCGCAACGTCGCCGACTTGCTCACGCTCACCGGTTGGACGCCGCCCGCACGAAGGAGGCTGCGCATCGGTGTGCTCACCCGAGGCGTGTTCGCGGACTCTGAGGTGTCGGAGGGGCGCGGAGCTGACGTCGAGAAGCTTGCTACTGCCCTTGGACGCGCCCACGATGTGGTGGAGATTTCTCCCTACGACGAGTCGCGCGAGACGTACGCGCACTTCAGCACCACAATCAAGCGCTCGTTCAAGGACGTGGACCCGCTGGATAGCGGCTACATCGCCTGGCTCAAAGAGGAGGCGCAGCGCCTAGGGCCAGAGCAGATCGCCTCGGCGCAAGCGCACACGCGCGCACTCCCCGCGCTGCTCGCGGCGCAGTGGGGCGTGGACGTGGTGCTCTCCCCCACAATCGCGTTCGATCCGCCCCCGCTCGGCTATTTCCCCGCGCTCCACCCCGAAGAGAGTTTCCACGCGCAAACCGAGTGGTCGCCGTGGTGTTCGGTATTCAACATGCTGCGCACCCCCGCAATCGCGCTCGCGGGGGTGCACCTGGGCAGCCTCAAGGTCGGCGGCCCGGAGTTACTCGGCTTGGCGGCGCAGGCCGAACTGTTGCGCGCTTAGGCCACCAGCGTGCCCACCTGCTCGCCGGAGACGGCGCGGGCGATGTTGCCCTCCTGTAGCAGGTTGAACACCAAAATGGGCATGTTGTTGTCCATGCACAGGCTGAACGCGGTGGCGTCGGCGACCTTCAGCCCGTTCTCGATGACCTCGCGCGGGGAGATCTCGGAGTACAGCTTCGCGTCCGGGTTCTCGCGCGGGTCGGAGTCGTACACGCCGTCGACAGCCTTGGCCATCAGCAGCACCTCGCAGCCGATCTCCAGCGCGCGCTGGGCGGCGGTGGTGTCCGTGGAGAAGTACGGCATGCCCATGCCCGCGCCGAAGATGACCACGCGGCCCTTCTCCAGGTGGCGGGCGGCGCGCAGCGGCAGGTAAGGCTCGGCGATCTGCGCCATGTTGATGGAGGTCTGCACGCGGCAGTCCACGCCCATCTGCTGCAGGAAGTCCTGCAGTGCCAGGCAGTTCATCACCGTGCCCAGCATGCCCATGTAGTCGGAGCGGGCGCGGTCCATGCCGCGCTGCTGCAGCTGGGCGCCACGGAAGAAGTTGCCGCCGCCGATGACCACTGCGACCTCGGTGCCTGCGCGTGCCACGTCAGCGATCTGGCGCGCGACGGACTCGACCACGTCCGGGTCGATGCCGACCTTGCCTCCGCCGAACATTTCACCGCCCAACTTCAGCATCACTCGCTTGAAACCTGTGCGGCTGGGATTGAGGTCAGTCACCGAAATTCGCTCCTTTTGCGCGGCGGGATGTTCAGATGTTCGCAGACGATTCTAGACGCGCTTTCGCGCAGGCACCGAAACGTGCGCTTTGAGCACTTTTGCTTGACGACGAAGCCCCGCACACGCCACCGGCCCTTCTGGGCGGAAGCGGTGCGGGGCTTGGCGGTTAGCGCAGATTAAGCCTGTAGCTTAAGCCTGGCCGACCTCGAAGCGGACGAAGTCGGTGACCTCGATGCCGTTCTCCTCGGCGAACTGCTTGACGGTCTTCTTGGAGTCCGCCAGGGACGGCTGATCCAGCAGAACAACGTCCTTGAAGAAGCCGCCCATGCGGCCCTCGACGATCTTGGCGATGGCAGCTTCCGGCTTGCCCTCGTTGCGGGTGATCTCTTCCTGGACCGCGCGCTCCTTCTCGACGACGTCGGCCGGGACGGACTCCTGGTTGAGGTAGCGAGCCTTCATCGCGGCGATCTGCAGCGCGACCTGGTGTGCGGCCTCAGCGTTGTCGCCGGTGTAGGACACGAGCACGCCGACTGCCGGCGGAAGGTCCGCAGCCTTCTGGTGCAGGTACTTCGCCACCTGCTCGCCCTCGATGGTGGCAGCACGGCGCAGCTCGAGCTTCTCGCCGATCTTGGCGGAAAGGCCTTCCAGGACATCGTGGGCGGTCTGGCCGTTCACGTCTGCGTTCGCCAGCTCCTCCTGGGAGTTCGCCTTCACGGCAGCGGCAGCGTCAGCGATCTGGGCTGCGATGTCCTTGAACTCCTGGTTCTTGGCCACGAAGTCGGTCTCGGAGTTGATCTCGACGATGGTGTTGCCGGAGACGGCGACCAAGCCCTCGAGGGCGTTGCGCTCTGCGCGCTTGCCCACGTCCTTGGCGCCCTTGATGCGGAGGTTCTCGACGGCCTTATCGAAGTCGCCGCCGGTCTCCTCGAGCGCCTTCTTGCAGTCGAGCATGCCGGAGCCGGTGGTCTCGCGGAGCTTCTTGACGTCAGCAGCAGTGTAGTTCGCCATAGTGGGCGATCCTCCTCGTGAAAGTGTTGCTAAAAGTGTTCAAACCGTTTCAAGCGTAGCCGACAGTACTCGCTGTGGCACGGCTTGGAGCGGGGCGCACACAAAACACCCCGCGCCCGCACTGTCCCGGGCATGAAAGCCGGCGGGCGTGAGCGGAACGCGGGGTGCGCGTGCAGGTGGCGTGAGCCGAAAAGCTTACGCCTGGGTTGCAGACTCGTCGCCGGACTCGTTCGCCTTGGTCTCAGCCTGCTCAGCTGCGCGGACAGCGTGCGGCTGCTCAACCTCGGCGACCTCCTGCGGAGCCGCGGACTCAGCTGCGACGGCAGCCTTCGCTGCGTCCGCTGCGGAAACTTCCTCGGAAGCTGCAGCCTGAGCAGCTGCCCCGGCAGCCTCAGCCTGACGCTTCGCGTCGTTGTCGCCTGCAGCGTCGCGTGCGGAAGCGAGCTGGCGCTCCTCGCGCTGCTGCTTACCGGCGATGACAGCCTCGCCCACGATGTGGGTGAGCAGCTTCACGGCACCGATGGCGTCGTCGTTGCCCGGGATCGGGAAGTCGACAACGTCCGGGTCGCAGTTGGTGTCCAGGATGGCAACCACCGGGATGCGCAGCTTCTGCGCCTCGTTGACGGCGATGTGCTCCTTGTTGGTGTCCACGATCCACAGTGCGGACGGTGCCTTGGTCATGTCGGCGATGCCGCCCAGCACACGCTCGAGCTTGACGCGCTCGCGGGTGAGCATGAGGACTTCCTTCTTGCCGCGGCCTGCGTAGCCGTCCTCGGCTGCGTCCATGGCCTGCAGTTCCTTCATGCGGCCGATGCGCTTGGACACGGTCTGGAAGTTGGTGAGCATGCCGCCCAGCCAGCGGTGCGTCACGTACGGCATGCCGACGCGCTGCGCCTCTTCCTGGATCGGCTCCTGTGCCTGCTTCTTGGTGCCGACGAACAGGATGGTGCCGCCGTGTGCGACGGTCTCCTTGACAAACTCGTAGGCCTCATCGATGTAGGTCAGCGTCTGCTGCAGGTCGATGATGTAGATGCCGTTACGGTCGGTGAAGATGAAGCGGCGCATCTTCGGGTTCCAGCGACGCGTCTGGTGGCCGAAGTGCACACCGGCGTCGAGGAGTTCACGCATGGTTACAACTGCCATGGTTTTGTCTCCTTCGGAGAAAGTAGTTCGGTTACATTGCTTGTCTCACGTGCGGGTTTTTATCCCGCACCCTGGCACCGTGCTCGCCCTGCACCCTGTGAGAGGGACCGTCGCTGAGCAGGCATTATCCGGCGCGCGTAGTCAGCCCATAAAAGCTGCCCGTGCAACACTACCCGCCCGCGCCCGCAAAACCTAATCTCAACAGCGCCTTCTGTGGATAACGTCGCGGCGGACGGCGGGTTATCCACAGATTTCCGCCACGGGTCTAGTGTTCTTGCCCTCGGCGTGCTCGTATTCACGCATGCGCCTATCGACGATCCTCCGGTCCACCACCGCCCTCATTCTCGCCACCGCCACCTGCGCCGCCCCGGCCGTCGCCTGGGTGGATCCCGCCGCCGGCACCCCGTATCCGGCAGCGGTGTCTCGGCCCGCGGACATCCCGGAGCAGAACTGGAAACCCGGCCACCGCGGGGTTGACTTGCCGCTGGGTCTGGGTGCCGACGTGCTCGCCGCAGGCGACGGCGTCGTCGCCTTCGTGGGCGTGGTGGCCGGCACGCCGGTGGTTTCCGTTGACCACGCCGGCGGGATCCGCACCACGTATCAGCCGGTGCGCTCCCCGCTCGTGGTCGGCGACACGGTGCGCGAAGGCGAGCCGATTGGCACCCTCGCGCACGCACCCGCGGGGTTTTCCGGTTCCCACGACGGATTGCACTGGGGTGCGCTTACGGGCAAGGACGCCTACATCGACCCGCTCACGCTGCTAGAGGCGCCTCGGATCCGGCTCAAACCCTTAGACGGCTCCTCTACGCGCGCGGGTGCGCCTGGTCGTAGACGCGCTTGAGCCGCTGCGCGGAGACGTGGGTGTAGATCTGCGTTGTTTGCAGGCTGGTGTGGCCGAGCATCTCCTGCACCACTCGCAGATCCGCCCCGCCTTCCAGCATGTGGGTGGCAGTGGTGTGGCGCAGCGTGTGCGGGCTGACATCTTCTACGCCGGCGCGCTGCCCGGCGCGCTCGACGATGCGGCGCACCTGGCGCTGGTCGATGCGCCCGCCGCGGGAGCCGACGAACATCGCCGGCGTGTCGCCCGCGAGTTCTTCGCGGCCGAACTCCAGCCACTCGGACACGGCCGCCGCGGCTTCGTCGCCGAACGGCACGACGCGTTGCTTGTTGCCCTTGCCGGTGACGTGCGCCAGACCACGGGCCAAGTCCACGTCGCCGAGATTTAAGCCCGTCAGCTCGCCGACGCGGATGCCGGTGGCGTAGAGCAGCTCGAGCATGGCGCGGTCACGCAGGTACTCGGCCGGGTGGGCGTCGTCGGCCGTGCCTGCCTCCACGAGCTCCCCGGCGCGCTCGCCTTTGACCACCGTGGGCAGGGGGCGGTTGACCTTGGGGGCCTTTAGCCGTGCCGCGGCATCGGTGGTGATGTAGCCCTGGCGGTAGGCCCAGGTGGAAAATGCGCGGGCGGCGGCGGTGCGGCGCGCCAGCGTGGCCCGGCTCTTGCCAGCACTCATCGCGTCCGCCAGCCAGCGCCGCAGCGCGTCGAGCGTGAACGCGTCGAAGGTGTCCGCGTAGCCTTTAAGCCCTTTCAGGTCCGCGACGTAGCCCTTGACCGTGTTCGGGGAACGGCCGAGGACAAGTTCGGCGTATTCGGCGAAGTCCTCCACCGCCGCCTGCACTTGCCCCAGCTGTTTACTCATGTCACGGCAGTGTACTCGCTTTACTTACTCGGGCTGCTCCACACGCGACCAGAGCCGCTTGTCGCGCTCCACCAACCCGCGCTTAGACAGGTCCATCAGAATGTGCACCGTCAGCGCGATGGATAGCCCCGAATCCGCGGCCACCGCCTCAGCTTCCCGGCCGGCGCGGCCGGCGGGCGGCAGTGCGTCGTAAATGCGCAGCTCGTTGCGGGAGAGCTGCTGGGTCACGCTCGGCGGGAACTGCATCTCCATCTGCTCCTCGGCGCTGAACTCGCCGACGGCGCAGAGCTGCTCGTGGACTTGGCCTGCGTTGAGCACCATCTCAGCCTCGTTGTTCTGGATGGCCAGGTTCGCGCCGAGGGACTGGGCGTCCGTGACCGGCCCCGGCACCGCCATTGCCGTTCGGTTGAACACGTTGACCCACTTCAGGGTGTTCAAGGCCCCGGAGCGAAACGGTGCTTCCACTAGCACGGTGCCAAGCGTGAGTGCAGCCACGAGGCGGTTTCTGGTGAGGAAGCGGTGCCTGTCCGGCGTGACAGAGGGCGGATATTCAGTGACTAAAGCACCTCCCGTGGCCTCCACCCGCTCGAAGAGCGCCTTGTTGGAGCGCGGGTAGTGCTCGCCTGGCCCGCAGGCTGCCACCACCACGGTCGGGGTGTTCACGTCCATGGCCGTGGTGTGGGCAACCGTGTCGATGCCCAGCGCGCCGCCGGAGACCACCGTGTAGTTATGCCCGCCAAGCCCGGCGACCAGATCCTTGGTTGCCATGTGGCCGTACTTGGTGGCGTGGCGTGTGCCCACCACGCCCACGGACTGGGCGAACAGCCCCGGCAGGTTGGTGTTGCCCGCAACCCACAGCGCGTGCGGCGCGATGCCGTCCGGCTGGTGGCTGGCTTTGCTCGCCGCCCCCGTCTGCTGGCGGCCAAACGAGCACGCAATCGCCTCCGCCGGCCACTGCGGCGACTCCGGGGTGATCAGCGTGTAGCCGAGTTCCGCCGCGAACTCGAGGTCCGCGGCCGGGCGGTCCCAGGTGTAACGGTTCTCGGTCTGCGACAGCAGGCCGCCGATCCAGGTGGCGCGGGTGCGCACGCCGTCGGCGATCTCGTCCGCAGTTTTGCCTACACGCAGCAGGGCTTGGATGTGGTGCGACGGCCCCTCCACCACTCGGGAAAGGTAGGCCCAGGATTCCAGGGAAGACATCTACGCCACCTCCTCGCGCTGCAGCTGGTGCTCGCGCATCTCCACCGCGCGGTAGGTGTGGTGGATGTCCGGCTGGTCCATCTCTTCTAGGTCCGCGAGCGTCCAGGCCAGCTTCAAGCATTTATCCACCCCGCGCTGCGTGATCTTGCCGTGGATCAGCTCTGCCTGCAGCATCGCCATCGCCGCCTCTTTGGCGGGAAAATGCCTGCGGATCAGCGTCGCCGGCACGCGCCCGTTGACGTCCTCGTCGCAGCCTGCTTTCGCCCACCGGGCCGCGGCGCGCTCGCGGGCGGCTGCCACGCGTTGGGCAATGCTTATCGACGGCTCCGCATCCCTCGGACTGAGCACCGCCGCGTCGCCAGAGGTGGTCACAAACACGTCCAGCCGGTCCTTCAACGGGCCGGAGACGTTGCTTAGGTGCCGTGCCCGCTGTGGGGACCTGCACGAGCACTGCCCGTTGATCCGTTGGCACGCACACGGGTTCGCCGCCAGCACCAGCTGGAAATCCGCCGGGTAGACCACTTCCCTTTTTGCGCGGGTCAGCCGCACCTCGCGTTTTTCCAGCGGGATGCGCAGCGCGTCGAGCACCGGCGCCGGGATCTCGGAGGCTTCGTCCAAGAACAGCACCCCGCGGTGCGCCTGGCTGACCACGCCTGGGGTCGGGGTGCCGCCTCCCCCGCCGATCAGCGCCGCGCGCGTCAGCGAGGGGTGCGGGGCGATAAACGGGCGCGTTGTCACTACCCCGCCGCCAGACACACCCGCCGCAGAGTGGATGGCGGTGACCTCGACCATCTCCTGCACATCCATCGGCGGCAAGATTGACGGGATCCGCTCCGCCAGCATGGACTTTCCCGAGCCCGGCGGGCCGATCATCATCACGTGGTGCCCGCCGGCCGCGGCCACCTCAAGTGCCTCGCGCTCCTCGGACATCCCCGCCAGGTCTTGGAAGTCCGGCACCGCCCGCTGCGGCGCGGCCGCTTCCGGCGCTGTGGCAGGCTCCAACTCCGCATCGCCGGTGATCCACTGCCACACCTGCACGAGCGAATCCGCCACCAGCACCTCCCGGCGTCCCAGCAACGCGGCCTCGGCGGCGTTGGCCCTGGGCACGACGACGGTGCGGATTGGGTCTGCCGCGTCGAATGCTGCGATGAGCATCGGCAGCACGCCTTCGGCCCGTCGCAAAGTCCCGTCCAGTGCAAGCTCCCCGCAGAACATGGTGGATGCGAGCGTGCGCTCCACCCGCGGGTCCAGGCTGCCCAGCACCGCCAGCGCTATGGGTAGGTCGAAGTGCGAACCGGCCTTGGGCAGGTGCGCGGGTGACAGCGACACCATGATCTTCGTGCGCGGCCACGGCAGGGAAGAATTCGAAATCGCGGTGCGGATACGCTCGCGCGACTCTTTGACCGCCGCGTCTCCCAGGCCCACCATGTGCATGCCGGGCAACCCGGGGCCAACGTTGGCCTCCACCGTGACCAGGCGGGCGGTGACCCCCTCCACGGTCGCGCTCATCGTGCTAGCAAGCGCCATCTTCCACCCCCGGGAACCGGCGCAAGATGTAATCCTCGCCGTCGAAGACCACCTCGACCACGTCGAAGCGGATCGGGCAGTACTGGCCCTGCACGTGCTTGTCCAGCCACTGCGCCGCGCACCGGCGCATGGTGTTGAGCTTCTTCGTGGTCACCGCCTCCGCGGCACCGAACGCGGTGCCGCGGCGGGACTTCACCTCCACGAAGACGACGGTACCGTCCTCGTCCTCAACAACGGCGTCGATTTCGCCCGCCCGCATGCGTTGCCGGTGGCCCAAGAGGGTGTAGCCCTCGTCCTCGTACCACCTGATGGCGGCGTGCTCGCCTGCCCTGCCCAGCTCCCACTGGTCCTGATAATTCACCTGCACGGTGCCTCCCCATTTCATAGAGTTCCCAAATGTCGGTCCTCTATCAGACGTGGACGGCCCCGCCGCGGTTCCATGGCGCGGGCAGTTTTGTAAAACTCGGCGACAGCACCGGTATTTGGCCAGGTGAATGTCTGACGCAAAGCGCGGCACGCCGAGTTTTACAAACGGCTTACCGCAGCCCTACTCCGGGAAGGTCAGATCGGGTTTGTCCAGCTCCTCGATGTTGACGTCCTTGTAGGTGATCACGCGCACGTAGCGCACAAAACGCACCGCGCGGTACATGTCCCACACCCACGCGTCCGACATCAGCACCTCGTAGTAGACGTCGCCGCCGTCGGTGTGCGGGATGAGCTTGACGCCGTTGGCCAGGTAGAACCGGCGCTCCGTTTCCACCACGTAGGAGAACTGGCTGGCCACGTCCCGGTACTCGCGGTAGAGGGAAAGCTCGACGTCAGCCTCGTAGTTGTCAAGATCCTCGGCGCTCATGCCTGCCCCTTCTTGCTGGACTGCCAATAGAAGTCGTCAGCGTCCCTGACGTTCGCATAACTATAACGGTGCTCGGGGCTCGCGCCGTGGCGGCGCACCGCGTCCATGTGCACCTTCGTGGAATAGCCCTTGTGGCCCTCCAGCCCGTACTGGGGAAACTTCTGTGCCATCTCGCACACCAGCCGGTCCCGGCTCACCTTCGCAAGCACGCTCGCCGCGGCGATGCAGCGGGCGGTGTAATCGCCTCCCACCACCGGCAGTTGGGGTGAGGGCAGGCCGGGGACGCGGAATGCGTCGATAAGCACATAGCCCGGCTGCACTGAAAGCCCCGCAACGGCGCGGCGCGCGCCGTCAATGTTGGCATGCTGGATACCGCGCCGGTCAATATCACGGGCGGGAATGTGCACCACGGAATACGCCACCGCGACGTCTTTGACAGCGTCGAACAGCACATCGCGCTTGCGGGCGGTGAGCTTCTTGGAGTCCGTCAACTCCTCCAGCGCAGGCTGAGGTTGCGTCGGCAGCACGCACGCGGCGATGGTGATGGGGCCGAAACAGGCGCCCCGGCCAGCCTCGTCCACTCCCGCCACCGGGCCGAAGCCCGCCTTGTCCAGGGCGACCTCGTAGGTGCGCAGCTGCTTCAAGCGCCGCACGGGCCTACTGCTGGATGTCCGGGTCGCTCACGCCCTGCATGCGGTTGACCGGGAAGACCACGGCCTTGACCTTGCCGCGGATGTTCTCCTCAGGGATGGTGCCCTGGAACTGGTCGCCCATGTGCGCGCGCGAGTCCAGGGAGTTGGTGCGGTTGTCGCCCATCATGAAGTAGTTGCCCTCCGGCACAGTCACCGGACCGAAGAAGGGACCGCCGCACGCGTCCGAGCCCGTGGATTCATCCACCGGGTAGAAGTTTGGCTGCAAGGTGTAGGACTGGTCGATCGGCTTGCCGTCCACCATGATCGCCGGGTCCCCCGCCTGGCAGGACACGGTCTGACCGCCGGTGGCGATGATGCGCTTAACCAGGGTGTTCTCGTCCTTCGGTACCAGGCCTACCCAGGAACCGACCTCCTGCATGCCGCGCACAACCGGGTTGGAGGAACGGTTGGAATCGAAGCCGGTGTTCCATGAGTCGGTGCCGGCGAAGACAATCACGTCGCCCGGCTCCGGGTCGGAGAAGTAGTAGCTGACCTTCTCCACGAAGATGCGGTCGCCGGAGCCGGATTCGCCGTGCAAGGTCGGCTCCATGGAGGCGGACGGGATGACGTAGAGGCGGCCGATGAACGTCTGGATCACAAACATGATCAGCAGCGTCAGCACGACCACGACCGGGATCTCCACGTACCAGGGAAGCTCCTTTTTCTCCTCTGGCTCGTCCGCGGCCGGGCGTTGCGCCACCGGGGCTGCCTCATAACGCGGCTCGGCGGCGTACGGGTTGTGGGGCTGTGCAGGCTTCGGTGCGGAAGGCTCGCCTGCGGGTCCGTTCACGTTGGTCACCCGGGATACGTTAGCACCGCGGGAGCCGTCCACAAGCAAAGTGCCCCGCCCGAGCGGACTCGGACGGGGCACTTTAACGCGCTGAAACTAGCGGCGCTCCTTGATGCGGGCAGCCTTGCCGCGCAGGTTGCGCATGTAGTACAGCTTGGCGCGGCGGACGTCGCCCTTGCGCACAACCTCGATCTTCTCGATGTTCGGGGAGTGCACCGGGAAGGTACGCTCAACCGCGATGCCGAAGGAAACCTTGCGCACGGTGAAGGTCTCGCGGATGCCGTCGCCCTGGCGGCGGACCACAAAGCCGGTGAAGACCTGGGTACGGGTCACAGAACCCTCGATAACCTTGACGTGGACGTCGAGGGTGTCGCCCGGGCGGAAGTCCGGGATGTCGTCGCGCAGCTGGCCTGCGTCAACAAGATCAATGATGCCGTTGCTCATGAAAGCAATCCTTTACGTGTTCGGACAGAGGACCCTGGCGGCACTTCCCCATCCGGGGCGCTCGGCCGGTTCATGTCGATTACAAGAACCTGCAGCATTTTACATATGCGCCGGTCACTTCCCAAATCCGGCGCGTTTCAACGCGTCGGCCATCGAGCCGGATGCTTCTCGACGTCCCTCCGGCGCTCCCCGCTTCCGGCCCCTGCCCGAATTCTTGCCCGGCTTTTTGTGCTGCTTCTTCTGGGCCGGCTGGCCCGGCTCGTCGTCGAGCCGCAAGCTCAGGCCGATGCGGTTGCGGGCGACGTCGACGTCCATGACCTTGACTTTGACCACCTCGCCGGAGCGCACCACCTCGTGCGGGTCCGAGACGAACGAGTGGCTCATGGCGGAGACGTGGACCAGGCCGTCCTGGTGCACTCCCACGTCCACGAAGGCGCCGAAGGCGGCGACGTTGGTCACCGTGCCCTCCAGGATCATGCCGGGTGTGAGGTCCTTGACCTCGTTGACGCCTTCCTTGAACTCGGCGGTCCTAAACTCCGGGCGCGGGTCTCGGCCGGGCTTGTCCAGCTCCGCGAGGATGTCGGTGACGGTGGGCACGCCGAACTGCTCGTCGGCGAAATCGGCCGGCGCAAGCTTGGTCAGCACCGCCGTGTTGCCGATGAGCTGCTCGGTACTCAAGCCGGTGGCCTGGGCGACGCGCTCGACCACCGGGTAGGCCTCCGGGTGCACCGCGGAGCCGTCGAGCGGATTAGCCCCGCCCTGGATACGCAGGAAGCCAGCGGCCTGCTCGAACGCCTTCGGCCCCAGGCGCGGCACCTTGCCCAACTCCTTGCGGGTGGTGAACCGGCCGTTCTCGTCGCGGTAGGCCACGATGTTCTTCGCCACCGTGCCCGATAGGCCGGCCACGCGCTCAAGCAGCGGCGCCGAGGCGGTGTTGACGTCGACGCCGACGGAGTTCACCGCGTCCTCCACCACCGCGTCCAGCGTCTGGGCGAGCGCGGTCTGGTTCACGTCGTGCTGGTACTGGCCCACGCCGATGGACTTCGGGTCCACCTTGACCAGCTCCGCCAACGGGTCCTGCAGGCGTCGCGCGATGGAGACCGCCGAGCGCAGGGAGACGTCCATGTCCGGGAACTCTTCCGCCGCGATCTGGCTGGCGGAGTACACCGACGCGCCGGACTCGGAGACCACCACCGGGGTCGGCCGCTTTCCACCCGCCTGGGCGATCAGGTCCGCCACCTCACCCGCGAGTTTTTCTGACTCGCGCGAGGCGGTGCCGTTGCCCACGGCGATGAGCTCCACGCCGTGCTGCGCGGCCAGCGACGCCAACTCCGCGCGGGAGGCGTCCCAGCGGTTCTGCGGCTGGTGCGGGTAGACAATCGTGGTGGCCAGCACCTTGCCGGTCTCGTCCACCACGGCGCACTTCACGCCGTTGCGGTAGCCCGGGTCCAGCGCCAGCGTGGCGCGCTGGCCGGCGGGCGCGGCGAGCAGCACGTCGCGCAGGTTGGTCTTGAACACCTGCAGCGCGCCCTCCTCCGCCTTCTCCTTCAGCCGCATGCGGGTATCCAGGTTCGCAGAGACCTGCAGCTTGGTGCGCCAGCCCCAGCGCACTGCCTTGGCCAACCACTCGGAGTCTTTGACCGGCAGGTCGAAGCGCTCCGCGATCATGCCCTCGTACACGGCCTCCTCGCCCGGGTCCATGTCCAGGGTGAGCACGCCCTCGGCCTCGCCGCGCAGCAGCGCCAGGATGCGGTGGCTGGGCAGTTTCTCAAAGGGCTCGGAGAACTCGAAGTAGTCCGCGAACTTCGCACCCTCGGTTTCCTTGCCCTCCACCACGGCGGAGCGCATGGTGCCTTGGGAGTACACACGGTCGCGCACCTCGCCGACTAAGTCCGCGTCCGTGGCGAAGCGGTCCACCAGGATCGCGCGGGCGCCTTCGAGCGCGGCCTTCGCGTCCGGGAAGCCCTCCGAGAGGTGGGCCTCGGCCAGTGTTTCGGGGTCGGCCGAAGGGTCGTCGATAAGCTGCTGCTCCAACGCCTCCAGCCCGGCCTCGCGCGCGATGTCCGCCTTGGTCTTGCGGCGCTTCTTGTACGGCAGGTAGAGGTCCTCCACGCGCGCCTTCGTGTCGGCGTTAAGGATCGCCTGCTTCAGCTCGTCGGTGAGTTTACCCTGCTCCTCGATGCTTTCCAGCACGGCAGTTTTGCGCTCGGCGAGCTCGAGCAGGTAGGTGTTGCGCTCCTCGATGTGGCGCAGCTGCGCGTCGTCGAGGCCGCCCGTGGCCTCCTTGCGGTAGCGGGCGATGAACGGGACGGTGTTGCCCTCCGCGAGCAGCTTCAGCGCCTGCTCGACCTGGTTGTCCCGCACATTGATTTCGTTCGCGATGGTGGCTGCGATTGATGTCATTCGGGCGAGTCTAGTCGCGCCTGTGTTGCGCCAGTTTTACAGCAGCACCTGCGCCAGCAGCGAACCCACCACACACGAGGTGAACACCGAAATCGCGCCCGGGATGAGGAAGGAGTGGTTGATCACAAACTTGCCAATACGCGTGGTGCCTGTGCGGTCGAAGCCGATGCAGGCCAGGTCCGACGGGTAGGTCGGCAGGATCCAGTAGCCGTAGGCCGCGCCGTAGAAGCCGACGATGATCTTCGGGTCGATGCCCAGCGCCAGGCCGATCGGGGCGATTGCGACCAGCGCGGCGGCCTGCGAGTTGACCAGCTTGGACACGATGAGCAGCACGATCGCATACGCCCACGGCGCGGCCTCCACAACAGATCCCAGGCTGGACTCGAGTTGGTCGATATGCGCCGCGAAGAACGTGTCCGCCATCCAGGCCACACCGAAGACGGAGAACACCGCCGTCATGCCGGCCTTGAACACCGGAGTCGAGGCGATTTTCTTGTGGTCCACCTTGCAAAACAGCAGGATGATCGCGCCGGCGAACAGCATCACCATCTGGATGGCCAGGTTCATCGACAGCGGTTTCATGCCGCCCTCGCCGTCGTCGAAGGCGGGGCGCAACCCCTCGAACGCGCCAAGCACCACCACGAAGGCGATGGCGCCGAGGAAGACCCAGACGGCGTTGCGGGCAGATCGCGGGAAGACCTCGTCCAAAAGCGAGTGGCTGGACTGGTTAATGGACTCCGCGAACGCCGGGTCCTTCATGCGCTCCTGGAACACCGGGTCCTTATCCAGGTCCTTGCCGCGGCGCAGCGACCACAGCGCGGCCAGGATAACGCCGGACAGCGACGCCGGGATGGCGACCATGAGGATCTGCGGGATGGAGTACGCCTTATCAATCACACCGGCGTTTTCCGCCAGGATCGACGCGAGCGAGACCGTGGCCACCGACACCGGCGAGGCAGTGATACCCATCTGCGCGGACGTCGACGCCACCGCCATGGGGCGCTCCGGGCGGATGCCCTTTTTCACCGCGATGTCCTCGATGATCGGGAACATGGTGTAGACCACGTGTCCCGTGCCGCACAGCACGGTGAGGAACCAGGTGGTCAGCGGGGCGAGGATGGTGATTCGCTCCGGGTGGGCACGCAGCAGTTTCTCCGCCTGCTGCATCATCACCTCAAGGCCGCATGATTGCTGCAGCGTGGCTGCGCAGCCGATCACGGCGATGATGGTGAGCATCACGCCGACGGGCGGTTCGCCCGGCTCGAGGCCGAAGACGAACACCATGAGCATCAAACCGATGCCGGAGATCAGGCCGAGGCCGAGCCCGCCGTAGCGAGTGCCCAGTAGCAGGGCGCTGAGGATGACCAGGATTTGCAGGACGATGGCGACCGCGGATGTTGGGTCAAGCACTGACGCGAGCATGGGTGTCCTTTCGTACGCGTGTAACACACTCAAGCGTATCGCCCAATTGGTCAGACCTTTAAATTTTCATAGGGTGATGTTGACCACCAGATAAGTTAAACCTCTACAGTCCCGCCGGACTGATAAGCCCCAGGTGGCAGCGCCTTTTCCACCGCACGCGTCGCCTCATCGAGCGCGAGCGCGGTGCGCCCGGCGACGGTGAGCGTGGTTCCCTCCAGGGTGACCTCGGGGTCGCGGTAGCCAGCCTTCTTCAAGGCCCTGCGCAATTGCTTTACGACGACCCGCGCCGCCCCGTCCACCCTCACCGTCGTGAGCACGTCGCGAGCGTCCAACATGAACCGATCATCCTCGCTCAGCGGTGTCTGCTCCAGCAGCTCGGGGCGAACCTCGCGGGTGCGTTTCAAAGACTGTTCCCTGCGCCACGCCTCCACCTTGGCGTGGTCGCCGGAGGTGAGCACCGCCGGCGCCTCAAGCCCGCGCCACACACGCGGCTTGGTGTAGCTCGGGCCCTCGAGCAGGCCGTCGGAGAAGCTGTCGTCCTCATGGCTTTCCGTGTTGCCCAGCACGCCCGGGATCAGGCGCGTGACCGCCTCCGCGATGACCAGGACGGCAACCTCGCCGCCGATGAGCACATAGTCGCCGATGGACACCTCGCGCACGCGGTAGCGCTCCTCCGCGTCTTCGAAGACGCGCTGGTCGATGCCCTCGTAGCGCCCGCAGGCAAAGACGATGTGCTCCTCGCGCGACCATGCCTGCGCGTCCTGCTGCGTGAAGGGTTTGCCCGCCGGGGTGGGCACGAGCAGCAGCGGCTTGCTGCTATCCTCGCCGCCTTCGTACGGCCGGGGCGCGACCTCGTGCACGTCGTCGTAGCGTAGCTTGTCGTTGCGGTGCGCGGCCGCGGTGTCGAGGGATGTTCCGGGGCGGCCTTTGGCGACGTCGTCAAGCGCCGGCCCCCACACCTCCGGCTTCATCACCATGCCCGGTCCCCCCCCCAGTGGCGGGGCGTCCACGGACTTGTGGTTGCCGGTGGCCCAGTCACGCAGGTCGTGCACGCCCACCGACAGGATCCCCTGCTCGATCGCCTTGCCCAGCAGCGCGTGGCGCAGCGGGTCGAGGTACTCGGGGAAGATGGTGACGACGTCGAGGCGCAGCTTAGACATCAAGCAGGCCCTCGGGCGGGGTGATGGTGAGGTAGCCCGCCTCCGTGTCGAGCTCCGGGACGAAGTCCATCACGAACGGGACCATGACGTCCTTGCCGTTATAGTCGATCTCCAGGATCTTCCGGTTCGGCGCGTCCATCACGCCCGTGACCTCGCCGACCTCTTCGCCCTCGTGGCGCACCTTCAGGCCAATGAGCTCGTGGTTGTAGTACTCGTCCGAGTCCTCCTCGCGCTCGAGCGGCTCGGCGAAGAACTTCATGCCGCGCAAGCTGTCGGCGGCTGTGCGGTCCGGCACTTCCTCGAAGCTGACCAGCAGGCGCTTCTGGTGCGGGCGCACCGTCTTCACGGTCAGCTCCCGCTCCTTGCCCGCCTGGCGGCCGGTGAGCACCGCGCCGACGACGATGTGCTCCTCCGACTCGTCCGCCAGCAACTCGACGGCAACTTCACCTTTCACGCCGTGGGACTTGACCACGCGGCCGATCTGCAGCTCCATGGGAGCCAAGACTATCAGCGGTGAATGCGACAACTTCGCTGCCTTAAGCGGAAAGCTGCGACGCAGCCCAACTGTTGAGCTGGAGAGTAATCTGTGTCACTATGCCGGTCACGTAACCGTCGACAAGCAATTGCTTCAGTCGATTCCTAAGGACGCAACATGACCTACTTCGAGCAATTTGCCAAAGACATGTCGGAAAAGGACTATTTGATGCGCGTCAAATGGTGGCGCCCCGGCATGACCTTGGAAGAAGCCTACGAGACGATTCGTGCCCTCCCAATTGATCCAGAACACGAGATCGAGAACCCGAGCCAGCCCGAGCAGGGGTCGTGGAACCAATTCAGAGGTGACACGTTCATCCAGATTCGCCTGCGCGAGCTGTTCGAGGGATACGCAATAGAGCACGGCGATCCGTATTTCATTGGGTTGATGGGCCAGGCCGGATTTGAGCGCAACTTTCTTCTCTGGCACGACACCGAACTCCGAGAAGAACTGATTTGGCCACTCTTCTCGCTCGTGGGTACCCAAGAAGTCAGTTTCACCTCCATCGAGAAGTATTACTGGTCAGGCTGGGCAGAATCCCTTGTTGCGCTGGTAGACGAAGGTCTGCTGGACCGCGACCGCCTGCTCGACGAAATGCTCACGGCGCTGAACCGCGGTTTCCCCGCGTACCGCGTTCGCTGGTTTACCCAGCATTACGAGGATTTCGCGCCGACCGAGGAAGAAACCACGAAGCGCCAGCACCTGCTCATCGCTGCTTTGGGTTCGGGGGTCGGCTCTACGACCACGTTCGCAGTCAAGCAGCTTTCCCGCCTGTCGGAGCTGGATGCGGACGGGTTTGTTGCCGCCGGCGCCCACGCCCTGAGCGGGTCGAAGGCAACGGCGATCACGGCGCTGAAAATGTTGGAGAAGATCGCGACCGAGCGCGAAGATCTGGCCGCGGGAATCGCTGATGCCGCGCAAACCGGCCTCTACCACGCAAAGGACGACGTCGTACGCCGCAGCGCCGCGCTCCTACGCACGTTGGGCAAAGAGGAGCTCATTGACGCCGCCCGCGACGTCCTGTCCCCTGTCATGGCGCTCGAATTGCTGGGCCCCCGGGACGCCAGCCCGGAAGTCCCCGCAGAGACTTCCGCACCGTTAGCGCAGCCCGCTGAAGCGCAACCTGTCGCCCCGTGGACGGACGAGGACGCTTTGTTTCACACCCGCGAGTTGCTCGCCGCACCAGACGCGGTGGGCTTTGCGTTGCTCGTTGCGTGGCTGGCGGAAACTGGGCCGCGCGCGCTGGAGATTCTCAAACCGGTGCTGCCGAACGACGACCCGTCGTCCACTCTCCCCGATGTGCGCTGGCTATTGGTGCAATGCCGCAGCACACCTGCCGAGGTAGAAGAAGCCAACGCGTTTCGGCTAACGGTTGATATGAGGAGGGAATCGCTCCTGCGGGTCGTTGCCATCGTGCATGGGCTCGCACCCACGCGCACCTTACTTTCGACGCCGACGGACACCTTCGGGCGCGTGGACAACAAGGAATTCGCCCGCCGCCTCGCCACATATTCAACCCCCGAAGACGTCTGGCCCGACGATGCCCTCCTCGCCCACCTGCGATTAGTGGACTTTCAGGAAGACAGCACCGGACGTGTGCCCCTGCAGGGAGTGCGAGCTGGGTGCGACTGTGTCCTGTGGACCCCGCCCGAAGACCGATGCACCGGATGCGGTGAAAGCCGCGTATGGCTCCGCACCTCACAAGGGTGGAAACACCAAAGCACACAGCTCGAAGAGAAGCTGCCATTTATGGCCTCCGCTCCGTTCAGCCCAACCTACTCCCCTGCCGGGCGCGCCATCGTCGCCCCGAGCTGCTTGGATGCCTACACCCACGACATGGAGAGCGACCTGGACGGCGGGATGTCGAACTACCCAGAAAAGCAGGATCCCGCCATTGTCGACGTGCTCACTTGGCACCCAGGAGAATGGTCGCCGCACACCTCCCGGTTCTTGGGCAAGGCCATGGCACACAAGGACACTGAGGTGCGAGCAATCGCCGCCGAGCTTTTGGCGACTGCACTCGCACGAGAAATCGGGGCGGAAACCGCCGCTCACGAGTGGTCCCAGTTAGAAGACGTCATTCTTGGCCGATGGGCCGCCTCGCTTGAAGACGCCGCAACGCTCAACCCAACCTACGTCTGTGATTTCCTTGCGCAGTTATTGCCCAAGTTGGATCACAAGTCGCGCGACCTCGGCAAACTCATTGAGCTGTACCGAAACGTGCGACTAGCAACCGGTGAATCGGAAATTGGCGCCGGGCTGCGCGAGTGGCTTGCAAACTTCAACGGGAAATCAAAGGCAGCGCTGGCAGCGTCGGCGTTGCTCAAGGAGGTATAGGTGCACTACTCCTACACCCACCCATCCGCCGTGACTGACCAGGGCCTGCAGTTGGCCACCAGTGGTGGCACGCTCGACCGAGTGGACGAACCGCACTTTTTCAGCGGTTTCGTGGAAAACCCCCACATCGTCGCGCGCGGGGTGCTCACCGTCGCGGACTACGCCGCGAAACGCTTCTACACACCAGTGGACACCGCGGCTATCGCCGCGCTGGACCCGGTGGTCACCTCTACTCCGGAAGGTCTGCGGTTCGAATCTTTCTCAGGCTGCTGCAGCGCCTACGCCCGCTTAGACGTCACCGACCTCGATGCGCAGTCACAACAGTCAGGCGTCACCAACGTGGACATCAACCTCCCGCTGCGTGAGGCTCTTACGGCAATCACACCGGGCTCGCCACTCCACCTCACTATTGCCGACGACGCCCTCCACGTCACGACGATGGACACCGCACTGGACGAGAAAAAGGTCGACCTGCCGCTGCGGTGGGTGAAAGGACTCGCAGAGTCGCAGCACATCAGCGCAGCCATGACGAAGCAACTGGAGCTCACGGGGCCGGAAACGACGAAGTTCATCACGTCGCTGCCCGGAACATCTTCACCAAAATCCGCGATGTGGGCCACGCCCGCATTGCGGAGTCTGCGCCTGGCGTCGAAGCCGTCGAATGGCGCGGTCTGCTTAGCCGGGCCGGAACGGTTGAAACCACTCATCCCCCTCCTGCCGTACGTGACCAAGTTGACGACCTACAGCACCGAGAGCGACGCGACTTCCCAACCAAAGTCATCCGCATGGGTGTTTGAGCTTTCCGGCGCGCGATTCACAGTAGTAATCAGCCCGGCAAAAACCCGCGGGTTTTCCGGCGAAGGCGCACTGTTGATGTCCCTGAACAACCCGCACGCGGCGGATGATGCTGATCTTGTCTCAGCAGTTCTGGCGTTCGATCCCCGCATTGACATCCGCCGCCTCGCGGCGGAGACCGGGCTCACTCCCAACCGCGTTAAGGACGCGCTCCAAGTCCTCGCGTCAACCGGCCAGGTTGGCTACGACCTCACCCTGGGCGCATATTTCCACCGCCCGCTGCCGCTCGACCCCGATGTGGTGGGCAAACTCAACCCCCGTCTCGCCAACACCGAGGAGCTCTTGGCCCGCAACGCTGTCTCCCCGCTCGCGGGTCAGGACGACGGGTTCACGGTACGCTCCGGCTCCAACGATTACACGGTGAGACTCGACCACGACACTTACGCATTCGCATGCACTTGTTTCTGGTTTGCAAAACACAAGGACTCCCGGGGTCCGTGCAAGCACGTGCTGGCGGCGCAGGCGTTTCGGGAAACCGCGCGCGTGGAGCTGTAGAAAAGCAAAAATGTCCAGCGAAACCGCTGGGCATTATTCGCGTGAGGTGAGAAAGACTTAGTTCTCCTCAGCCGGAGCGTCCTCGGAAGCCTCGGACTCAGCCTCAGCGTTCTCGCCCTCAGCCTCAGCAGCCTCAGCCTCAGCGGCAGCGGCGGCCTCAGCGGCCTCCTTCGCCTCAGCCTCTTCCTTGGCCTTCTTGCGCTTCTCGGTGATGGCCTCGGCGGTCGGGCCGTTCTTGGCCTCCTCGAGCGCCTGGTTGAACAGGTCGAGCTTGGACGGCTTCTCCTCGGCCACCTTCAGGGTGCCCTCGGCGCCGTCGAGGCCCTTGTGCTTCTGCCAGTCGCCGGTCACCTTCAGCAGTGCGAGCACCGGCTCGGTCGGCTGCGCGCCGACACCCAGCCAGTACTGAGCGCGCTCGGAATCAATGCGGATGAGCGACGGCTCTTCCTTCGGGTGGTAGATGCCGATGTTCTCGATGACGGCACCGTCGCGACGGGTGCGGGCGTCAGCGATGACGACGCGGTACTGCGCGTTGCGAATCTTGCCAACGCGCTGCAGCTTGATCTTTACAGCCATGGTGTACTTCCTTTTAGGTCACTGGGCAGTGCAGACACTCGCCACTTATCGACGAGCCGGTTCAACCCTTCTTATTTACCCTGCGCGTGCCTGGCCGGGCGACCTCCCCCGCTTAGAGCGAGGGGCAAGACGGATCCGGCGCGTACGCAGTTATGGACTTGTCGTGCCTGGCGCACAAACGCGCCGGACAACCCGAGAGAGTTTACGCGCGTTTGGGCCAGGTTCCAAAACACGCGTCCGGTTTTGCCCTGCCAAAGCTGAAGGAGATCTGCGCGAGTCTGGTTCGGTCCCGCGCGTCGGGGGCGGTATTGTCCTTAACCGCTTGTGACGATAGTCGGCACAGCGCAGCAAGACACACGACAATACGGGTTGGAGAGACGGTTGAGTACGACGGCAGGGCACGCACCACGGCCGACGAAGGGCTCCACCGCCTACCGCGTCGACCTAGACGGGCTGCGAGGCTTCGCCATCGCGCTCGTGGTGATCTTCCACGTGTTCGTGGGCCGCGTCTCTGGCGGCGTGGATGTTTTCCTGCTGCTGTCCGGCTACTTCTTTCTCGGCGGCCAGCTGCGCTACGCGCTGCGCCCCAACCCGAACTTGAATCCGTGGTGGCCACTGTGGCGCACCATCCGCAGGCTGGTCCCGGCGCTGGCGCTGGTGGTGGTTGTAGTCGTCGGCCTTGTCATGGCGTTCACCCCGGAACTGATGGGCGTGGAACTTTCCCGCCAGGTCACCGCCTCGATGCTGTACTTCCAAAACTGGGAGCTGATGTCGCAGAACGCGGACTACGCCGCGGCCAGCCAGGAGACCTCTCCCCTGCAGCATCTCTGGTCCATGTCCGTGCAGGGGCAGTTCTACGTCTTCGGCATTCTGCTGGGCTGGGTCGTCGCCGTGGCAGTCACGAAGCTGCGGGCAAAACCTGAGCACGCCCGCCGCGCCGCCATTGCGCTGCTTGCGGTGATCACCGTGGCGTCGTTCGCCTGGGCCGCGCGCTTCGGGCTGGAAGGCACCGGCGAGAACTACTACTCCACGTTCTCCCGCGCGTGGGAGCTCTCCCTCGGCGCACTGCTAGCGTTCGTGCCGGCGAACCGGTTCCTGCCACAGGCCACCGCGTGGCTCACCGCGCTGTTGGGCGTGGCGCTCATCGCCATCACGGGCTTTATCGTGCCCACCTCGCTGGCGTTCCCCGGCCCCGTCGCCCTGATCCCGCTCACCGGCGCGGCGCTGGTGATCCTCTCTGGCAACGCCAACGGCGTGTCCAAGGTGCTTGCCTCCGCCCCGATGACCTGGCTGGGTAGCGTGGCCTACTCGCTGTACCTGTGGCACTGGCCGCTACTGATCATCGTCACCGTCATCGGCGGCTACGACACCCCGCCTGCCTGGCTGGGCGCACTTGTCATCCTGGTGTCGCTGTGCCTGGCGCACGTCACGCACACACTCGTGGAGGATCCGCTGCGCCAGCACCGCCCGCGCCCGCGCGGCGACGATGACCCGGTGGCGGCCGCGAGAGCGTCGCTACGCACCTTGCCCGGTGCCGCACGTGCGGTGGGCGGCGTCCTGGCCGCAGCGCTGTTCGCTGTCGCCCTGGCCGTGCAACCGTACTGGGACAACCGCGTCGACAGCGCGGAAAAGGTGCTCGACCCGGTCAACTACCCCGGTGCCCGCGCTATCCAGGGCGTGCAGGTGCCGGATGTGAAACCGCAACCGGACCCGAACCTCATCGCAGGCGTGTTCCCGCCCATCGGGCTCGACGACTGCATGATCTTCCTCCCCGAAGCCCCCGACGCCATGCCGGGCCCGCAATGCACCTACGGCGACCTCGAGGCGGACACCACGATCGTGCTCGCTGGCGGCTCCCACATCGAGCCGTTCATCGTCCCCCTGGACAAACTGGGCAAGGAGCACCACTTCAAGGTCGCCACCTTCGTGCGCCAGGAATGCCCGCTGGTTATCGGCGGGCCTCTGGATCCGGCCAACGACATCGTCTCCCCCGAGTGCGCCGAGTGGGGCGAAAACGCGATGCAGGAAATCATCAACCTGCAGCCCGACATGCTCATCTCCACGTCCACCCGCCCCGCGGGCCACGCCGGCGACGGCCGCGTCTCCGCCGACTACGTGCCTAACGCCTACGCCAACCTCTGGCAGCGCCTGGCTGAGCTGGGCATCCCGTTCGTCGGTCTTCGCGACAACCCGTGGATGTTCACCCCCACCGGCGAACCCATGGACCCGAACCTGTGCATTGTCGCGGGCCACTCCGAGCACGCCTGCTCCATGGCGGCGGACATGGTCTACGCCCCCGAGGACCCGGCCGCGTACTTCCTCGACGGCGGCTACGCGCAGTGGGAGATCGACACCGCCGGCTGGTACTGCGTCGACGGCCTCTGCCCGCCGCAGATCGGCAACGTGTACATCTACCGCGACCAGAACCACATCTCCAACGCGTACGCCGAGTCGCTGACCCCGGTGCTGTGGGAGCGCCTCGCGCCGATCTTCGAGGAGCTTTCGCTTCTCAACGCCCCTCCGGCCACCCCGTAGGCGCCCCCTTCGCCGAACCGGCCACTCGTTTTGTGGATCCAGCTAGTAGGACCCAGCTATCCGC
>NZ_KV835932.1:0-245 GCF_001838175.1 Corynebacterium sp. HMSC034A01 | reverse complement strand
CCGGAGTTGTCAGTGGGTGAATGCGCCACCTCGACTTGGAGGTTGTTGTGGCTGGTCGTTGGACTCCGAAGGATGTGAAAGCTGCTTCTGTGGCGCGGCTTGTTGCAGGCGATGATGTCTGCGAGATTGCTTGTGAAGCCGGTGTGGCAGAGGCCACGGTTTATGAATGGGTCAAGCAAGCTGGTGCGCTCCCGCCGAAGAAGGCGTTGGCGCGTGCACGCGACCAGCTTGTCGACGACGCGGTG
>NZ_KV835931.1:0-1919 GCF_001838175.1 Corynebacterium sp. HMSC034A01 | reverse complement strand
TCGAGTACTTCGGCGGGGTCGCCGAGGTCATCGTGCCCGATAATGCCTCAACGGCTTCGAATGCGATCAGTGCCGCGGACAGGAATCGCCGGGTCAACTCCACCTACGAGGAGTTTTTGGAGCACTACAACACCGCCGCGTTGCCGGCTCGGGCGAAACGCCCCAAGGATAAGGCCAGCGTTGAAGCTGCAGTCAAGATCGTCACCCAAAACGTCATCCACGCACTCGATGGCCACCAGTGCGCCGGAATAGACGAGCTCAACGCAAAAATCACCGTCCTAGTCGATGGGATCAACGCTGCCGAACCGTTTCGCGGCAATGCGACGAGCAGACGCGCATTGTTCGATCAGTTCGAACGCGACGTGCTCACCGCGCTGCCTGCAACACCGTGGCAGCGCACCGAATGGAAACGCGCCAAAGTCGCACCCAATTTCCACATCAGAGTGCACAACGCGCATTACTCGGTACCCAACCAGCTGGTGGGCCGCACCGTGGATGTGCGCATCACCGGTGACGTGCTCGCCGTCTTCGACGCCGGGCAGCGTGTGGCCACCCACCAACTCGCACGTGCCCGCGGGGTGTACGTCACCGACACCGACCACATCCCGGCGAACATGGGTGACACCCGTGGGTTATGGACAAGCGAGTACTTCCTGCGCGAAGCCGCCAAAATCGGGCCGGCCACCCGCCAGGTGATTGCCGAGCTCATCGAAGCCAAAGCGATCCCTGCCCAGGCGTATCAAGCGTGCCGCAACGTGCTCAACATGGGCAAACACACCAACAAGCCAATCCTCGAAGAAGCCTGCAGGCGTCTGGTGTCCACCGACGGCGCCAGGCGTGCTGTGTCGTATACCGCGGTGAAAAACATGATGGCCGCCGTGCGCAAAGACACCTCCACACGACCTACCGGCACTGACCTGCCAACCGATCAACCAACCGGCAGACCCGCTGACGGCGCGCCTGCCCCGACAGCGCGTGACACCCGCGGCGCCTACCTCGGTGGTGCTGCCCAGTTCAGCCTCGAAAACCTCACCAAGAAGGGATCTGCATAACCCATGCCCCACCCACAGCCAGCATCAGCATCTGCCCGCTTCCTCGACGAATCAGTCCTGCCGGTCTTTACCGATCTACGCATGACCGCCTTCGGACAAAGCGTCATCGACATCGCCGCCGATCCCGCATTCGACGACTGGAGCTTTTCCGACAAGGTGCTCTACGCACTCGATAAAGAGGTAGCGGCCAAGCGTGAGAGGCGAGTCAACAAACTGCTCAAAGCATCCCGATCGCCAAATCCCGATGCTTGTATCGAAGACATCACCTACACGCCCGGCCGCACCATCAACAAAGAGCAAATCACCCGACTCGCTCACTGCCAATGGTGCCAAAGCGCACAAAACATTGTCATCCTGGGCAAATCCTCCGTCGGCAAAACCTACCTCGCCCAAGCACTACTCACCGCGGCGTGCCGAAACGACTACTCCGCACGCTTCTTCCGCACCGACACACTCGCCAACCACCTCGCCGTACTCAAACACGACGACCCAGCCCGCATCACATTCCTCCAAGACCTCCACCACACAGACGTGTTAGTCCTCGACGACTTCCTGACCACCCCAATCGATGCCGCCACCGCACACCAACTGCTCAACATCCTCGCAGAACGCGAACCCCGCGGATCAACCATCGTGACATCCCAGTTCACACCCGACGAGTGGTA
Source organism: Corynebacterium sp. HMSC034A01 (assembly GCF_001838175.1). NCBI lineage: Bacteria > Bacillati > Actinomycetota > Actinomycetes > Mycobacteriales > Corynebacteriaceae > Corynebacterium > Corynebacterium sp. HMSC034A01. The sequence continues at coordinate 202 of NZ_KV835931.1, read as the reverse complement.
CAAATCCATCCCCGACGCCGTCATCGCCGAATCAATCCTCAACCGACTCGTCGCCGGCGCCGAAATCATCACACTCGAAGGCACCAACATGCGACTGCCCCAATAACCCCACCGAAACCCCAAAACGCCCGGGTGTTACTCGATACTCACCCGGGCGTTACCCGAAACTCACCACACCGTTACTAAACACGTGGTCTAAACA
>NZ_KV835930.1:0-6083 GCF_001838175.1 Corynebacterium sp. HMSC034A01 | reverse complement strand
GGCGTCCAACTTCGAGTTGGCCGGGTTGAAGGCGAAGTCGTACTTCAATGAGGCGTCGTCAGGCTGAAAGCGTTGGGACGGCGGATTGTGCTCCACAAAGCCGCCGAAGTGCTTGATAGTCGCGGGGGAAGCAACCTCGATTTTGCCCTTTGCAATTGGGCCGGTGATGTAGTTGGAGAACGTTCGTTTCAGATTCCAGCTCAGGCTCGCGGTCTCAATAGCGGGAACGCTCGCCGCGTGTGCAGACGGGGCGACGACGACACCCGCTGCAAGCAGAAACGTCGCCGCAGCGGCAGATTTACGGGTCGGGAACATGTGGATCTCCTTAGGTGCGGTCGGGGAAGAGGAGGTTGCGCGTGTGCGAGCCGAGGGCGTTGGTGTCAGTGCGCGTGGGGGATACGTGGATCGATTCCCCATGCCGGCGGACCTCGAGGGGATACTCGTATACTGCAGACAGGGTCTCGCTGGTAAACACCTGGTCAATAGGGCCGCTGGCGGCCACGCGACCTCGGTTGAGACAGGTCACTTGGTCGCAATAATTGGCCGCTGCGTTGAGATCGTGCAGCACCACCACGACGGTGCTCCCGCTACGCGCCGCCTGCCGGATGAGTCCAAGGGCACGCTCTTGGTGCTTAACATCCATGGCCGCTGTTGGCTCATCGAAGAACACCACCGGGGTGGTCTGCGCGAGGACACGCGACATGGCCACGCGGGCGCGCTCGCCGCCGGAGAGTGTCACGACTTCACGGCCGGCAAGGTGGGAAACCCCGGTGGCCTCGAGGGCGGCATCGATAATCGCGTTGTCCTCCTCCGGGCTGCTCGTGCCTTCCCACGGCGAACGTCCCATCGCCACGACATCGCGGACGAGGAATGAGAAGGTGACGGACACGTCCTGCAACATGACAGCGCGCTTCCTGGCCATCGCTTTTGGCTTGGCATGCCGCGGCTCAACACCGTCGATCTGCAGCACGCCCGAGGCAACGGGGATGTCTCCAGAGAGTGAGGCGAGCAGCGTCGACTTACCTGCGCCGTTCGGGCCGATGAGGCCGGTGACGGTGCCAGGTGCGGCGTGAAAAGAAACGTCGGAAAGCAACTCGGCGTCGCCGATGCGGACGGTCATGTTGTGCGCCTCAACGCTCATGTCAGTGCACCCCCTTGCGCATCATTTGACGAAGTAGAATGAAGAACGTCGGCCCGCCGACGAGCGCGGTGAAGATGCCGATGGGCATATCCGCGTACGCGATGAGGTTGCGCGCCACCACGTCTGCAACCGCGATCAGCGCCGCGCCGCCGAGTGCTGATGCCGGGATGAGCACGCTATTCGACGGTCCAACAGCAGTGCGGATGATGTGGGGAATCACCAAACCGACGAAGCCGATGAGTCCTGCGTAGGACACTGCGCCTGCGCTCAGTAGCGTCGCCAGGAGCACGCTGATTGTTCGCAACCGCTGTACGTTGACACCAACGTGCGATGCGGCGCCTTCTCCGAGCGCCAGCAGATCGAGCTTCCGGCCGAGGAACAGCGCGCACACAATTCCGAATGCCGCAATGCAGGCGACGGGGGTGACGTGCTTCCACTGTGCACCGGCGAGGGTGCCCATCTGCCAGAAAATGATCTGCTCACGCGCAGTCGAGGGTGCGAGGAACAGCAGGAATGAAATGGTTGCGCCAGCGACGGCGTTTACCGCGATGCCCACCAAGATCAAGTTGACAACCGCGGTCTTACCGCGGTGCCTCGCCAACGCCCACACCAATAGCGTCGTGGCTAAGCCGGCGACAAATGCGCCGATTGGGATGGTCATGGTGCCTGCGAAGCTCGCCCCGCTGACGATGAAAATCGCTGCACCGACGCCGGCACCCGAGGTCACACCCATCACTGAGGGCTCAGCCAGCGGGTTGGCGAAGACAGCTTGCATGAGCGCGCCCCCCACGCCGAGCGCAGCGCCGACAAGAATGCCCAAGATCAGCCGGGGGATACGCACCTGCCAAATGACAGAGGCATCCATGCCGTCAACGCCGAAGGGGCCGCGAGCGAGAATCCGCGGCAGGTCCCCGAGGTGGACGGTGTATTGGCCGACGCTTAGCGACACGACGAACGTCACCGCAAGCAGCACGACGAGTCCGATGAACAGCGCGATGCGGCGCCGGTGTCGCTGCGCGAACACCTGGTCTACGTAGTTAGCCATTCGTGCGCTGCCCGCTCTTTGTGTCCACCGAGCCGGTGTTGGCACCTTCGCCGTACAGCAGTTTCGCGGCGCGCAAGAGGAGCTCTCCAGTTTGGGGGCCGAAGGCGAGGGAGTCGCCGTCATTCATCGTGATCGCGCGTTGATTCTGCCCGGCGATTGTCTGCACGACACCCGGTCGCTGGAGTAGCCCTTCCATGCCGCCGGTGGACTCGAGGCCCTTCGTCATCAGTACAAACATCTCGGGGTTGAGCTCAGCGAGCGCTTCGGGGCTGGCCGGCTTCAGATCGGTGATGCCGGCCTCGGCCGCCATGTCGCGACCGCCTAGGGCATTGATCAGGCTGGTAGATCCGTAGTCCTCGCCAATGATGTAGAAGATGCCACCGGTGCCACGAAGGTACAGAAACGCCATGCGCAGCGGCTCAGCAGGCTTGATCTCATCGATCACGGCAAGCGCCTCTTCAACCTCGCGCATGCTGCGTTCGGCGAGCTTCTCGCCCTCCTCGGGCAAACCAACCACCGAAGCCACCAGGCGGATATCGTCGCCGATGGTCTCCAGCGAACGCTTGGGGTTCATCATCACCGTGGTGATACCTGCGTTGCGGATTTGCTCAATCACCTCTGGCGGGCCGACGGACTCATCCACAATCACCAGTGTTGGGTTCAGCTCCAAGATGGCCTCGGCGTTGAGGTTGTGGCCACCCACGGTGACCACTGGGCGGTCAGCCAAGGAGGGTTCCGTGCTCGACACCGTTCTGCCTACGATGTTCTCGTTGAGCCCCAGACCAGTCAGGGTCTTGGTGTAGGTGCCGTACAGGTCGAGCGCCAGGATGCGGGAGACATCGGTTACCTCAACGTCGAAGCCTTTCGCGTCTACCAGCGAAACAGGGAGGGCTGGTGTTGGGTTGGTAGCCACAGGGGCAACGTCGTCAAGCGAAGGCACGGTCTTCACACCCTGCGCCGCGCGCGGATCGACTTGGCCCGCTTCCGTGCGTAACTCGCTCGCGAGCTCAGCGTTCACACTCGATGTGCCGTCCCAGCTTGCACAACCGGTTAAGGCGAGCATGCAGACGAGGACGGTGGCTACTAGTCTCCTCATTAGGGTGGGATCTCCTTAGACGCTCGGGGCCTTGCGGCCGAAGTTGATAATGCTGCCGCCGCCGATAACCAGTGACGCGAGCAAGGCAAGTACCGACGGCACGCTGTTGCCGTCGAGGTTGAGACCGGACGGCGAGGCCCCGGAAGACTTGATCCGGAACTGGTCTTCGCCATCCCCGGTCTGCTCCTTGAATCCACCGAGCGAAGCGTTGTCGCCCATGCTTTGTGCTGCGGCGGTGGAGGACGCTGCGCCCGGGCCTGTCCCGTCCACACCGACACCGTCAGCACGCAGTGCCGCAGCGGCATCGGTGGAGCTGGACTTGCCCTGCGCGTCGCCTTTTGTTGCTCCTCCCTGCCCTTGGGCACAGTTCGGGGCGCCGCTGAGACTCGCGGTGAAATTGATCGGGTCCAGCGGGTCGCCTGCGGGGTAGAAGTTGGCGAACGCCTCGGCTCCAACTGGTGTCAGCGTGGTGGTTGCTGAACCGGAAACTGCGGAATCGGAGACGTCCAGCGACGTGAACGTGAGATTGGCCATGGCGACGCGGCCGTAGTCGCCGGGGTTGCCTTCGACATCGTTCGACGTGACATCCATGACAAGCAATCCCGCGTTGCCCTTGAATTGCACCTCGATGTTGGAGAAGCGGGTTTCAAGAATGCCCTTGTGGCCGTAGAACTCAATGGTTCCAGGGAAGAGGATCGTGCCTTCCTTGGTCTGCGGATTCACGGCTCCGCCTTGCGCCTTGAAGCGGTATTGGCCGTCGGAATACGCGACGTTGTTGGAAAGGTTCCAGCCACCCTTGGCAATCTGGCCCTGGATGTACGCGCGGAACGTGGAACGTACACCCCACGCGAAGTCGCCGCTGGTCACGCCCTTCGAGGCGGGGGCAGTGCAGATGTCGTTGGATACGGCCTGGGCTGCGGGTGCAGCTCCAGCTCCAGCTCCAGACTGCCCAGAGCTGGCTGCTCGGCTCGGGGCGGCACCACCCGATGGGCCTGCGATGCCACCTCCGCCGCGGCTACCGCCATCGGCCGCGTCAGCGGTGGAGAATCCTCCGCTGTTGGGCGCTGCAGCAACGCCGCCGGTACCAGTGCCAGCCGCACCAGCACCTGTCGGAGGAGCTTCAGCAGACGTGGCAGCGCTGGTACCCCACACCCGGTCGTGGAACTGGCCGGAGTTGTCCATGAGATTTTCAGTGTTGGTGATCAGCCCGTTGACTTCAATGAGAGTGTCGTTGACTTGGCCGAGCAGTTTGGCTGCGCCCTCGGTGGCGTTGGAGCGTGTGGCGGCACCACCACTACCTGAGTTTCCACTGGTCCCCGAGGGTGCGCCGGAGCCCGCCCCCATCTTAAGGCTGAGGTTGAGCGGGGAAAGGGGCTCACCAGCAGGGTAGAAATCCGCGAATACCTTGCTTGCACCTTCGGTAGACACCTTGGTGTCACCGGTGAGGGTGACGGTGTCTTGCGAGAAATCGGGAGCGGCTGAGAAAGCGACGGTGGCTAAGACCGCCTCCTTGCCTGTGAGCAATGGGCCGATGTTGCCTGGCACGCCGGTGTTCTCGCGGCTCTCATAATCCACTCGAATCTCACCGCTGGTGCCGTTGATCACCAGTTTCATGTTGGTGAGCTTGATGTCAAGCGTCCCTTTGTGGCCATAGAACCGGATCCCGCCGTCAAATGCAATGGTGCCCGCATTCGCCCCCGTAATGTTCGAGTTGGCAACTGGGATGGTGAATACGCCGTTAGCGAGCGTGATCCCGCCGGAGGTCTGCACCTCACCCTTGGCAACGGGGCCCATGATGTACTTCATGAAGGAGTCGCGGATTGACCACTGCATTTGCCCGGATTGCACGGTCCGGTTGCTGGCGGCCTGCGCCGTGGCTTCGGGGGCCGCAATGAGTGGAAAGCCGATGGCCCCACCGGCAGTAAGCAGCGCCCCAGAGATGGTGAGGGCCGCAATTCTGTTAGCCCGTTGTTTGCTAGCTTTCCGCATCCTGTCGACTCCCTCTAGAATTCTACCAAGCTTAGGCTACACTAATTTAGCCATGGCTTAGTTTAAAACGCAAGTAGGAAGGGAAAACCCATGCGGGACAAGATCGATGCATCGTTTGCCATGCTCTACCCCGACGTTGATCCGGGAACGCCATTGCCGCCGTCAACCTGGGAGCGAGTGGCGGTGTCCTTGAGCTCCGGCGTGTTGTTCTTCGGCGTCGCGGCAGGCGACCTCATCATCGCCGGTGTGGGCCTGTTTTTGGTGCTGGTGGCGACGGTGATGCCAACGCAGCGCGCCGACCGGCGCACCCGAAACGAAGCTCGCGCGCGGTTCCCGCAGGTGCCTTGGGCTGAAAAGGACGTGTCACACCAATACGAGCCTGCGACGGTGATCGGTGTGACCTGGGCGGCTATCGCGATCGTCGCCGTTCTCGCGCTGCTACTCGTGCCAGCGAAGTTCAGCCTTCTTGCCGCGGGGGTGTGCGGCGTAGCCGCAGCAGTGATCATGTGGTTCGTCCCCGGGATCCACCCGTCCCGGCAGCCGGAGATTCTTGGCTACGAGTACGAAGACGACTCTTTAGATGCCCCCCGCGATGTGGAGGAGACTGCAACGTTCAGCCGCGTCGAGCAATAGCCTGCTCGTACACCTCGACCACTGCTTCGGTCGAGGTGCGCCAGTTCCAGCGCAACGCTTCCTCGCGCGCGGCGTCGTCGTCAAGTGGCGTTGTGGAGATCACCTCGCCGTTATGGAAGACCACTGCGCCGTTTTCGGCGATGAACGTGTCGCATGCGGGGAACATGCGTTGCAGTGTT
>NZ_KV835929.1:0-1666 GCF_001838175.1 Corynebacterium sp. HMSC034A01 | reverse complement strand
CCCCGTCGGGTTGGGGGTTGGTTGTTTGAACCTTTGTAATTTTTGGATTTTGCCAGTCCGGCACTTTTTGTGTTGGTTGGTTTGTTTTTGGTTGGGTTTGGGCTTTTCACGGCCTGTTTCTTTCTGAAACTTTTTTGTGGAGAGTTTGATCCTGGCTCAGGATGAACGCTGGCGGCGTGCTTAACACATGCAAGTCGAACGGAAAGGCCTCTGCTTGCAGGGGTACTCGAGTGGCGAACGGGTGAGTAACACGTGGGTGATCTGCCCTGCACTTCGGGATAAGCCTGGGAAACTGGGTCTAATACCGGATAGGACGATGGTTTGGATGCCATTGTGGAAAGTTTTTTCGGTGTGGGATGAGCTCGCGGCCTATCAGCTTGTTGGTGGGGTAATGGCCTACCAAGGCGTCGACGGGTAGCCGGCCTGAGAGGGTGTACGGCCACATTGGGACTGAGATACGGCCCAGACTCCTACGGGAGGCAGCAGTGGGGAATATTGCACAATGGGCGCAAGCCTGATGCAGCGACGCCGCGTGGGGGATGACGGCCTTCGGGTTGTAAACTCCTTTCGCTAGGGACGAAGCGCAAGTGACGGTACCTGGAGAAGAAGCACCGGCTAACTACGTGCCAGCAGCCGCGGTAATACGTAGGGTGCGAGCGTTGTCCGGAATTACTGGGCGTAAAGAGCTCGTAGGTGGTTTGTCGCGTCGTTTGTGTAAGCCCGCAGCTTAACTGCGGGACTGCAGGCGATACGGGCATAACTTGAGTGCTGTAGGGGAGACTGGAATTCCTGGTGTAGCGGTGGAATGCGCAGATATCAGGAGGAACACCGATGGCGAAGGCAGGTCTCTGGGCAGTAACTGACGCTGAGGAGCGAAAGCATGGGTAGCGAACAGGATTAGATACCCTGGTAGTCCATGCCGTAAACGGTGGGCGCTAGGTGTGAGTCCCTTCCACGGGGTTCGTGCCGTAGCTAACGCATTAAGCGCCCCGCCTGGGGAGTACGGCCGCAAGGCTAAAACTCAAAGGAATTGACGGGGGCCCGCACAAGCGGCGGAGCATGTGGATTAATTCGATGCAACGCGAAGAACCTTACCTGGGCTTGACATACACCAGATCGGGCCAGAGATGGTCTTTCCCTTTGTGGTTGGTGTACAGGTGGTGCATGGTTGTCGTCAGCTCGTGTCGTGAGATGTTGGGTTAAGTCCCGCAACGAGCGCAACCCTTGTCTTATGTTGCCAGCACGTTATGGTGGGGACTCGTGAGAGACTGCCGGGGTTAACTCGGAGGAAGGTGGGGATGACGTCAAATCATCATGCCCCTTATGTCCAGGGCTTCACACATGCTACAATGGTCGGTACAACGCGTCTGCGAGCCTGTGAGGGTGAGCTAATCGCTGTAAAGCCGGTCGTAGTTCGGATTGGGGTCTGCAACTCGACCCCATGAAGTCGGAGTCGCTAGTAATCGCAGATCAGCAACGCTGCGGTGAATACGTTCCCGGGCCTTGTACACACCGCCCGTCACGTCATGAAAGTTGGTAACACCCGAAGCCAGTGGCCTGTCATGGGAGCTGTCGAAGGTGGGATCGGCGATTGGGACGAAGTCGTAACAAGGTAGCCGTACCGGAAGGTGCGGCTGGATCACCTCCTTTCTAAGGAGCTTTATTT
>NZ_KV835928.1:0-880 GCF_001838175.1 Corynebacterium sp. HMSC034A01 | reverse complement strand
ATGGCTTGTTTCCACCCGGTGGCTTTCGCTCCTTCAATATAGCCGTTGCACTCAATGTTGCGCTTTGCTTTCTTCGCCCGCTGGGCGGCACGCTTGTCTTCGATGTTGCAGATCATCAGCCAAAGCGTCTTCAGCGCCGCGGTATCGTTCGGGAATTGGCCCCTGTTGCGGGTAGCTTTACGCAGTTCAGCATTCAGCGACTCGATTGAATTGGTGGTGTAGAGCACCCGGCGTGCCGCCGGCGGAAACTGCAGAAACGGCACGAACCGCTCCCAGGCGTCACGCCAGACTTTGACCGACTGGGGGTATTTCCGGCCCAGTTCACTGGCTTCGAACGCATCCAAGGCGGCACGGGCGGTGTCCTCGTTTGCGGCCGTGTAGACCTCACGCAGCGCCCGGGAGACGGGTTTGCGGTCCTGGTAGGACACCCACCGGTTCGCAGCCCGAATCAGGTGCACAATGCAGGTCTGCACCATGGAATTCGGCCAGGTGGCTTCCACGGCTTCCGGCAAGCCTTTGAGCCCGTCGCAGCACACGATGAACACGTCCTGGACACCGCGGTTGGCCAGATCCGCGCACACCGATGCCCAGAATGCGGCGCCTTCGTTGTCGGCGATCCACAATCCCAGGATGTGCTTGATGCCGTCCATGTCGACACCAACCGCCATGTAGCAGGCTTTGTTGACCACGCGGTGGCCGTCACGGATCTTCACGCGTAGCGCGTCGAGGAAGATCACCGGGTAAAACTCGTCGAGCTGGCGGTTTTGCCAGATCATGACCTCCTCTAGCACCGCATCGGTAATGGTGCTGATCGTATCCGGGCTCATATCCACCCCGAGCGTGGTCGCGAGGTGATGCTGGATATCGCGCACTGTCACCC
>NZ_KV835927.1:0-152114 GCF_001838175.1 Corynebacterium sp. HMSC034A01 | reverse complement strand
CATTACGCAGCCGCAGAACCGGCAGAACATGGTTTTGTAAAACTCGTCCTAAAACAACACCTAAAACCCGATCCCCCAGCTCCCTACGCCCACTGTGGCCGAGTTTTACAAAACCGCGCCTTGACAGGCGCCCCGGGTCGCGCCCCGGGAGGCGCCTAGGTGGTGCGCTACTTGGAGTGGCGGGAGAGGAACGCCCACATTTCGTCGGCGGCGGACGGCGAGTACCACCAGTAGTGGTTGGAGCCGTGCACCTGGATCACTTCGACGCCTTTGCGGCAGCCGCGGGCAGAGACGCGGGTGGCGCTGTACAGCGGGGCGCGGTTGAGACCGGGGCCGCAGCCGTTGCGGACGGCGTAGGAGCCGAATAGCTCCGGCACCGGCAGGACGCGCTGGCCGCGTCGGGTGGTGCCGTAGTACGGGGTGAGCGTGTCGTTCATGCCGTGGAGCGCCATGAATGCGATGGGCAGGTTCTGGCAACCCCGGTTCACCGGCGCATAGTAGGCACCGGATACACCTGCGACGCCGGCGAAAAGGTCCGCCATATGGCAGGCGGAGACTGCTGCCATGCCGCCGCCGGTGGACATGCCGGTGGCGTAGATGCGTCGGCGGTCGATGTTGTAGTAGCGCTGCACGTCGTTGATCATGGCGCGCACGTAGGCGATGTCCTGGCCGGGCCGGGTGGAGGCGGTCGGCGAGCCTTCCCAGGATGCGCCGATGGCTCGGGGGTAGACGATGATGGCGTCGCGCCCGACGGAGGATTCGCGCAGGCGGGAGTAGTTGCGGAAGTTTTCGGTGGAATCTTGGTAGGCGGAGTAGCCCACCATCACCGGCGTCGGGTTCGCCGGGTTGTAGCCTCGCGGCACCCAGATGAGGTAGCTGCGGCCGGCGGCATGGATCTCGCCGTTGGTGCCGTTTGCCACCGGCGCGGGGGCCTGGGGCGCCCAGGGCGCGGGGGCAGGCACCGGCGCCGGAGCGGGCAAAGGGTTGCGCGGGAGGGCCGAGCTGCCGGGGATGGTGTCGTTGGCCATCTGGACGAACTTGTTCCATTCGGCGTTGGCCTGGTTCACTGCATCGGCGGCAGCGCGGTTGGCGTCGTTGATCGCGCGGTTGACCTGCCCGTTGATTTGCGAGGACATGTCTTGGGCCCCAGCCTGCACCGGAGCGATCGCACTACCTGCGACGAGCAAGGCAGCGAGACCACCCGCAAGGCGTTTCACAATTTTCACATCGGCCACATTAACCCCACCTTTATGTATCAACAAGCGATACAGACGTGCGTGCACAGATGGGGGTTGGATAAAGTAACGTCACATGCCCACTTCCAGACCCGATAGCGCCCCAGACTTTCTGCTCTCGCGTGGCGACGGCTCCGTGCGCACCCAGGGTGCACTCCGCACCTTCGACGACGCGTGGGAGGCCGCGGACGCGATCGCGCGCGGCGAGGAAGAGATGATTGTCGGCGCACTGCCCTTCGACCACGACTGCCCGACGGCGCTCACGGTCCCCGAGCGGATCATCCGCGAGCCGGGTGCGCTCGAGCCGCACCCCTACTACCGCGTCGGCGAAGGCTCGAAGCTGCGCGCAATGCTTATCGACGTCGACCCGTCCCCGGCCGAGCACCTGCGCCGAGTCGAAGCCGCCATCTCGACGATCCAAAGCTCCGCCTTAGACAAAGTGGTGCTGGCGCGCGCGGTGGACATCGCCTTCGACCCTCCGGTGGATCCCCGCCTGGTCGCAGCACGACTGATCGACCTGTCGTACACGCACGACGGGTTCATCGCGGACCTCACCCCGTCGGGACGCGACGGGCATTTCCTCGTGGGGTCTTCACCAGAGGTGCTGGTGCGGCGGCGCGGCAACCGCGTCTGGTCGTTCCCCCTGGCCGGCTCCGCCGCCCGCGTGCCCGGCAATCCGGAGGCCGACCAGGCCGCGGCCAACTCGCTGCGCGATTCTGCGAAAGACTTGGACGAGCACCGCTTCGTGGTCGACCACATCCGGCGCATCCTCGCGCCGCTGTGCAGCGAACTCTCCGTCCCGGAACGCCCGCGGCTGGAAAAGACCAGCGAGATGTGGCACCTGGCCACACCGATCGAAGGCGTGCTGAAAGATCCCGCGCCGAGCGCGCTCGACCTCGCGCTGAGCCTGTACCCCACCCCGGCAGTCTGCGGCACCCCGCAGGCGGCGGCGGAAGCGTTGATCACCACCGCGGAATCGGACCGCGGGTTCTACGCCGGCGCGGTGGGCTACACAGACGCCGCCGGCGACGGCGAGTACATGGTGGCCATCCGCTGCGCCGAGGTCAACGACGACGGTACCCGGGCCCGCGCCTGGGCGGGCGGCGGTCTTACCGCCTACTCGGATCCGCAGGCCGAGCTCGACGAAACCTCGGCCAAGCTGCGCACCATCATGCGCGCGCTCGGCCTGTAGTTACGCCCGCTCGACCGGGTTGCCCAGCTTGCCGATGCCCGGGATCTCCACCTCGATGTAGTCGCCCGGGACCATCTCTGCGGTGCCGGCGGGCGAGCCGGTGGCGATGACGTCGCCAGGCAGCAGCGTGAAGGATTCGGAGACCCACTCCACCATCTCGCCGACGGACTTGATCATCTGGTTGGAGTTGGAGTCCTGCTTGGTTTCGGTCACGCCGTTGTGGGTGTGGTGCGCCTTGATGGGCAGGTTAGCAAAGTCGAACTTCTCCAGGTCCGTCTCAATCCACGGGCCGATCGGGCCGAAGGTGTCGATGCCCTTGGCGCGGGCCCACTGGCCGTCTGCGAACTGCAGGTCGCGCGAGGACACGTCGTTGATGATGGTCACACCGCGGATGACAGACTTCCAGTCTGCAGCCTTGACGTTCTTGCACGGCACGCCGACAACGAGCGCGAGCTCGCCCTCGAACTCCACGCCCGTGGCGTACTCCGGGATCTTGATGGCGGCGCCGGGACCGACCACAGCCGTGGACGGCTTGATAAAGATCGTCGGCGGCAGGTGCTCCGCGGACTTCTTGAACACCTCCGCCACGTGGTCGGCGTAGTTGCGCCCCACCGCCACCACCTTCGACGGCAGGGTCGGGGCAAGCAGGCGGACGTCCTCAAGCGGGTACTCTTTGCCGGTGTACTCGGGGTCGGTGAACGGGGTGCCGGCGATCGCCTTCGCGGTTGTCCCCTCGTCGTCAATGACGGCGAACGTCATTCCTTCAGGTGTTGCAATTCGTCCAAAACGCATGTGACCGAGCATACAACTAATTACAAAAGTGGCGTTACCCGGATGCGGTCAACGCGAGATACAGCTCAGCGCACGCCACTGCGTCGGTCAGCGCGTTGTGGTTTGCATACGCCGGCAGGTTATAACGCTGCCGCACCCTGGGCAAACGCAGGTCCTCCCCGCGCGGGTACGTGCCCATGCGCTCCATGTGACGCCGCTCCATAGCAAAGGTGTCCACCACCTCGCTGTCGTGCAGCCGCCACTTAGTCCCGCGCACATCCTGGTGCAACTTACCCAGAAACCCCGTTTCCATTTGCGCGAAGTGCGCGAGCAGCTTCCGACCGTCAAGCGCGGCCAAAAACGCGTCGAGCACCTCTGCAGGCTCCCGGCCAAGCGACGCCACCTCGTCGTCCGTTACACCATGCAGGGTGGCGGAGTCCCCCACGTCCGCGCCCCGCAGCACGAAGTATTCCGCGCCGGCCAGGTCGATCACCTGCCCGTTGACCGGCACCCACCCCACGGACACCAGCTGCGACCGCTCAGGCTTGAGCCCCGTGGTTTCGATGTCCACGGCGAGCAGGGCGCCGTCGATAAGCTGCCGCTTCTTCGGGCCGAACAGCATCTCACACCGCCCTGGTCGGGTACGCGGTGGACAGCGCGTTCTGCAGCGACTTGATCACACCGAACGCATCCCGCAACGCCGCGCGGTCGCGCCCTGGCAGTTGCTTCGGGTCGATGCGGTAGTTCGGCGTCTCGCCCGCGCGCACCTGAGCGGACTGGTGGCGCATGGCCAGGTCCGCGAGGTACTCGTAGGCGTCCAGAAGATCCGCCGCCCCCTTCGCGGAAACCGGACCGCCGGCGGCGCCGCGCAGGCGCGCGATGGTGTCCACCTCGTCCACCCCGGCCGCGATGGCGTACAGGCGCGCCATCTGCACCACCGCCGCGGTGCCGCCGCGCTTGATGTCCAGCGTGTGGGCGTATTCGCCGCTGCGCTCGAGCACGAACCCGCGGAAGAAGCCCACCGGCGGCTCGCGGAAGGTAGCCAGCGCCGCCAGGTGCGTGTGCAGGCGGCGCGAGCCGTGCGCGGACGACAGCGCCCCAGAACGCACCCGCGCGGCCATGTCCTGCCAGCCATCGCCGAAACCGAAGACGGCGCGGAAATCGAAGAACACCTGCGCATGCAGCAACGCGTCCGGCTTCGGCGCGGTGACCCAGCCGTGGAAGGTGCGGCCCCACTCGCTTTCCGTCTTCCGCCACTGCGGCGAAGACGCCATCATGTCGCCCGGGCACAACGCCTGGCCGGCGCGGGCGAGGCCTTCGCAGACGAACGTGCTGAGCTCGGCGAAGTACTCTCCGTGCTGCGCGGCGTCGTAGGCATCCGCGAGCACAAGCGCGTTGTCCTGGTCGCTGGCCGGGCCCATCTCCCCGCGCGCCTGCGACCCGACCGCAACGAACGCGAAGGGCACAGGCGGGGGCCCAAGCTTCTCGACGGCTAAAGTGCCCAGCCGTTTCGCCACCGCGTCCGCGATCGAGGTGAGCAACCTCTGCATCTCGGCAGCCGAGGCGCCGCGCTCGAAAAACCGCACCGCGACCCGTGCCGCGTCCCGGTACGCGCCGTCCAGCTCTTCCAGCGAGGCCCGCGCCACGTCGGCCGCGAGGTAGATCGGGTCCGCCTGCAACTGGCGCATGATGTCCGCGGCGGTGACCACGCCCACCACCTGGCCTTGGCCGGCGACCGGCAGGTGGTGGATGCCCAGCTCGCTCATGGTCAGCATCGCCTCAAACACGAGCGCGTTGGGCGCGATGGTGCGCACCGGGCTGGTCATCACATCCGCCACGGGCCTGGACGTGTTCACACCGCCTGCGACCACGCGCGAACGCATGTCAGCGTCGGTGATGATGCCGGCGACCTCCTGCCCGTCGGTGATGATCAGGCTGCTGATGCCCTCCTCGCCCATCGCGCGAGCAGCCTCTGCGATGCTCACGCCCCTGTCCCGCGTGACCGGCTCGCGCCCGGAAAAGATCTCGCGCAACGGGGTGCGCAGCACGTCGGTGGCGCCGGTGTCGCGCACCTCGTCAGCGGCGGCGCGCACGCGGCGCGAGGCGGTCTGGAAAAACCTGCCCAGGTCCGGGAACTGTTCCAGCAGCTCGAGAAATGCCTCCCGCGGGAGCATGAGCAGGATGCTGTCTTCCACCGCCTGCATGAGGTACGCGGACTCGCGCTCGCCCACCAGCGTGGAGTAGCCGAAGTTCAGTCCGGCCTCGCGCCGGTCCAGCAGCAGATTGTCCTCGCTGACGACGTCTACCGCCCCGGAGCGAATGACGTAGAGCGTGTCGTTGGGCTGGCCCACATCCACAACAGTTTGGCCGCGGCGGACGTAGGTGATGCCCATCTGCGCGGGAAGGGCACGCAGGGTGGCCTCGGGCAGCGTCGAGAAGGGCTCGTGCTGGGCGAGGAAACTGTAGACCTCTTCAAGCTCCACACTCATGGAGCAAGAGTATCGCGGAGCTGCTCCCGATACCGGCGGTTTCTACTGGTAGCTGACAAACCACGGACGGGGGTTGACGTCGCGGTAGGTCTGCTCCGGGCTGAAGGTCGGGAAGTCCTCGTCGAAGAAGTTCTTCCACGCCATGAAAAAGTTCGGGTCTAGGCCTTCACGCAGGACGTTCCAGGTGTCGAACTTCTGCTCCGGTCCACCGTGGCCGTCGGCGTGCAGGACCCAGGCGAGCTCCGGCTGGCCGGTGACGATGTTTTCGCGGTCCGGGTACATGGCCACGTTGAACTGGTGCAGGATCATCGCCTTCTGCGGCAGGTTGTTGTCGCGGACGAGCTGGGCGAGCCAGTCCGCCACCTCGTTGATCTCGCCGGAGGTGGCACTGCCGATGCGCGACAGCGGCTGCTCGCCCGGGTTGAGCTTCCACTCTGCGTCCAGCGCCAGGCCGACGTTCGGGCGCTTGAGCAGCTCCTCGTAGATCTTGGCCTGCTCGAGGAAGCTGCCCTGACCGGGCTGCAGGTCGATCACGGCGTAGCCGCCGGCGTCCACGATCGCGTCGACGTATGGCACCAGGTCCTCCATCGGCGTCTCGTTGGAGAAGTTGCCGTCGTCGCCCGGGCCTCCGGAGGCAACCGTGGCGATAATCTCGAACGCGGGGACGACCGGCTCGTCGCTAAACGGCTGGTAGTCCTCGGCGTACTTCTTCGCCAGTTCCACCGCCGCCGCCGGATCCTGCTCACCCATCACGCCCAGGTCCGGGCCGTACGGGTGTCCGTAGAGCGCCACCATGCGGCGTCCCGGGAACACCAGACCGCCGCCGCCGGGCAGCTCGCCGCCCTCCGCCAGCGCCGCACGCGCCTGGAAGTTTTCCGTGTCGCCCCACTGGCGGCCCAGTGCGAGGGTGTCCTGGTCGGAGACGGTGCGCATACTGTCCGCCGTGGCGCGCGGATCCGGCGCGGCCAGCACCTGCACCTCGGCACCGGCAGCGCGCGCCGAGGCCACAGACGCGCGCGAGGATTTCGCCGTGGCAAACACCGGCGGCATGGTCAGTTCGCTCGGATTCTGCGCTTCCAATTCGGCGATGGCCGCAACATCGTCGGCCGGCTCGGCAGAAGCGACCGCCTCGGCGCCTTCTTCATCGCCCGGCACGTTGATCACGCGCGTCGCTCCCAGTCGCTCGATCTCGCCGTCGACGGCGGCATCGGCGCCGTCGAGACGCACGAGCATCGGCGCCCCGAGCTCAACCGCAACAGCTGCGGCCTTGAGCTGCTGGTCGCGCTCCTTGGCAGAGACCACCACCGTCTCCGAAGAATCGAAGAGGCGCTGCGAGACCTCGACACCGGTGCCGTCGGCATCCTGGATGACCTCGTCACCGTTGGTTTCGAGAGCGGCTGGCTGCCCGAGCCCGCCCTCTGTGCTGCTGCAGCTGGTCAACACCAGTGCGGTTGCGGTCAGTACGGCGGGGATCGTGCGGGTCACATGCATGCGCACAACCCTACTTCAGGGCGGCGGCGATCCGGTCACCCACTTCGGCAGTTCGCACCTTCGCGTCGCCACGCTCCGAGACATCGCGCTCGACGGCATCCTCGATGCGCGCGGCGTTGCCCTCGTCGCCAAGGAAGCGCAGCATCATGGCCACAGACAGGATCATCGCGGTGGGGTCCGCAATGCCCTGGCCGGCGATGTCCGGGGCGGAGCCGTGGACGGGCTCGAACATGGAGGGGAACTCCTTGGCGGCGTTGATGTTGCCGGAGCTGGCGAGACCCACGCCACCTGCGACGGCGCCGGCGAGGTCGGTGAGGATGTCGCCGAAGAGGTTGTCGGTGACGATGACGTCGTAGCGCTGCGGGTCCTGCACCATGTAGATCGTCGCGGCGTCGATGTGGTTGTAGTCCACCTCGACCTGCGGAAACTCGGCCGCGATCTCGTCGACGACGCGCTGCCACAGCCCGCCGGCGTTCACCAGCACGTTGGTCTTGTGCACCAGCGTGAGTTTCTTGCGGCGCGTCATGGCCAGCTCGAAGGCGTAGCGCACCACGCGCGAAACACCGTGGTAGGTGTTCTGCGAGACCTCGGAGGCCACTTCGTGCCCGGTCCCCTGGCGCAGAGTGCCGCCATTGCCGGCGTAGAGGCCCTCGGTGCCCTCGCGCACCACCACGAAGTCGATCTCCCCGGGGTTGGCCAGCGGGCTGACCGACGACGGGTACAGCCGCGACGGGCGGAGGTTGACGTAGTGGTCGAGTGTGAAGCGCAGCGGCAGCAGCAGGCCGCGCTCGAGCACACCGGCTGGCACGCGCTCCGGGTCACCGATGGCGCCGAGCAGGATTGCGTCGTGCTCTTTCAGCGCAGCCAGGTCCGCGTCCGTGAGCAGTTCGCCGTTTCGCAGGTAGCGGCGGGCGCCGAGGTCGAAATCAGTGGTCTCCACGTCGTCGCGCACGGTGTGAAGGACCTTCAGCCCCTCCGCCATGACTTCCGGTCCGATACCGTCTCCTGCGAGCACTGCAATTTTCATATCCTGAAACCCTCTTCTCACATAGTAGAAACCAGCCTCAGGGTATCACTTCACGCAGCGCTAGTACGCCGCTTCCGCCTCCCGGATGCGACCGACCAGCTCATCGGATGTGCCGAACTGGCCCCCGAGCGCCACCAACGGGCGCTCGGCCAACCCAGCCATAGCGAACAACGTCTCCTCGCTCCGGCGGGGATCCGCCAACGGCACCACGGTTACGTCCGCTCCGTAGCTGCGCGCGTTGGCCACGGACGGGATAGAAGACTCCCAAGTGGCCACCACCCGCGGCGCCATGTTGGCGTCCCGGCGGGACTGAATGGGAAAGGGCTCCGGATTTGCCGCAGGCAACACCGCCGGATCCGCCCACTGCGCGCGCAGCCACAGCGGCTCCCGCTGATACAAGCTGGATACCTCGCGCACCGCGTCCTGCGGCGTATCCACCGTCCGTTCCCGGTACCGCAGCGCCGTCATCTGCTCCAGCGCCCGTAGTCCACCGGGGTCGCGGCGCACGCTCACCGCGCCTTTCGACGGCGCAATGGCCACGTCACCGACCGTGAGCACATTGACAGTGCGCATATCCGCGATCATTTGCACGTACTCGGCGTGACGGGCAGGGTCGTACACCATCATCGGCGCATTGGTTGTCACAGCGATGGACGCCGCACGCAGCTGCGCCTCAACCGAGGTGTCGCTGAGCACGAGTGTTTCAGACGTCGGGAAGAACAGCTTGGTGGTTTTGATGCCGAGGACATCATCGACGACCTCCGGCCCGTCCGCGAACAGCTTCCCCACGTGCTTGGACTGGTTCACGCCGCGGGCGCGCTCGAGCGGGCTCAACTGCGCCTCAGTCGCGCACGACGTCAGCATCGCTGCCGCTGCCACGGTGGCGGCCACGCGTGCGAAGGATCTCGCTTCTGCCACTACGCCTCGCCCGGCTCCCAGTCGTGCTCAGCTTCCCGGTCCATGGCGTACTCGATCATGCCCACGAAGCGCTCGCGCCTGTCTCGCACGAAGCCTTCCCAATCGGAGGCGTGCAGCAGCTCCGGGTCCATCTCGTGGCCCGCAAGCATTGCGTCGAACTCGTCGTCTTCCAGCAGGGACTTCGACTGCAGCCGGGGCAGGTAGCGTTTCGGTTCGTTGCGTTCGATGACCACGTCGGTTCGCCGCCCCATCGGCGTGCGGTTCAGCACAGAATCCGCCAACTGCGGGTCCGCCTCCAGCGCGCCGGTGGCCGCCAAGTATTCCGTCGGGAAGACTTGGCGGAACCGGGGCTGCAGCTGCCCCACCGTTTCGGCTGTGAAAGGCTCTGCGGTGCGCCAGTCCCTCGCTCCGCGGGCCATGAGCAGCGAGTACAGGCCGCGGTAAACGCCGCTGTCCGGGCCAGCTGTGCGCAGACGGGACTCGCAGAAGCGCGCGTCTGCCACTGTGCGGGGCAGATCTTCGGTGTCCCCGCGCACCCACGGCGTCACCTCAGTCACGTCCAGACCGATGCGGATAGTGGGCGCGTGAGAGCCGTACAGCTCGCCAAACACACCGCACCAGAACCAGCGGTTCAGCCGGTCGGCGGCCCCTTCGCGCTCGAGTACGCCTGGCTCCTGCCCCAGGCGCGCCAGGATCGCAGCCAGTGGAATCAGCTGCTCCGGGTACGGCACCTGGTCTGCGGCAACCACTCGCCGCTCTTCCAGGAACTCAGCGGCCGCGAGAAAGCCGTCCAGCATCTCGCCCACATGTGCCTGGTACTGGTCCAGCGAAATGTCCAGGATGTCGCCTCGGTGACCGCGCGCCGGGCCGCGCCTGCTCGTGAGCAGCAGCGACAGCGCACGCAGAAACTCCACCCGTCCCACACTGTCCAGCACTGGGTGCTCGCGCAGCTTGAATTCTGTATCTCGCCAGTGCTCCGCCAAGACAAAGGACGGATCCCCGGCGGCGAATACTGCGGTGAGCAGTTCGAAAACGTCCATTTGCACGCCCGCGGAGTTTGCGAAGGCGAAGATCTGGCCGACGCCCGCCTGGGTGGTTTCGCGGTCCACGCGGATGACCGGCACGTCGTAAGCCGAAAGCCCCCGCATCACCTGGTTGACAAACCGCTTGACCGCACCCCTCAACTGCGCGTCCTCGGTGTTCGCGGCCATGTCCACCAGCAAGTCGTTACCCTCCGGCCACAACAGCATGCTCACGGGGATGACACCGTTATTTATATAGGCCTCGCGCGAATTCAGGGCACCGTCCGCGTCCGGGCCGAAGTGGGAACGCACTTCGCCTTGTTCATCCACGGCGAACAGCGCCTCGACCGGCATCGGGTCCGCGGACACTGCTACGCGCACGTCCACCATGAAGCGCCGGCGGATCGGCCGGCCCAGGTAGTCCACGGTGTGGACCTCGCCGTCGTTCTTGAACGCCTGGTAGAGCGAGGTCAGGCGCTGCTGTCCGTCCAGAAGCAACAGCCCGGGGGCGACGCCTTCCACCACTACACCTTCGAGCGGGCGCGGCTTGAAACGCTGCTCCGTGTTGCGCGTATCCAGGGCGAGGAACGAGCCCACCGGGTAGCCGCGCAGCACGGAAGTCACCAGGGTGCGAACCCTGTCGACGTCCCATAGGTACTCCCGCTGAAAGTCAGGCAGCTGCAGCTCTCCCCGCCCCGCGCGGGAAAACAGGTCTTTGAGTGAGTAGCTCGGCGTGGTGAAACCCATGTCTCCCAAGCGTAGTGCAGTTTCAGCACACCTTCTCGTGACCGATGTGCTCAGGAGGTTCAATCTGCACCGTCGCGTGCTCCACCCCAAGGTGCGCCAGCGTGTCCTGCACCCGGTCCAGCAGCTGGTCGCGGTCCACCCCGGGGCCCGCCACCACGTGCACCGTGGCTAATACGCTCACCCCGTCCAGCGACCACAGGTGCAGGTCGTGCGTATCCGTCGCCCCTTCGACCTGCCGTAGTGCGCGCTCCACTTCGTCCGCATCGAACCCCGCAGGGACGTGTTCGAGCATCACCCGGGCCGAGCGCACCATCAGCTGCCAAGCCCGCGGCAGCACCAGTGCCGCAATAACCAGGGAGGCAACCACGTCAGCACCGGTAAACCCGGTCCACGCAATCACCGCGCCAGCCACCAGCACTGCGACGGAGCCGAACATATCCACCAGCACGTGTAAGTACGCGCCCTGCACGTTGATCGAGCCCTCCCGGTGGCGCGAGAGCACCCATGCCGAAGCAGCGTTCGCGATCAGGCCAATCATCGCGATGACCATCATCGGTCCTGTTTCCACCGGTTGCGGGTCGCGCAACCTGCGCACCGCCTCGACCACGATCCAGATGGAAATTGCCAGCACAGTGGCCGCGTTGATCAGTGCAGCGAGCACTTCCACGCGCCGGTAGCCGTACGTCGCGGTTGCGGAAGCGGCCTTTTGTCCGACGATGATGGCAAGAAGGGAGATGATCAGCCCCGCGGCGTCGGAAAGCATGTGCATCGCGTCCGCGAGTAGAGCCATCGACCCAGAGAGCCATCCGCCGACAACTTCCGCGACGAAAACCGTGCCGGTGATCGCCAGTGCGACTGCGAGCGCGCGTCTCGGAGCGCCGTGGGCGTGGTCGTGGTTGTGGTGATCGTGCATTTCGGTCCCTTTCACATTGCCTCTCGACGACCTACGGTATGCACCTTTTCGCTTAATGACAACTTATTGAAAACTATTCCTTTTGCACCCCGCCACCCCGGGAGTCCTCGGAAAACACCGGACGAAATGAGACGTCTAGCACATATTTTCCCGCGGTGCTTGCGAAAGTTTTGTTACAGTGGGCGGTCGTTCACCGCGGATGCTGGCACAGCCTTGCGTCCGACGGAAACGTTATGCCAGCACTTGTGTTAGCACGAAAGGAATTTACAATGAACAACCCCATCGACCCGAAGCGCAACCCGAAGGACTTCGCCAACGACGCTAAGGACTTCGGCAAGGACAAGGCCCAGGACGCGAAGAACCTCGGCCAGGACAAGCTGAACGACGTGCGTGGCCGCGGCGACATCGAGGGCGCCGACCGCGTTAAGGACGTCAACGTCGACCGCACCAACGTCGAGCCGGACAAGGATGTCCGCGTTGAGCGCACCACCACCGAGCGCACCGCCGCTACCCCGGCCCGCTCCACCGCAGGTTCCACCGCGGTGACTGAGGAGTCCAACAGCGGCGGCGGCTGGTGGAAGTGGCTGCTGGGCATCCTGGTCGCACTGCTGCTGCTGTGGCTGCTGTGGTCCCTGTTCTCCGGCGACAACGATGAGGGCGAAACCGTCACCTCCACCACCACCGCCGCAACCGAGGTTGTCTCCGAGACCACCACCGTCGAGGGTGGCGCGGAGGAGTCCGCAGCTGAGGGCGCTGAGGAGTCCGCAGCTGAGCCGGCAGACGAGACGGTCACCGAGACCAACATCGTCGACGAGATCACCGAGACCCTCGCACCGGAGGGCGCTGAGGCTGAGGCGACCAACTAGTCGCTAACAACCCTTTACCCCGCGTCTCCCAAATTGAGAGGGCGGGGTTTTCTCGTGCGGGACCGCTGCGGGACCGCTGCGGGATCGCTGCGGGATCGCACACGAAAAACGCGGCGGAGACCTCAGGCCTCCGCCGCGTGGTCGCTGCCTGTTTAGCGAGCGGTGTCGGTGAGCGGGTTCTTGACCCAGCTCATCATGTCGCGTAGCTCTTCGCCGGTCTTTTCAATCGGGTGCTCGGAGACCTTCGCGCGCAGGTCCTCCAGCTCCTTGTTGCCACCTTCGACGTTGGCAACGAGGCGCTTGGTGAAGGTGCCGTCCTGGATGTCCTTCAGGATCTCGCGCATGCGGTCCTTTGCGCCTGCGTCGATGACGCGCGGGCCGGAGAGGTAGCCGCCGAACTCCGCGGTGTCGGAGATGGAGTAGTTCATGTTGGCCAGGCCGCCTTCGTAGATCAGGTCCACGATCAACTTCATCTCGTGCAGGCACTCGAAGTACGCCATCTCCGGCTCGTAGCCTGCCTCGGTCAGCACCTCGAAGCCGGACATGATCAGGTCCTCCAGGCCGCCGCAAAGCACGGCCTGCTCGCCGAACAGGTCGGTGACGGTCTCAGCTTCGAAAGTGGTCGGGATGACACCTGCGCGTGCGCCGCCGATTGCCGCGGCGTAGGACAGGGCGAGTTCCTTACCGTTGCCCTGCGGGTCCTGCTCCACTGCGATCAGCGCCGGCACGCCCTTGCCGTCTGCGAAGGTGCGGCGGACCAGGTGGCCCGGGCCCTTCGGCGCGACCATGGCGACGGTGATGTTGTCCGCAGGCTTGATCAGGTCGAAGTGGATGTTCAGGCCATGGCCGAAGAACAGCGCGTCGCCGTCCTTGAGGTTCGGCTCGATGTCCTCGGTGAAGATCTGGGCCTGGGAGGTGTCCGGGGCCAGCAGCATGATCACGTCGGCCCACTCAGCGGCCTCCGCGTTGGTCTTGACCTCGAATCCGGCCTCGCGCGCCTTGTCGGCGGACTTGGAGCCTTCTCGCAGGCCGACGACCACCTCAACGCCGGATTCGCGCAGGTTCTGCGCGTGGGCGTGGCCCTGGGAACCGTAGCCGATGATGGCGACCTTCTTGTCCTGGATCAGGGACAGGTCTGCATCGTTGTCGTAGAGAACGTCGATTGCCATGTGTGCGTCACTTCCTTCATTCTGTGAGACGGTTATTTCACATTATGACACAACCGCCTCGAGTTGTTGAGAGTTACTCGGACTTTGCCATTGTCTTAGATCCGCGCGAGAGCGCCACCGAACCGGAGCGAGCCAGCTCGCGGATGCCGAAGGTATCCATCACCTCAAGAAATGCCTTGAGCTTGGCGGAATTGCCGGTGGCCTCGATGATCACGGAGTCCACCGCCACGTCGATCACGCGGGCGCGGAACAGGTTGGCGGCGTCCACCACCTGCGGACGGGTCAGGTTATCCGCGTTGACTTTCACCAGAAGGAGCTGCCGGCCCACAGACGTGGCGTCGTCAAGCTCGAGCACCTTGTGCACCTGGATGAGCTTGTACAGCTGCTTGGTGATCTGCTCGACCGCATGGGGCGTGGCGTCCACGACGACGGTGAGGCGGTTGATGCCGTCTTTCGCCGTCTTCGCGGAGACGAGGGAGACCAGGTTGTAGCCGCGGCGGGTAAACAGCGCGGTGACGCGGGTGATGATGCCGTCGACGTCGTCGACGAGCACCGACAGTGTGTGGCGGGTGATCTGTTCGGGCTGTGTCATGGTTAGTTTCCCTCCTGCTCGAGCGCTTCGATGGTGTCGTTGATGGCCTCCGGCGTCTCCGCCGCAGACTCGTCCTCGCCGAAGAACGGGCGCATTCCTCGCGCATACTCGATGTCGGAGTTGGAAGTGCCGGCGGCGATCATCGGCCACACCTGCGCGTCCTCCCCGACGACGAACTCCACCACCACCGGGCGGTCGTTGATCTCGCGGGCGCGCTGAATCGCCTCCTCCACCTCGTCGGCGGAGGTGACGCGGAACGACACCGCGCCGAGCGCCTCGGACAGCTTCACAAAGTCCGGGACGTAGACCTCGCCGCCGAGCTTGGTGTGCGAATAGTTGCCGTCGTAGAACAGTGTCTGCCACTGGCGCACCATGCCCAGGTTGCCGTTGTTGATCAACGCGACCTTGATGGGGAATCCCTCGAGGGCGGCGGTGGTGATCTCCTGGTTGGTCATCTGGAAACAGCCGTCGCCGTCGATGGCCCAGACCTCTTTGTCCGGCATCGCCGCCTTCGCCCCCATCGCGGCCGGGATGGAAAAGCCCATCGTTCCTGCGCCGCCTGAGTTGATCCAGTGCCGCGGCTTGTCGTAGTCGATGAACTGGGCCGCCCACATCTGGTGCTGGCCCACACCGGAGACGTAGATCGCATCAGACCCGGCGGTCTTCGACAGCGTCTCCAGCACGTACTGCGGCGCCAGCGTGCCGTCGGTGTGCGTGTCATAGCCGCGCGGGAAGCGCTCTTTCAAATCCATCAAGCGCTCGATCCACGGCTCAATGCTGGGCGCCTTGACCTTTCCTTTCTCGCCGAAGTAGTCGGTGAGCTCGGACAGGACCCGCTTCGCGTCGCCGACGATGGGCACGTCCACCGGGCGGATCTTGCCCACCTCGGCCGGGTCGATGTCGGCGTGGATGACCTTCGCGTGCGGGGCAAAGGTCTCGGTGTCGCCGGTGACGCGGTCGTCGAAACGCGCGCCGATCGCGATAAGCAGGTCGGACTCCTGGAACGCGCCCACCGCCGGCACAGTGCCGTGCATGCCCGGCATGCCCAGGTACAGCGGGTGGTCGTGGGGGAACGTCCCGAGCGCCATCAGGGTGGTCACCACCGGGATACCGCTGGCCTCCACAAACTTCGCCAGCTGCTTATGCGCGTTCGCCTTGACCACGCCGCCTCCGATGTAGAGCACCGGGCGCTTCGCCTTGGAGATCATCTTCGCGGCCTGCGCGATCTGCCGGTTGTGCGGCTTCGTGTTCGGCTTATAGCCCGGCAGGTCCACCTTCGGGGGCCAGGCGAACTCGATCTCCGCGTTCTGCACATCCTTCGGGATGTCCACCAGCACCGGGCCAGGGCGGCCGGTGGAGGCGATATGGAACGCTGTGGCGATTGCGCTGGGGATCTCCTCAGCCTTGGTCACCATGAGGTTGTGCTTGGTAATCGGCATGGTCACACCGCGGATGTCCGCTTCCTGGAAGGCGTCGGTGCCCAACAGCGGCGAGCCGACCTGTCCGGTGATTGCCACCATCGGCACCGAATCCAGGTAGGCATCGGCGATCGGGGTGACCAGGTTGGTCGCACCCGGTCCTGAGGTGGCGATGCACACGCCCACGTTGCCGGAGGCCACCGCGTAGCCTTCCGCTGCGTGGCCTGCGCCTTGCTCGTGGCGCACCAGTACGTGGCGTAGTTTCTCGGCGCGGAACAGCGCGTCGTAAAGCGGGAGCACTGCACCACCGGGCAGACCGAATACGATCTCGGTGCCCAGTTCCTCGAGGCTGCGCACGACGGCGTCCGCACCCGTCATGCGTTCGGGCTTTCTTTTCTCTGAAGCTGCCACGTGAAGGCTCCTTGTTAGCTCGACTGTGCTTGTTATCGCGATCTCATACAACAAAAGCCCCCGACGAGCGTCGTGCTCTCGAGGGCGCTTGGTGTGTCAGCGGCGTGTAAAACGCACCCGCTACGGCAAGCGCCGTCGGGAGAGAATAATTACAAGTCGCTCGTTGATCACGATTTAGAACTGTAGTGGCCCAGGCAACGTCGCGGGGGTTTTTATTCAAGTATTTAAATTGCGGGCTATTGCCTATCGACGCACCAAAGGTGACTACCATCCCCAACTATGACTGACACGCCGGAGCACACCCAGCACGTTTTCAAGCCGACGCGCGAGCACATCCTCGCCATCGTGCTCGCCACCGGCATCGCCCTCATGGGCATCCTCTGGGCACCGAAGTACCTGGCCTGGCTGCTGATCTTCCCCGCCATTTGGCTGGCGTGGGTGCTCGTCTCCTCCACCACCGTGGACGAGCGCGGCATTACCGCCAAATACCTGGTGCGCAAGAACGTCACCCTGCCGTGGCGCGACCTGAAGGGCCTCGCTTTCAAGGGCCCTGACGTTAGCGCGGTGACCGTCAATGGCACGGAGCACCCGCTGCCAGGCGTGACCTTCAATTCCCTTCCCGACCTGGCTGAGGCATCCAACGGCCGCATCACCGACGTGATCACAGCCGCCCAGGAGGCGGCCGACGGCAAGTACGAAATCATCGACAAGGGCGGCCACAAGGTGCTGCTCACCCGCGAAGAGTACGACGCCTACGTTGCCGAGCACCCGGACCTGCCGGGACCGCGCCCCTCCGCGCCAGCTTCCACCCCAGAGAATAAGGAGTAAGTACCGTGATCCCGCTTCGCTCCCGCGTCACCACCATCGGCCGCCAGGCCGCAGGCGCCCGCGCTCTGTGGCGCGCCACCGGCACCGGCGAAAACGAGTTTGGTAAGCCGATCGTGGCGATTGTGAACTCCTACACCCAGTTCGTGCCGGGGCACGTGCACCTGAAAGAAGTCGGCGACATTGTCGCGGACGCCGTGCGCGCAGCTGGCGGCGTGCCCAAGGAGTTCAACACTATCGCCGTCGACGACGGCATCGCCATGGGGCACTCCGGCATGCTGTATTCCCTGCCGTCCCGCGAGATCATCACCGACTCGGTCGAGTACATGGTTAACGCGCACACTGTCGACGCCATGGTGTGCATCTCCAACTGCGACAAGATCACCCCGGGCATGCTCAACGCGGCGATGCGTCTGAACATCCCGGCCGTGTTCGTCTCGGGCGGCCCCATGGAAGCTGGCAAGGCGTTCTCTGTCGGCGGGGTGACCAAGCCGAAGTCCGACCTCATCGACGCCATCGCGCTGTCCGCCAACGACGGCGTGTCCGACGACGAGCTCGACGCAATCGCCAACAACGCCTGCCCCACCTGCGGCTCTTGCTCCGGCATGTTCACCGCGAACTCCATGAACTGCCTCACCGAGGCGCTCGGCCTGTCCCTGCCGGGCAACGGCACCACGCTTGCCACCCACACCGCGCGCCGCGAACTGTTTGAAAAGGCCGGCCGCACCGTCATGGAGCTGTGCGAGCGCTACTACGGCCAGGGCGACGAATCCGTCCTGCCGCGCAACGTCGCCAACGTGCACGCCTTCCGCAACGCCATGGCGCTGGACATGGCCATGGGCGGCTCCACCAACACCATCCTGCACATCCTCGCCGCCGCCCAAGAGGGCGGCATCGACTTCGACCTGCACGACATCGACGATCTGTCCCACCAGATCCCGTGCCTGTCCAAGGTGGCGCCGAACGGCGAGGCCCACGTCGAAGACGTCCACCGCGCCGGCGGCATCCCGGCGATTCTGGGCGAGCTCAACCGCGCTGGCCTGCTGCATGCGGATGTGCACTCGATCGCGTACCCGTCGTTAAGCGAATGGCTCTCCGACTGGGACATCCGCGGCGGGGATGCGACCGAGGAGGCGCTGGAGCTGTACCACGCCGCGCCCGGCGGCGAGCGCACCACGAAGGCGTTCTCCCAGAGCGCCCGCTGGGCCGAGCTGGACACCGACGCGGCAAACGGCGTCATCCACGACGTCGAGCACCCGTTCACCTCCGACGGCGGCTTGGTGGTGCTGCGCGGCAACCTTGCACCCGACGGCGCGATTTTGAAGACCGCCGGCGTCGAAGAGGGCCTGTGGGAATTCACCGGTCCCGCGCGCGTGGTGGACTCGCAAGAGCAGGCCGTTTCCATGATCCTCAACCGCGAAGTGCTCGAAGGCGAGGTTGTGGTGATCCGCTACGAAGGCCCCGCGGGCGGGCCGGGCATGCAGGAGATGCTTCACCCGACGTCGTTCCTCAAGGGCGCAGGCTTGGGCAAGAAGTGCGCGCTGATCACGGACGGACGCTTCTCCGGCGGCACCTCCGGGCTGTCCATCGGCCACATCTCCCCTGAGGCCGCAGCCGGCGGCCTGATCGGCCTGATTGAAAACGGCGACACCATCTCCATCTCCGTGTCCAACCGCGAGCTGAAGCTCGATGTCGACGAGGCAGAGCTGCAACAGCGCCGTGAAACGATGGAAGCCTCCGACACCCCCTGGACGCCGAACCGCGTCCGTGAGGTGTCGAAGGCTCTGCGCGCGTACGCGAAGATGGCCACCAGCGCCGACAAGGGCGCGGTGCGCCTTGTCGACTAACGAGTGGACTAGCTAGGCGACCGGGTTGATGCCGGTGCCGAACCACCACATCAGCCCGGCTGCCGCCAGGCCGAGCAGCGCGCAGATCCAGCTAGAGACCAGCGGGCGTTTAGCCCAGCCGCGCGACGCGTCGACGCCGTAACGGCCCGGGCCCGCAAACTGCACGACCAGCGACGCGGCCAGAAGCATCACCGGCGCCCACGTCTCCGGGGTCCAGGCGAAGACGTCGAAGCCTTCCGTCTGAGTGTGGAAGGCGTGCAGCGCCATAAAACCGGTCACTGCGATGGCAACCAGCGCTGCCACCGGGGTGAGCAGGCCCAACACCAGGAAAACGCCCGCGGCCAGCTCGAGGGTAGGAACGACCACAGCGAGCCCGTTGCCGTACGGGTAGTCGGCGTACGCCGCTTCCAGGCCGGAGATGCCTTCGTTGCCGCCGAGGCGGAAGAATGTCCCTACCGAGTGGATGATGAGCATCGCGCCGAGTGCGAGACGCTGCAGGAGAAGGCCCAGGTCGGTGGTGCCGCGGCGGGTCTCGTCCTCCACCACAACCGGCTCGGCGGTCTCGGCGTAGACCGGGTCGGTGCCGGTGGCGGTGGCGGAGTCGGTCGCGTACGCGGGGGCCGGCGCGACATAGGTTGGCTCGCGGTCCACGGCGACCGTCTCAGAGGCGCTCTCAAACGAGGTGGTCTCGGGCGCCTGCGGGATCAGCGGCCCGTCGGTTTGCTCGCCGCGCGGGAAAATCTCCGTCGGGGCTGCCTTGCCCGTGCGGGTGTACAGGCCGTCGGCGGCAGACTTCGCGCCGCCCGTGTACTCCGGCACCTCAGGAGAATCCAGGTTTGTCAGATCATTTTGCTCGTTGGGCGTGAGATCACGTGGGTTGTTAGCCATGCAAACAATGTATGCGAAAACACTGACTGATCCTTGGTAACGCGCCGTTAGAATAGCAAATCTAAGCCTGTGCGCTGCACGGTTGACAGCGAGGACCGGTGGTCGTCGGTTAGCAATGGGCCCTTAATGGTGTTACCCTCGGCTCCGCTCTTTTACTAGATTTCATTGAGGAAAATTATGGGTAAAACAATGAAAGTCGCCCTCGCGCTCGTCGGCCTCACCGTCGGCGCGGGCTTCGCGTCCGGCCAGGAGGTGATCCAGTACTTCCTCTCCTTCGGATACTGGGGCATCCTCGGTGCGGCTATCGCCGGCGGCGCAATCGCCATCTTCAGCGGCTGGGTCTACCAGCTCGGCTCCTACTACATGGCGGAGGACCACAGCGCCGTGTTCAGGAGTGTCTCGCGTCCGTGGCTGTCCAGGTACATGGACATCACCACCGTTTTCACACTGTTCTGCATCGGCTTCGTCATGGTCGCCGGTGCGGGTGCGAACCTCGAGCAGCAGTTTGGCCTCCCCACCTGGGCAGGCTCGACAATCATGGTTGTGCTGCTGCTCCTGTCCGGCCTGCTGGACATTGACAGGCTCACCAGTGTCTTCTCCTACATCACGCCGCTGCTGATTATCTGTTTGCTCGCCGCGTTCGTGATCACGCTGACCGACATGCCGTCGGACTTTGGCTACCTCAACGAGCTCTCGCAACAAAACCAGAGCGCATCGGGCACGTTCGGTAACTGGCTCATCACCGCGCTGAACTACGCCACCCTGGTGATGATCATGGACGTCTCCATGATGCTTGTCTTCGCCGGCTCCCACATGAACCCGGCGCAGGCGGGTAAGGGCGGCCTGCTCGGCGGCATCATCTTCGCCGTGCTGCTGCTGATCCTGACCTTCATCCTGTTCTGCAACATGGAAGACGCCATGGATGCGGACATGCCGCTGCTCATGGTCTTCGACAACATGCACCCGGCCGTGGGCGTGTTCGTCGCCATCGTCATTTACCTGATGATTTACAACACCGCTGTCGGCATGTTTTACGCCAGTGGCCGCCGCCTCAGCCACGACAACCCGAAGAAGTTCCGTCCGTACTACTTCGCTGCCGTGCTCGTCGGCTTCGCGCTGTCCTTCATCGGCTTCGCTGACCTGGTCGGCTGGGTGTACCCGGTCCTTGGCTACCTGGGCCTGGTGCTGGGCATCGTCATGGGTGTCGCCTGGTTCCGCGACCGCAAGAACATCCAGGAAGAAACCGGCCGCCGCGAGCGACTCGCTGAGCTCGCTTCCACCGCCCTGGATCCGAATGAGGACGAGCTGTCCCGCGCCGAGCGCGACGAAGTGGACTCGCTGACCTCCGATTCCCACGTTGGCGGTCAGGATTTGTGGCAGTCCGTCCAGGAGGAGGTCGCTGCCGACCTCACCTCGGATTCCTCCAGCGACTTCGACGTCAAGAACGTTCCCGCCTTGGATCCTGAGTCCAAGGGGTACGAAGGCGCCCCCGAGTACGAGGGCGACAAGATCCACTGGGAGGCGTACGAGGAGATGTACAAGACCGGCGAGTTCCCCGCCGTCAAGCCCGAGCAGAAGTCTCAGGACAAGTAAGCATAATTCGCTTTACGACGTCTAGCTTCGCCCCGGCCAACGCAATGTTGGCCGGGGTTTTGCGTTGCCGGGCCTCTTTCGGTCCCCACGGTACGAGGGGCGCAGGGCAAAATACTTCACAGATCCACGTACGAAGGCTCGCCATGATCAGTGATCACGACCGGTTGCTCGAGCGCCACACGCTTAGCTGCACTGACGTCCCGGTGAAATTCTCTTGCTGAAATAGCTGCCATGCGAACCTCCATGTAGGTACGTACCTACATGGTCGGGCGGAAAGTGATGGGGTGCCCCTTTGCGTTACAGATGGTGAAAGGCAGATGGTGAATCCGCGCGGATCTGCGGATTTTCACCATCTGCCTTTCACCTTTTACGGCCGAGGCAGCCGGGTCCCCCCCTACTCCGCGAGCTTCTTCGCGATGAGCTGGTTGACCTGGCCCGGGTCGGCCTTGCCCTGCGTCGCCTTCATCACGGCGCCGACGATGGCGCCGGTGACCTTCTTGTTGCCGGCGCGGTACTTCTCCACGATGTCCGGGTTGGCGGCCAGCGCGTCGTCGACAGCCTTCTCGATGGCGCCGTCGTCGCGCACGACCTCCAGGCCGCGGTCCGCAACGACCTTGTCCACGTCACCCTCGCCGGCGATGACGCCGTCGATGGCCTGGCGGCCCAGCTTGGTGGTCAGCTTGCCCTCCTTGACCAGCTCCACCACGCGGGCCACGTCGGCCGGGGTGACGCCGAGCGCGTCGAGGTCCTTGCCGGCCTCGTTGGCTTTGCCGTTGATGTAGGAGACCCACCAGGCGCGGGCCTCATCCGGCGTGGCACCGGCCTCGACGGTGTCCACGATCAGGTCCAGCGCCCCGGCGTTAACCAGGTCGCGGAACTCCTTCTCCGGCAGCTGCCACTCCTCCTGGATGCGGGCGCGACGCACCCACGGCAGCTCCGGCAGGGTCGCGCGGATCTCCTCGACCCACTCCGGCTTGGCAATCACCGGCGGCAGGTCCGGATCGTTGAAGTAGCGGTAGTCGGACGCCTCCTCCTTGGGCCGGCCCTTGGAGGTGGAGCCGTCCTTCTCCTGGTAGTGGCGGGTTTCCTGGACAATCTCCTCACCGTTGTCCAGGGCGGCGGCTTGGCGCTGCATCTCGAAGCGCACGGCCTGCTCCACGGATTTCAGGGAGTTGATGTTCTTGGTCTCGGTGCGGGTGCCGAACTCCTCCTGGCCGACCGGGCGCAGGGACACGTTGGCGTCGCAACGCATGCTGCCCTGGTCCATGCGCGCGTCGGAAACGCCGAGGGCCTTGACCAGCTCACGCAGCGCGCCGACGTAGGCCTTGGCCACCTCGGGTGCGCGCTCGCCGGCGCCGATGATCGGCTTGGTCACGATCTCGATCAGCGGGATGCCCGCGCGGTTGCAGTCCACAAGCGACGCGGTTGCGCCGGTGATGCGGCCGGATGCGGAGCCTAGGTGGGTGAGCTTGCCGGTGTCTTCCTCCATGTGCGCGCGCTCAATTTCCACGCGCCACTCGGTGCCATCCTCGAGCACGACGTCGAGGTAGCCGTCGTAGGCGATCGGCTCGTCGTACTGGGAGATCTGGTAGTTCTTCGGCTGGTCCGGGTAGAAGTAGTTCTTGCGCGCAAACCGCGAGGACTCGGCGATCTTGCAGTTCAGCGCCAGGCCGATCTTGATGGCCCACTCCACGCCCTTGGCGTTGACCACCGGCAGCGCACCGGGAAGCCCGAGCGAGACCGGGTCGATGTTCGTGTTCGGCTCCGCGCCGAAGTGGGCGGATGAGGTGGAGAACATCTTCGTCTCGGTGGCGAGCTCGACGTGCACCTCAAGGCCCATCACGGGGTCGTACTTTTCGAGTACTTCGTCGTAATCCATCAGGTCGTACGCAGTCATGCGCATCAGTCTACTGCCCCGCCCCGCGCGCCCGCGCTACAGCTCGCCGCGTCGCTGCACCCACACAAATGCGGCGGTCTTCTCGCGGCCGACAGCGAGCGCATTGCCTATCGACGGCCCATTGCCCACGTGCACCGTCCCCCACAATGTGTCGCCGGTTTGGGCCGGCAGGACGTCGCAAAGCAACTGCATCGCCGCCGGTGCGAGGCCGCGTCCGCGGGCAACGTCGTCGAGGAGGAACTCGTAGACCTGGAACCCGCGCATGCCGTTTGCGTCGTCGCGGGCGGCGGCGATGATGCCCGCGCGCTGCCCATCCACCTCGATCTGGCGCAGCGCGCCGGTGTCCGCGCAGTGTTGCAGCTGCTCCAGGGTCGCGGCCTCCGTCCAGGTGCGCACCTCGGGCCGCTGCCTTGCGACGTTGCCGAGCACCTCATCGGCATACTCTGCCGTCTCAGCGGGATCTGCCGGGGTGAGACGGACGCGTTCATGATGCGGGCGGCGAGGCTTCTGGCGCAGTTCGGAGACGAGCCCCGCGATGATCCACTGGTCGATGTCGGCGTCCTCCGGCGGGTTCGGCAGTTCGAAGCGGATGGCCAGCGGGCCGAAGTCCGCGAACTCGCGGTGCAGCTGCTCCGCGTACTTGCCTAGGCGGTCGTGCTGCGGCGGCACGGACGTCGCGACGACGTGCACGAACGGCTTTTCCGGATCCAGCCCTAAAAAGCGTATCCCGGCGACGGACCAGTGCCCGTCCCCAAACTCCACGCGCCGGTTCGCCCACGCCAGCGGGTCGGGCACGTCCGGCCCGCCGAGAGGTTTTAGGTGGTCGCGGAAGCCGGCGCCGAATTCCGCGTTGGCCGTGTGCTCCGCGTGCGGGCGCATCTCCTGCACCGCGAGCGCGCGCCGCTCTCCTGCGGTGTACCACTCGCGTTGCTGATGCGGCATCCACGCCTCGTAGGCGCCGACCATCTGTTCCAGCAGTGCCATGGGTAAAACGCTACTGCAAAACGGAATAAATAGGCCTCCGCTGCGACCAAGAGAGTGTTTCCCTATGCTGTCGCGGGTGGATTACCCCGATTTTTCTGACAAAAATACGCGTGCCGGCGCGATAGGGATCGTGGCGGCCGGAGCACTCATCCTGGCGGCGCCGTTCATCGCCCAGGCTGCAACGGAGGAAGGCGGCCCCGCCACCACGGAGGTGTCCGCCGGTGGCGTCACGCTGCGCGACGCGGACGGCAACGCGTTGCAATGCACCCAGACCTCTGCCAACGGTGCTGAAGACGGCACCGGCACGTGGGTGTGGGACTGCGACGGCACGAAAATCCAGCTGCGCACCGACTACACCATGACCGACAAGGCCGAGCGCGCCAACGCGGTCACGCGCATGTACTGGCTGGCAGCAGACGGCGAGCGAATCGACACGGACGATCTCTATCAGCCAGCGCCCGGGGTGTACGCGGTGCACCGCGACGGCGTCTCCGTCGCTGCCGTCGAACGCGGCGACCTCACGGTCTACGCCGCGGCGCCTGAAGACGGCCGGGAGATCGTCGAGCGTCTTGTCGCAGAGGAGGCCAAATAGTGCAGAAGAACCTCATCCTCCAAGGCATCGTTGGCCTCGCCATCGTGGCGTGCGTGGCGCGCTACCTGTACACGCTCACCCAGATGCCGTGGACGCCTGCGTTCGGCGCCGCGGCGGCCGCATTCGTCCTCGTCGCCGTTGCAGCCGCGTGGCTGCTTTTGCGCCGCCACCCCGGACGGCCAAGGACCCCGTGGTGGCTGCCCGCCAACCTGTTGGCTGGCGTGGCCTTGTGCGGCGTCCTCCCGCCGGTCAACTCCGCCTATCTCTCCAGCACCGCTGACCTGCCCGGCGTGGTGGCGTACCTGTTTTCCCCGTTCCCGGAGGAAACGGCCAAGCTGCTGGCGGTGTTCTTCGTCATCGCCGTTTTCGCCCCGGTGCGCCGGCCCGTCGAGGCCGCCGTTGCTGGCATGGCCGTCGGCGCGGGCTACACCGTCGCCGAGACCGTGAACAATTCCGCGATCGAGGCGGCGCTCGATCTGCAGTCCGAGTACTTCGACGGTGTCGCGTCCATGCTCGTGCTGGTTGCCATGGGCCCGTTCTCGCACGCCGTTTACACCGGGCTGGCGGCGTGGGGCCTCGGCCAATTCCTGTGCCGCACCGATCAGCCTCTTGGCTGGCGCCTGTCCCGGCTGACTGGCTGGTTCCTCCTCGCCGCTGCGATCCACGGCGCGTTTAACGCCTCCAAAGAGCTTCCCGGAACAGCAGGACTCGTCGGCTCGATCGCAGTGACAATCCTGCTGTGGGTGCTGGTAGTGTGGCTCTACCGTCGCTCCCGCGCCGTCGCCTCCCACACTTCCCGGTAACTCTCAGCGAGCGTGGCCACCGTCTCGTGTGCGTTGAGCCCGCTGGGGTTGCCGACCACCCACACCGGCACACCGGCGAGGGTCTCGGGTTGGAGGCCGCGGGTGGCCTTTGGTCGTCGATAGGCATCGCGGTACGCCCCGATGCCTGCGAACATGACGGCTGTGGGCCGATGCTTTTCGACGACTCCGCGCACGACCTCGCCTCCTGCAACCAACTCCGCCTTCGTCAGGTCGGACGCCTTCGGCGTCATGCGGTTGACCAGATTGGTGAACCCGATGCCGAGCTCGGCGAGCATGGCGGCGTCCTTGTCGGAGAGCCCCTCGTTGGCGTGGACGCGGTAGGGCGTGATGCCCGCGGCCTCGAGCGCCGGCCAGAAGCGGTTGCCCGGGAACGCGAACGGCGCATCCACCTCCTCGGTGAGGCGGCCGGGGTTGATCCCGACAATGAGCAAGCGGCAGGGGTCGGGGATGCGGTCGTGCATGTCTTCCGACCCTACTGGGCCGGCCTCCCGGGTCGCCGGTTTTGCAAAAGTCGGCAGAACACGGCCCCTAGATGCAAGTCCCCCAAGGTCGCCGACGGCACGCTCGCCGACTTTTACAAACCTGCCTACGTGAACATGGCCTTCGCGGTGGTGTAGCGGCGCTCCGGAACGGTCTTGAGGTGCGCGACGGCGTCCTCGAGCGCCACAAGTTCGATGTCCTCGCCGTGCAGCGCCACGCAGGTGCCGAAGTTGCTTTCGTGGGCAGCGCGGGCGGCGTGGACGCCGTAGCGGGTGGCCAGCACGCGGTCGTAGGCGGTGGGCGTGCCGCCGCGCTGGATGTGGCCGAGCACGGTGGTGCGCACGTCGTAGCCGAGGCGCTTTTTCACCTCGTCGCCGATGATCTGGCCCATGCCGTTGAAGGTCTTGTGGCCGAACTCGTCTTCCTCGCCCAGGCCGGCGTCCATGGTGCCTTCCTTGGGGATTGCGCCCTCGGCGACGACGATGATGCCGTACTTCTCCCCCATCTGGAACCGGCGCTCCATGGCCTTGCAGATCTCGGCGATGTCGAACGGCTCCTCCGGGATCACAGTGTAGTGCGCGCCGCCGGCCATGCCGGCGTGCAGGGCGATCCAGCCCACGTGGCGGCCCATCACCTCGACGATGAGGATCCGGTTGTGGGACTCGGCGGTGGTGTGCAGTCTGTCGATGGCGTCGGTGGCCACGGACACGGCGGTGTCGAAGCCGAAGGTGTAGTCGGTCGCGGCGACGTCGTTGTCGATGGTCTTGGGCACGCCGACGACGGGGATGCCGTTGTCAGAGAGCCACTTCGCGCCCTTGAGGGTGCCCTCGCCGCCGATGGCGATAAGCACATCCACCCCGGCGTCGTCGAGGTTGGCCTTGATGGTGTCCAGCCCGGCCTTGAACTTGTCCGGGTGCAGGCGGCCGGTGCCCAGCACAGTGCCGCCGCGCAGGAGGAGGGAGTCCATGTAGGCGTCGTCGTAAAGGTCGACGCGGCGGTCCTCCATCAGCCCTACCCAGCCGTCGCGGTAACCCACGACGGTGGAGCCGTACTCCGTGTTCGCGGTGCGGACGATGCCGCGGATGACGGCGTTCAGGCCGGGGCAGTCGCCGCCGGAGGTCAAAGTGGCAAGTCGCATACTTGCCAGGCTACCCCCGAAGACGAAGCGACGACACCGCCCCGATCAGCATCGCAGCGCACGGCAGCGCGAGCGCCAACCCGGCCGTGGACTCGATGGCGCCGGAGGCGAGCACCACGCCCACCAAAGCCACGCCAAGCACCGAGCCGACCTGGCGGGCGGTGTTATAGAGCCCCGAGGCCGCCCCAGTTTCGTGCTCGGGGATGCCGCGCATGGTCACCGCCGCGTTCGGCGCCCACACGAACGCGCCACCGATGCCCAGAAGCGAGGTCACTGCGGTAAACCACCACACGCCGGCCCCGGTGTGGATCAGCGCTATGGCGAGCGCGAGCCCCACTGCGGAGAGTGTGAAGCCCGCGGCGCAGAGCTTGCCTGGGTCGCGACGGTCCGTCAGGTACCCGGCCACCGGGGTGAGCACGAGCGCGAACACGGACATCGGCGCAGTGATCGCACCGGAAGCCGTCGGCGAGGCACCGGCGACCGTTTGCAGCCAGTACATCAGCGGGATGAACATCGACGCCACGGTAAAGCCCATCGCCGCCACGCCCAGAGCGCCGAGCGCGAACGAGCGGTTGAGCATGAGCTCCACGGGCAGGAACCCGTCGTCGGTGCCGTTGCGGGCAGACAGCACCAGCACGCCAATCAGCAGTGCACCGAAGAGGATCGAGGGCCACTGCCCAAACTGGATGCCGTACACGAGCAGTCCCAACCCGCCGAAAGAAAGCAACACCGGCAGCAGGGTCACCCGCTCGCCGCTGCGCGGCAGCCGCGGCAGCGCAACCAGTCCGGCGATCAGCGCCACCGCGCCAAGTGCTGCTTGGGCGAAAAACGCCGCGCGCCAGCCGAAGGTGTCCGCCACTGCCCCGCCGACGACCGGGCCGATCAACGACGCCACCGAGCCGATCACGCCCCAGGTTGCGAACGCCCGGCCTTGCTTGTCCTCCGCGAACACGCGCGGGATCAGGCCGAACGCCTGAGGCAAGAACACCGCGGCGCCCGCACCCTGCAGGCCGCGGGCCACTACCAGTGAACCGAACGACCAGGACGCGCCCGCGAATACCAGCGCGGCCACATAGATGGCCAGACCGATGAGGAAGACGCGGCGTTGCCCGAAGGCGTCTCCAAGCTTGCCCGTCGCCGGCATGGGGGCCACCGTGCACAGCAGGTAGATGCTGGTCAGCCACACGGCGGAGCCGACGTCGAAAGGCAAAAGTGGTGTGATCACGGGCATGAAGCCCTGGTCGATCAAGACAAGAAAATACCCCGCAGCCAGGGCTGCGAGGGTATTCCAGGGATTAACGGCTGGCTTCAAAAGCGGCACCCACGCGGTACAAGCGCGCGTCCTCGAAGGCCGGGGCGATCAGCTGCAGGCCCACCGGCAGGTTCGTGTCGGAGGCCTCGCCCGCCGGCACCGACATGCCGGGCAGACCGGCCAGGTTCAGCGGCAGGGTGAACAGGTCGAAGTTGTACATCGCCAGCGGGTCGTCCACCTTGTCGCCCAGCTTGAACGCGGTGGTGGGAGCGGCCGGGGCGGCGATGACGTCGCAACACTCGAATGCCTTGGCAAAGTCCTGCGCCACCAGGGTGCGCACGCGCTGCGCCTGCAGGTAGTACGCGTCGTAGTAGCCCACGGACAGCGCGTAGGTGCCCAGGATGATGCGACGCTTGACCTCCGCGCCGAAGCCTTCGCCGCGGGTGGCGGCCATGACTTCCTCGGCGGAGCGGGTGCCGTCGTCGCCGACGCGCTGGCCGTAGCGCATACCGTCGAAGCGCGCGAGGTTAGAGCTGACCTCGGAGGTCTGGATCAGGTAGTACGCGCCCATGACGTCTTCGAAGCTCGGGCAATCCACCTCGACGATCTCCGCGCCCTGCGCCTCAAGCTGCGCGTAGGCCTTGTCGATGGCGTCCTTCACACCGTCCTGCGTGCCCGGGCGCTCGAACTGCTTCACGCGGCCGATCTTCACGCCCTTCAGGTCGCCCTTCGCGCCCTCGCGGGCGGCGTCTGCGAGCGCCGGCACCTCGCGGTCCACGGAGGTGGCGTCGAACTCGTCGTGGCCGCCGATGATCTCGTGCAACAGCGCGGTGTCCAGCACGTTGTTCGCACACGGGCCCACCTGGTCCAGGGAGGACGCGCAGGCGATCACGCCGTAGCGGGACACACCGCCGTAGGTCGGCTTCACGCCCACGGTGCCGGTCAAAGACGCAGGCTGGCGGATCGAGCCGCCAGTGTCAGTGCCAATGCCCAGCGGGGCCTCGCCGGACGCGAGCGCCGCTGCGGTGCCGCCGCCGGAGCCGCCCGGGACGCGCTCCAGGTCGTGCGGGTTCTTCGTCTGCTTGTAGGCGGAGTTCTCCGTGGACGACCCCATGGCGAACTCGTCCAAGTTGGTCTTGCCCAGAATCGGGATGCCCGCCGCGCGCAGCTTGGCCACCACGGTGGCGTCGTACGGGCTCATGTAGCCCTCGAGCATCTTGGACGCGGCGGTGGTCGGCGCGTCGGTGGTGACCAGCAAGTCCTTCAGCGCCAGCGGCACACCCGCAAGCTTGGAGGCCGGCTCCCCGCCGTTCTTCACCTGCTCGTCCACCTTGTCCGCGGCCGCGAGCGCCTCCTCGGCACCGACGTGCAGGAACGCGCCGAGCTCGCCGTCGACCTCAGCGATGCGGTCGAGGAACGCCTGCGTGACCTCGCGGGAGGTGACGTCGCCGGACTGGATCATTGCGGCGAGCTCGTGCGCTGGCTTTGCGACGAGACCTTCGGCCGGAATCGTGTACTGCGTCATTTCCTTCTAGTCTCCCTCTCCGAGAATCTGCGGAACCACGAAGCGGTCATCTTCCACGGCCGGGGCCTGGTCCAGCGCCTCGGCCTGCGTCAGCGTCTTCTTCTCCACATCCTCGCGCATACCAGCGTCGATGGAGTGCGGGTGGCTCATCGGCGTGACACCTGCAGTGTCCACACTCTGCACCTTCGAGACCGCGTCCACGATCGTGTCCAGCTGCTGGGCAATGTCGTCCAGCTCCTCGTCCTTCAGCGCGATTCGCGCCAGGCGTGCGATGCGCGACACCTCGTCGCGTGAAATCTCAGCCACAGTCCCATCCCTTCGTCCATCACGTGGGTTGCGATTAACGCGCCTTATCTTACGTCACGGCGATTCCCTTACCCGCGGGCGGTAAGGCGCACCGGCAACGACGCCCAGCCACCAACCGGGTGAACCTCACGCTCCCCCTCGCCGGCGCTGGTGACCTCCGCGGCCGCGAGGAGTTCTTCGGTGAACGCTTGCAGCTCAACGATCGACAACGTCTTGCCAGGGCACGCGTGCGGCCCTGCGCCCCAGACCAGGTTCTCGTCGGCGTTCGTCTCCGGTTCGAAGCCGTCCGGGTCTGCAAACGTTTCCGGGTCGCGGTTTGCCGCTGTCCAGTGGATGCGCACCCTTTGGCCTTCAGGCAGATCGTGCCCGTCGAGCGACACCGGGCACGTGGTCACTCGCCGGTTGCTCACAAACGGCGAGTCGGCGCGCAGGATTTCGTCGGCGATCGCAGTGAACTCCTTTTGCGAAACGCCGCCTGCGAGGCGGTCCTGGAGCTCGGGGCGTTCGATCAGTGCTTCAAGCACAACCCCGATGCAGTAGGCCATCGAGCTCAAATCTCCCGCAGTCCAGTTGCGTAGCACGGAGACCACTTCCTCGAATTCCAGACGCCGACCGAGACTGTCGTCGTGGACGAGACGCGAGGTGACCGAATCGTCGGGGCTGTTCTGGAGGGGCTGCACGACGGAGCGAATGATGTCGTCGAAACGCTCGGCGACCGCCGCTGTGCGCTCGAGTTCGCCGGACCGCGTTGCCGCGTTGTTGTCGGCCACCCACGCAATGAGGGTGTCGTCGAGCTCGCTTGGCCATCCGAGCCAGGCGGTCATCGCGCGGACCGCATACTGGGCGCCCAAGTCGCCGACGGCGTCGACCTTGCCGTTCGACAGCGCTCCTTCTGCCAACTGGCGCGCGATCTTGTGGAACATCGGAGCGAGCTGATCGACCTCCTCCGCCGCGAGGTAACGATCGATCAACGCACGCATCTCGGTGTGCTTCTCGCCGTCAAGGCCGTTGGGCAACTGCAAAAATCGCGACACACCCGACGAGAACTGTTCCGGGTTCTCCGCCACTTCGCGGGCGAGAGCGTTGCCCGTGACGACGACCTCCTTGCCGTCGCGAGCCAACTTCGCGCCGTCGCGAAGCAACGCGTCTCCGACCGCGCGGGGTTCGGCGCCGGCGAGTGTGGTCTGCGGGATTTCGGTGCGGCTCATCGTGCTCCTCCTTAGTTAGAAGACTGCTGCGGTTTCGACCGTA
Source organism: Corynebacterium sp. HMSC034A01 (assembly GCF_001838175.1). NCBI lineage: Bacteria > Bacillati > Actinomycetota > Actinomycetes > Mycobacteriales > Corynebacteriaceae > Corynebacterium > Corynebacterium sp. HMSC034A01. Next base: position 120,451 of record NZ_KV835927.1, on the reverse strand, counting down.
CACCCGCTGCCGGTGTGCCGAATTGCTATAAATAAGGCCATGTCGTACCTCATCCGCGTTTCCCTTCCGGACGTCCCCGGCAGCCTTGGTCAGCTCGCCGAGGCGTTCGGCATGGTCGACGCCGACATCAACTCCGTGGACATTGTGGAGACCTCCACCGACGGCGCTGTGACCGACGACATCGTGGTCACCCTGCCCACCGGTGTGATGGCGGACACCCTGATCACCGCCGTCTCTTCTGTCGACGGCGCGGAGGTGGATTCCATCCGCCCGTTCACCGGACGCGTGGACCGCCGCGGGCAGATCCAGATGCTCGCCCAAATCGCGGCGCAGTCCGGCAGCGTCGAGGACCGCCTCAGCGAGCTGGTCGACGTCATGCCGAGTGCTGTGACCTCTTCTTGGGCCGTGGTGCTGCATTCCTCCGACGACGGGCTCACACGTGCCGCCGCCTCCCCCGCCGCGCCGGAGGACGACGGATCTACCCCGCAGATGCCGCCCGTCGAGGCCGCGCGCATCCTCCAGCCCGACTTCGACGACTGGGCACCGGAGTCCTGGTTCCAGCTCGGCACATCGCTCACCATCACTCCCCTGCACGGCACCGACATGGTGCTGGTGGTCGGCCGCGTGGGCGGGCCGGATTTCCTGGCGTCCGAGGTCCGCGAGATCGGCGACCTCGGCTGCATCACAGGCGCGATGCTGCGCTAGCCAAAGCCTCAACCGTTGCACGTTTTCTAGATTTCTGTAATTCTAGAAAGCATGCAACCGATTGAAGCACGCCTCTCTGACCTCGAAGCGCGCGTCGCCGCGCTCGAACAGGCCCCATCGCCCGAGTCCACCTCACGCCCCAGTTCCAGCAACGAGGCGGACCAAGGCACAGTCACCTTCAAAGGCGACGTGGAGCTTCCGACCGGCACCTACTCCTACGAATGGATCCGCCCAACGGCGTGGATCACGGACCAACCGTGGGACAACGCGATGGACCGCATCGCCGCTCTCGCGCACCCCGTCCGCGGCGCCATCCTGCGCCACCTTTTAGCCGCACCGGCGAGCGTGACGGAGCTGGTCGAATCTGAGCTGGTCTCCTCCACCGGCACCGCGTACCACCACCTGAAGGAGCTGCAGGCAGCCGGCTGGGTGCGCAAGCAGGGCGGGATGTTTGAGATTCCCCCGGCCCGCGTCATCCCGCTCATGACGATCGTAATCGCCGGGGAGGACCACTGATGCGCGCTACCAACATTGCCACCGGAGGAATCTCCGCTGTCCTCGCCGCCGCGTTGATGCTCTCCACCGGCCCCCGCGACATTTCCGTGGCCTCTGAACACACCGGCGATACTGAAATCTCCTCCGCACTCGAACACCTCGCGGAAAACGGCCACCACAACCTCGCCGCCTTCACCTACGACGACGGCGAGGTCTGCTTCGGCGGCCTCGGCGCCGACGAGCACAGCGAGTTCGAAATCGGCTCGATCACCAAGACATTCAATGCGGAGCTGGTCCGCCAGTTCATCGAGGCCGGTGAGCTCCGCCTGGACACTCAGGTGCAGGAGCTTATCGACGTCCCCTCCGCCCCCGTTGCCGATGTCACCATCGAGGAGCTGCTCAACCACACCTCCGGGCTCGCCACCACCGAAAGCCTCAGCCTCGCGGACATGTTCGCGGCCAACATCCGCGATGGCGGTAACCCCTACCGGCGCGACACACCGCAAGACATTCTCGACGCCGCCGGTTCCGCCGAGCTGAACAACCGCGGCGAGGAGCAGTACTCGAACTACGGCCACGCGCTGCTCGGCCAACTGCTTGCCACACACGCCGGCATGCCCTACGACGAGTTGCTGCGCACCCGCATCTTCGAGCCCGCCGGCATGACGTCGACCTACGTGGCGCTACCGGGCACCGTCGACGAAGCACCCACAGGCCTGGCCGCCAACGGGCACCCCGCCGGCCCGTGGGACATGGACGGCTGGGCCCCGGCCGGCGCGATCCGCTCCACTGCTGCCGACATGGCGAAATACGTGGAATGGGTGTCCTCGCACGGTGTGCCCGACTATGGCTGGGCAAGCCTCGACGAAGACGGACAGGAGATCACGTTCCACAACGGCGGCACCGGCGGCTTCCGCACCATGTTGGTCTGGGACCCCGAGCGCACCGACCACAGCCGCGCCGCGTTTGTCGCGGGCGACACCGAAGCCTGGGTGGACGCGCTCGGCATCGACCTTATGAAGGAGACCCGATGATCGCACTCGTCATGATCCTGCTGCTCCTTGCGTCCGCGACGTTCAGCGCCGTGCGGAACGCCAAGGGCCCCACTTACGCCCTCGTCAACGCTGTGATCTCCGCAGCGGTGGTGTGGTTGCTCTCATTCGGCGTGAACTGGAACGGCCAGTTCCCCATCTGGCTGTGGTGGGCCCTCGCCGTCTGGGCGGCTGCACTGATCGGCCTGAGCGCCGCGCGCCTTACGCAAGCGCGTCGGGGCCGCCCTCGAGCAGCTGCACAAACTGCGCCTCGGTGAGGATCGGCCGGCCCAGCTCCTCCGCCTTCGCGGCCTTCGATCCGGCGTTTTCGCCCACGACCACGTAGTCGGTCTTCTTCGACACCGAGCCGGCCGCCTTGCCGCCGCGCGACAAGATGGCTTCCTTGATTTCATCGCGGGTGAAGCCCTCCAGCGTGCCGGTGGCGACGATGGTCAGCCCCTCCAGGGTCTGCGGGGCGCGGTCCTCCTCGGCGGATTCCATAGTCACGCCGGCCGCGGCCCAGCTGTCCACGATGTTTTGGTGCCAGTCCACGGTGAACCACTCTTTGAAGCTCTCGGCGATCACGTCGCCCACACCGTCGGTTTCGGCGAGGTCGGCCACGGGGGCGTCGATAAGCGATTGCATCGAGTGGAAGCGCGACGCGAGCGCGCGGGCCGCGGTGGGGCCGACGTGGCGGATGGATAGCGCGACGATGACGCGCCAGAGGTCGGCGCCCTTGGCGGTCTCCAGATTGGCAAGCAGCTTTTTGCCCGACGCGTTGACCTCGCCGTCCTTGCGGGTGTACACGCTGGACTTTTTCAGGTCGTCCTCGGTGAGATCGAAGAGTTTCGCCTCGTCCTCGAGCACGCCGGAGGCGATGAGGTCGACCGCGCCCTTCTCCCCGAGGGCTTCGATGTCGAACGCGCCGCGCGAGGCGATGTACTCCAAGCGCGTGGCCAGCTGCGCCGGGCAGGAGCGGGTGTTCGGACAGCGCCAGTCCGCGTCGCCCTCCTTCGCGGGGGCGAGCTTCGTGCCGCAGGCGGGGCAGTTTTCGGGGTAGACGAATTCGCGCTCGGTGCCGTCGCGAAGATCCGCCACCGGACCGAGCACCTCCGGGATGATTTCGCCGGCCTTGCGCACCACCACCGTGTCGCCGATCATGACACCCTTGCGCTTGACCTCGTGCTGGTTGTGCAGCGTGGCCATGGACACTGTCGAGCCGGAGACGAACACCGGCTCCAACACCGCGAACGGGGTCGCACGTCCCGTGCGGCCGACGGAGACCTCGATGTCAAGCAGCTTCGTGGTCACCTCCTGCGGCGGGTACTTGTACGCGATCGCCCACCGCGGCGCGCGCGAGGTCGCTCCCAGGGCGCGCTGCTCGGCCACGGAATCCACCTTGACCACCAGGCCGTCCATCTCGTGGATGGCATCGTTGCGGTGCTCGCCCCAGTAGTTGACCGCCTCGATGACCTCATCGGCGGTCTCGGCCCGGCGCGTGTACTCGCTGACCGGCAGGCCCCACTCAGCGAGCTTCTCGTAGGCCTCGTGTTGGCTTTCCGGGGTGAAGCCCTCGCGCGCGCCGATTCCGTGGCAGATCATGCGGAGCTTTCGCTTCTTGACGTCCTCCGGGTTCTTCTGCCTCAAGCCACCAGCCGCGGTGTTGCGCGGGTTGGCAAACGGCTTGCCGCCCTCTTTCTGGCGCAGCTCGTTGAGCTCCGGGAAGTCCTCGGGGCGGATGAACACCTCGCCGCGGACCTCCAGGAACGCCGGGGCGTCGCCAGTGAGCTTCTGCGGGATGTCCTCGATCACCCGCGCGTTGGCGGTGATGTCCTCACCGGTGGTGCCGTCGCCGCGGGTTGCCGCACGCGTCAGCTCGCCGTTTTCGTAGACGAGGTCGATGGACAACCCGTCGATCTTCAGCTCCGTGAGGTACGGACCGGGTGCCTTGGAGAGCCACTCGCGCATCTCGTCTTCGTTGAAGACGTTGTCCAGGCTCATCATGCGTTCGGGGTGGGTGACGTCCGCGAACGCGGTGTCGGTGGCGGGTGCGCCGACCTCATTCGTGGGCGAGTCCGGCACGGCCAGCTCCGGGTGGTCCTCCTCCAGCTTCTGAAGGCGGCGGAACAGCTCGTCGAACTCGCCGTCGGTGATCACCGGCTGGCCGTTGTAGTACAAGTCCCGGTGCTTGCGGACCTCAGCGGCCAGCTCGTCCCATTCACGGTGCAGATCAGCGGAAATTTCACTCACGGCACCCGAGTCTAGCGTCCGCGCTGCCCGTGTCGGCGCGCTCATTACAATGTCGCTCATGGCCACTTTCGACGCCTCCCGCATGCTCTCCTTCGACCTGGAGACCACCTCCGCCAACCCGCGCGAGGCCCGTGTGGTCACCTCTGCGCTCGTGCGTATCGACGGCTCCGAGGTCGACGCCAACGAAACCCTCGCCGACCCCGGGGTGGAGATCCCGGAGGAGGCCGCGAAGGTGCACGGCATTACCACGGAGAAGGCCCGCGCGGAGGGACGCGACCACGACGAGGTGGTGCGCGAGACCGTCGAGGCGATCAAGAAGGGCTGGGAGGACGGCCTGACCCTAGTGGTGTTCAACGCCCCCTACGACCTGACGGTGCTGCGCCAGCTCACCGGCGACTTCACGGTCACCGGCCCGGTGTTCGACCCCCTGCTGATCGACCGCGCCAAGGACCGCTACCGCAAGGGCCCGCGCAACCTGACGTCGATGTGCGAGCACTACGGCGTGCGGTTGGACAACGCGCACGAGGCCACCGCCGACGCGTTCGCCGCCGCCCGTGTGGCGTGGATGCAGGTACGCAAGCTCTACCCCGAGCTCGCGCAGATGGATGCCGGCGAGCTCATGGAGTACCAGGCAGTGGAGTACTTCACGCTGCAGGAGGACCGGAAGCGCTACTTCGAGTCCCAGGGCCGGGACGCCTCGAGCGTCCTGCCCGGCTGGCCCATGCTGGGCTGATGCTGGGTTAGCTCAGCGCCAGCTCCGCGCGCAGCTTCTCCGCGAAGTCGTGCAGCCCCCGGTTGTCTCCCTCAGATTCGACCGAGTACGTCTCCCCCGATTTGGTCTTCACCACCATCGCGCCCGACTCGCTGATGATCACGTCGGCGATACTTGCGGCGTCGAGCTCTGTGGTCTCTTTCTTCTCCACCAGGCGCAGCGTCTGCCCGTCAAAATCGGCCTCGCGCTTGCCCGACAAAAGCCCAAACGCGGCGAAGAACGCGATGCCGATCCCGGTGCCTAACAACATGTCGTCCATCACGAGGCCGAAAACGACGAAGAACATCACGCCGAAGACGATTCCCATCGAGAAATCGGCTTTCTTCTTATCCCAATGCAGTGACGTACTCATACCTCCACTGTAAGTGCCTCGGCCATCTCCCGCGCCGCCCGGTAGTTCGCCGCGCTGTCCACCAGAGTCTGGGCAGACTCGGCGTAGACGTCTACGGTCGTGGTGGCCGGGTCGATCTGCAGCTCGTCGAAGAGGTTGTACAGCTCGCGCGGGGCCATCACCGGAATCGCGATACGGGTGCCACCGTCCAGCAGCCGGGCAAGCGCGTCTTTGTCGGCGCGGCGCGGGTCGCAGGTCAGCCACGGGACGTCGAGAAGCTTGGGCGTATGCAGCAGATGCTCGCCGAAGCGCGCGAGCGTCTCCTCCGGCTCGGAGATCGCGCGGATGGTCTCGAAGTCGGTCGCGCCTTGCAGCGTGCCGGCGACGACCTCGGGCAGGCGCGGCTCGTCCAGCTGCAAAACGCTTGCGCCAAATCGCCCCTCGACGTCCCTCCGGTGCCCCACGCACACCTCCAACAGCGCGTCCGTGAGGTCGCGAAGCGCGCCAGGGTCGGTGATCATGCGGTGGCCGTTGGCCATCTCGATCTCGGCGGCGAGCGTGAACGGGCCGGCCAACTGTACCTTCACGGTGTCCGCCTTGCCGTGCCAGAGCTCCTCGAGGTGGTCGAGGTCGCGCTCCATCCGGTCCGCATCCTTGCTTGCCCGGGCCGCCACGCGCCAACCTCTGGGCCCGCGCGCCACGGGGATCTCCAGCATCGCGGCAGTGCGGCCGATCAGATCCGAGCCGACGCCGCGGTCGGGTAGCTGCGGGACGTGCGGCAGCGGGGTCTCGGAGAGCACCACGTCCGCGGCTTGCGCGAGGTCGGTGCCGGGCAGAGGCCCGAGGCCGAACGCGGTGGGAGGAAGTGTTGTCACGGAGCCGATGTTACGCAGTGGCGCAGATGGTTCCGGAGCCGAGCACGATGTCCCCCAAACCGTCCGGGTCCGGCAGGTAGAGCACCGCCGCCTGGCCGCGCGCCACGCCTTCAAGCGGCTCGTGCAGCGTGAGCGTCATCGCATCGCCCTCAACGCGCGCGGTGCAGGGCACGACTCCGCCGTGGGCGCGGATCTGCACGTTGGCCTCGAACTCGCCCTCCATAGCTGGGTGCAGCACCTTCAGGCGGTCGGCGGTGATCTCGTTGACCTTCAGCGCCTCCCGCGGGCCGACGGTGACCGTGCCAGTGGAGGTGTCCACGTCGGTGACGTAGCGCGGCTTGCCGTCTTCGGCAGGCACGCGGATGTTCAGCCCCTTGCGCTGGCCGATCGTGTACTGGAACGCCCCGTCGTGTTCCTTCAGCTCGCGGCCCTCGGTGTCCTTGATCATGCCTGGGCGCATGCCGATGGATCGGCCCAGAAACGCCTGGGTGTTGCCGTCCGGGATGAAGCAGATGTCGTAGGAATCCGGCTTGGACGCGGTGGCGAACCCGTGGCGGGCCGCCTCCTCGCGGATCTGCGGCTTCTCGGTGTCGCCGACCGGGAAGATGCAGCGGTCCAGATCGTCGCGGGTGAGCACGCCGAGCACGTAGGACTGGTCTTTCTTCGGGTCGGTGGATCGGCGGAGGTTGCCCTGGTCGTCGATAATTGCGTAGTGCCCGGTGGCGATCGCGTCGAAGCCCAAGGTCACCGCGCGGTCCAACAGTGCCGCGAACTTGATCTTCTCGTTGCAGCGCAGGCACGGGTTGGGGGTCTCACCGTGCTCGTAGGACCACACGAAGTTGTCGATGACCTCTTCTTTGAAGCGGTCAGAGAAGTCCCACACGTAAAACGGGATGCCCAGGTGGTCGCACACGCGGCGCGCGTCGGCGGAGTCCTCCAGGGAACAGCAGCCGCGGGCGGACTCGCGGGTCTGTTGCGCGTCCTTGCTCAGCGCCAGGTGCACACCGACGACGTCGTGGCCCGCCTCCACAAGGCGCGCAGCAGCGACAGAGGAGTCGACTCCCCCGCTCATGGCCGCCAATACTCGCATGTCGGCGCAGTGTAGTCCCGTGAAGGCGAAAGGTGAAACGTCCGGCTGGTCACGTGGAAACACCCCCTCGACATATACCCCCCTGGGGTATTAAGGTGGAAGACGGCCGTCGTGCTAGGCCGCCCGGCACGGCCGAACCGACCACAACGATGAACTGCACCGAGAGGACCGAACCATGAACGACAGACACGCCCACTCCGGCACCGAACCCGGTGGGCACGCCAGCCATCACGAACACAGCAACCACGGAGGCCATGCCGGCCACAACCACACAGAGCACGCGGGCCACGGAGAACATGGAGGCCATGGCCACGCGGGCCACGCAGGCCACGGCGATCACGTAGCCCAGTTCCGCAGGCTCTTCTGGATCATGCTGGTTCTCGCGATCCCGGTCGTCGGATTTAACGAAACCTTCACCCACCTCATCGGCTACCAGCTGCCTGACGCGGAATGGACCCGCTGGATCTCGCCGCTCTTGGGCACGGTCATTTACTTCTGGGGAGGTCGCCCGTTCTTGACGGGTGCTGTCTCCGAGATCCGCTCACGAAAACCCGGCATGATGCTGCTGATCGCCCTGGCGATCACGGTCGCTTTCGTCTCCTCCTGGGGTGCGAGCCTGAACTTGCTGGACCGTGGGCTGAATTTCTGGTGGGAACTGGCGCTGCTGGTGGTCATCATGCTGCTGGGGCACTGGATCGAGATGCGCTCCCTCGCCCAGACCACCTCGGCCCTGGATTCGCTCGCCGCACTTCTGCCCGACGAGGCCGAGAAGATCGACGGCGACGAAGTAGTGAAGGTCACCCCGGCGGATCTTGAGGTCGGCGATGTCGTGATCGTGCGGCCCGGCGCGTCCGTGCCTGCCGACGGCATAATCGTCGACGGCAGCGCCAGCATGGACGAGTCGATGGTCACCGGTGAGTCGAAAACGGTGCGCCGCGGTGAAGGCGAGCACGTGGTCGCTGGCACCATCGCGACAGACTCGGGTCTGCGCATCGAGGTCACAGCCACGGGTGGCGACACCGCGTTGGCCGGCATTCAAAAGCTCGTCACCGATGCGCAAGAATCGTCATCGCGGGCGCAGCGCCTCGCAGACAAGGCCGCCGCGTGGTTGTTCTGGTTCACCCTCGGCGCCGCCATTCTGACCGCCGTGGTCTGGACCGTCGTCGGCATGCCAAACGACGCCGTAGTGCGCACCATTACGGTGCTCGTCATCGCCTGCCCTCACGCCCTAGGTCTTGCAATCCCGCTGGTCGTCTCGATTGCGACTGAGCGCGCCGCCCGCGGTGGGGTACTGATCAAGGATCGGCTCGCTCTCGAATCCATGCGCACCGTCGACGCCGTGTTGTTCGACAAGACCGGCACCCTCACCAAAGGCGAACCCACCGTCACCGCGATCGACACCATCAGCGGATATGAGGAAGCAGACGTGCTCGCGCTGGCAGCGGCCGCCGAGGCGGACAGTGAGCACCCACTCGCTCGCGCCATCACCGGTGCGGCGGAGACCCGTGACGTGGCTGTGCCGAGTGCCAGCGACTTCTCCTCGTCGCCAGCCGTGGGCGTGAAGGCAACTGTTGACGGTGAGGTAATCGAGGTCGGCGGCCCCTACCTGCTTGAGAAGCATTCCGCCGAAGAGCTCCCCATCGCAGACGAGTGGCGAAAGGAGGGCGCGATCATTCTCCACGTCCTCGCCGACGGCGAAGTGATCGGAGCACTCCGGCTTGCCGACGAGATCCGCCCCGAGTCCCGCGACGCCGTCGACGCATTGCACTCTGTGGGTGCTCAAGTCGTGATGATCACCGGCGACGCGCAGGCCGTCGCGGACACCGTAGCCAAGGATCTGGGCATTGACCGGGTCTTCGCGGGTGTGCGTCCCGAGCACAAGGCCGCGAAAGTCAAGGAACTGCAAGGCGAGGGCCACAAGGTCGCCATGGTCGGCGACGGCGTCAACGACGCCCCCGCGCTGGCCCAGGCCGATGTCGGCATCGCGATCGGTGCCGGCACAGACGTGGCCATCGGCTCGGCGGGCGTCGTCCTGGCAAGCTCCGACCCGCGATCGGTGCTTTCGGTCATCGAGCTCTCCCGTGCGACCTACCGGAAGATGAAGCAGAACCTGTGGTGGGCGGCCGGCTACAACCTGCTGTCCGTTCCGCTGGCTGCCGGTATCCTCGCCCCAATCGGGTTCGTGATGCCGATGAGCGTCGGCGCAATTCTGATGTCGGCCTCGACCGTCGTCGTCGCCCTCAATGCGCAGCTGCTCCGCCGCCTCGACCTCACCCCGCAGAGCAGCACCGACCGGATGCTTAACCGGTCCAAGTGACCCGGCACCGTCCACACCACTCAGGAGGCCCATGATGAACGACCACGGCTACATCAGCGATAAAGACCGCTACCTCGCCCGGCTCAAACGAATCGAGGGGCAAACCCGCGGTATCCACCGCATGATCGACGAAAACGCCTACTGCATTGACATCCTCACCCAGATCAGTGCGGTCAACGCGGCGCTGAAGGGCGTAGCACTGGGTTTGCTGGACGACCACTTGAAGCACTGTGTTGCCAATGCGATCAGCGACGGGCAGGAAGCCGACGCCAAGATCGAAGAGGCGTCCGCCGCAATCGCGCGAATGGTGAAGTCCTAAACGTCATACCGCGGTACGACGCGACTGCTCGCGGCGGCAAGTAGCGTGGACGGCCATGAACTTTTCCACCACCCGCGCAGTGCGCATCCGCAATGCGAGCATGGCAGCGTTCATGCTGGTCCCCTGCCTAGTTGGGCTGCTGCCGGATTCGCGGCAGTTGGTCGTCGGGCTCGCACTGCTGGCCTGCGCCGTTGTGGCCCCGTTTACCCGCTGGCGCTGGCCCCTGGAAACGTTCGCTGCGATTGTCGCGGTGCTCATTCCCACGGCGTTTTGCGACACACTCCCGGTCGGCACGATCGCCGTGGCGCCTTTCGCCGCCTACATCGCCAGGCGCCACCTGCCTGCCCCGCACCGCGACATCGCCACGGCTGCACTTTTGCTTGGCGACGCCGCAGCCACCGCGTTCGTCGTCCCCGCGCTCACCGCACTCGAGCCGGTTGAGCGGCTCCCCTACGTCTTCTGGAGCATCATTCTGCTGACCGTGGCGCTGCTGTTCGGAGAGCTACGCCGCCGGGCCGAGGAGACCGCGGAGAAGGATCTGGCCCGACAGCGCGAGCAGTTCGAGCGCGAGGCCCAGGAGCAGCGCGCCCACCTCGCGCGCGAGATCCACGACATTGTCACCCACTCGCTGACCGTCATTGTCGCGCAGGCCGACGGCGCGCGCTTCGCCGCCACCCCGGAGGCGAAGGACGAGACGCTGCACACCATCGGCGGCGTCGGCCGCGACTCGCTGCGCCAGATGCGCGGCGTGGTGGAGCTGTTGCGAAGCGCCGAGCAGCGCCCCCTGGAACCAGCGACGGAATTGGACATCGACGGCCTGGTCGCCACCAGCCGCGCAGGCGGTCTCGACGTTGATTACACCGCCCAGGGCGCCCCTCCCGAGGACCTGGCCCCGGCAACCGCGTTGACCGTGCAGCGCATCATGCAAGAATCCCTGACCAACGCCATGAAGCACGGCACCGGCCGCGCCGAGCTCGCGGTGCGCTGGGGCGCAGATAACGTCGTGGTAGAAACGACGAACCCGGTCGCTCCCGGCGCGGCCACGCGTCCGGGCCACGGCGTGGAGGGGATGCGGCAACGCGCAGCGCTTTCCGGCGGCACGGTGTCCGCATCGGCCAACCCCACCGGCACCTGGACCACAACGGCAAGGATCCCGCTGAACTCATGATCACTCTCGGACTCGCAGACGACCAAGCGCTGTTTCTCCACGGCATCCGCAACGTGCTGGACTCCCAGCCGGACATGGAGGTCCGCTGGCTCGCCGCTAACGGCGAGGAGGCAGTGCAGGTATGCGCCAGCGATCCGGTGGGCATAGTGCTTATGGACGTGCAGATGCCCGTCCTCGACGGCATCGCCGCCACCCGGCGCATCACCCAACACCACCCGGACACGAAGGTGATCGTGCTGACCACGTTCGACGACGAGGACTACGTGCTCGGCGGGATCAGCGCGGGCGCGAGCGGGTTCTTGCTCAAAGACGCTGAACCGGAGGCGCTGCTGGACGCGATCCGCACGGTTGCAGGCGGTGACGCGGTGATTTCGCCGAGGGCGACGAACCGGATCGTCGCAAAGCTTGCTGCCCCGACTGAAGATGCGGTGGCCTTGTCCCCCACCGACCGCCTCGCGCTGGGCGAGCTCACCGAGCGCGAGCGCGAGGTGCTCGTCGCGATTGCCCGGGGCTGGAGCAACTGCGAGATCGCGGAGCGGATGTTCATTTCCATGCCCACGGTGAAGACGCACGTGGGCCGGGTGCTGGCGAAGACGCAGTCGCGCGACCGGGTGCACGCGGCCCTTTTCGCGTACCGCACCGGGTTGGTCTCGCGGGCGGACCTGCTGGATTCCTAAGCCGCGTCATACCTGGGTATCACGCCCAAAATCGTGCCCTGCGCCGACGCGTTTACCCCCTGCCATGCGCGAACCTTGAACGCATGGCAACACCGATCATTCACACCCGGGGTCTGACCAAGACCTACGGAAGCACAGACGTTGTCCACGACCTCGACCTCGAAGTCCAGCCGGGCGTGGTGCACGGGCTGCTAGGGCCGAACGGCTCCGGCAAGTCCACCACCATGAAGATGCTCCTCGGGCTGATCGCGCCGACTGGCGGCGAGATCACGATGCTGGGCCAGCCGATCACCCGCGCCAACCGGGCGGAGGTGCTCTCGGGCGTCGGTTCGCTCATTGAGGCGCCGGCCGCCTACCCGCACTTAACCGGCGGGGAGAATATGCGCATTGTCACCCGCCTGCTCGGCACCGACAAGGAGCAGGCGCGCCACGCGGTGAAGCTGGTGCGCCTGGACAACCACATGGACAAGCTGGTGAAGAACTACTCGCTGGGCATGAAGCAGCGCCTCGGCATCGCGATGGCGCTGGTGCGCGACCCGCAGCTTCTGATCCTGGACGAGCCGACCAACGGCCTCGACCCCGCCGGCATCGAGGAGATCCGCGAGCTGATCATCAGCCTCGCCCGCGACCACGGCCGCACCGTGCTGGTGTCTAGCCACCTGTTGTCCGAGATTGAGAAGATGGCCTCAGATCTGACCATCATCAACCACGGCAAGCTGGTGTTTCAGGGCTCGCAGGACGAGCTCTACAGCGCGCAACTGCCGGACGTGTTCATCCAAACCCCTCACCCCGATGCCGCCGCCGAGGTGCTGCGGGCACTTCATCCCACCTTCGTCGAGGGTGGCCTGGAGCTTTCCGGGCTTAGCGACGCCCAGGTCGCCGAGACCTGCGCCCACCTCGTCTCCCACGGCGTGGCGCTGCACCAGGTGGTGCGCAAGCGCCGCAGCCTGGAAGACGTCTTCATCGGCCTGACGGGCAAGGAGGTGATGGGTGCATGATGGTCGAATTTGCCAAGCTCAAGCGCACCAAGATTGTGTGGCTGTGCCTGCTCATGTGCGCCGGCATCGTGCTGTTTACCAGCATGAACCTGTTCGCGGGCGATCTCATTGCCGATTTCCAGGCCGACCCGCACACCCAGTGGGCGAGCCACCTCGTCGGGCTGGACATGGCCCTGGCGTTTCTCACTCCCCTGCAGCTGGCACTGGTGGCCAGCCGCATCGTCGACACGGAGCACGCGAGCGGCGGGTGGCGGCTCAACGCGATTGCCGGTACGAGGCCGGGAACGTTGCTCACCCGCAAGTTCGGCGTTGCCAGCCTGATCGTGGTCGTGTTCATCGCACTCGAATTCGCCGCGACCCTCGCACTGCCCGTCGCGATGGGCGCACCCGCACCTGACGCGGCGATGTGTTCCACGTGGCTGCGCTTCGGTCTCGGCGCCGTGGGTACCAGCATTGCGCTGCTGGCCGTGATGCTGCTGCTCGCGGCGGTGGTCGATTCCCAGATCGTCGTGCTCGGCGTCGGCATCGTCGGGGGGTTCCTGGGCATCGCTGCACTGCTCTCCCCGTCTTGGCTCGCAGCGATCAACCCCTTCGGCTACTACGCCGTGCTGCTGCCGTTCGGCTTCACTGAGTCGGGCGTCACTCCAACCCAGCCCGGCTGGTTGCTGTGGGCCGCATACCTTGTCCTCGCCGCCGCAGTGTTCACCGCAGGTTCGAAGGCCCTGGACCGGAAGGAAATCTAAACCATGCATCTGATCACAAACGACCTGCTGAAGTTCAAGCGCTCCCACATGTGGGCGGTGGTGGTGCTCGTGCCGCTCATCGCTGTCGGCATCGGCGCCAGCAACTACTCCGCCAATTCCGAGACACTGTCTACGGGCTGGGACAGCTACTTCTCCCAGATCATGCTCTTCTACGGCTTGCTGTTTTGCACCGCCGGAATCGCCGTGCTGGCCGCCTACGCCTGGCGCGTGGAGCACCGGGGACACAACTGGCTGACCATGCTCACCTCCACTCGCGGCACCAGCAGCCTGGTTGCCTCCAAGATTGCGGCGATCAGCATCGCGGCCGCAACCATGCACGCGGTGCTGGTGATCCTCGCGCTCGCAGTCGGACTGGTGCTCGGCGTGCCGGGCGAGATCCCCGTCCACCTCCTCGCCGCCGCGTTCCTGTCGCTGGCGCCGATAGTGGCGGTGGCGGCCTGGCAGTCGCTGCTGTCCATGGTCATCCGCAGCTTCGCGGCCCCCATCGGCATCGCCGTGGTGGCCAGCCTCATCTCCTTCGGCGCGCTCGCCTCCGGCATGCCCGGCGTGCGGTTCGTCTCGGCGCCGGCGCTGCTGTCGGAAACGCTGTGGCTGGGCAGCACTGCCGTCGCCGACGCCGGCGCTATCGACGCCGGGACCGTTCTGACGGTGGTGCTCGCCTCGGCCGCACTCGCCGCAGCCGGCTGGGCCGCCTCGGTGGCCTACCTGCGCGGGACCGACGCGCGCCTCTAGTAACCTCACCAGCCATGGCTGCCAAAAGTGAGTTTCACGAGATCGACACCGGCGTCGCCGAAGTTCTGCACGAACCCGACGGCTCCATGGTGCTGCTGGTCAACGGCGTGCCCAGCTCCCACGTCGTCCCCGGCGAGCCGACCCGGCTGGATTTCGAGTACATGCGCTGGATGGCCGATTTCCTCAACGACGCCTACCCGGAGACAAAGAGGGCCAAGTCGCGCCTGACGCACCTCGGCGGCGGCGCGTGCACCCTCGCCCGCTACTTCGCCGCCGCGTGGCCCGGCTCGCGCAGCACGGTCGTCGAGATCGATTCGGAGCTCACCGTCCTTGCGCGCGAGCTTTTCGACGTCCCCCGGTCCCCCACCGTGAAAATCCGCGTCGGCGACGCCCGCGAGGTCACCGACGCGTTCAAGCCAGCGACCCGCGACGTGATCATCCGCGACGTGTTTACCTCCGCCACCACCCCGCGCAACCTGACGACGGTGGAGTTTTACGCTGCGGCGTGGACGTCGTTAAGCGAAGGCGGCTTCTACGTGGCCAACTGCGGCTCGCACTCGGACCTCAAGGAGGCCAAAGAGGAGCTGGCGGGGATGTTGGAGGTGTTCCCGCACGTCGCGGCCATCGCGGACCCACCGATGCTGAAAGGCCGCCGCTACGGCAACATCGTGCTCATCGGCGCGAACTCACCGCTCCAGGCGAGCGACGCGCTCACCCGCAACCTGCTCAAGGGCGGGGTGCCGGCGCAGTTCAAAGACGAGGCCTGGTGCCGCCGCTTAGCGACGCAACCTCGCCACGACTAGCCCCGGTTCGCTTCCTTCGCGGCGTTGTCCAGCAGGATGAGCAGGTCGCCGATCTGGTAGTCGCCGACCATCATCTTCTGCAGGTCCTCGATCGGCAGCTCGCCCTGGCCCGCCAGCGCGCGGACGAGGTTTGCGATGTTGTCCGCGTCGGTCGGGTCGAAGCCGGCGAGGCGGGCGGCGTCGATAAGCTGCTGCGTACCCAGACCGCCCGCGGCGAGCGCGAGGATGGCCACAACGAGCTTGGTGCTGTCCTGCTCGAGCACCTTCAGCTCGCCGGAGTCCTGCACCTGGAACTGCTCGAGCACGCCGCCGCCGGCGCGCAGGTCACCGGCCGCGAACTGGCCCAGCTGCGCGGCGTTGCCGTTGAAGATGTTCATGTCCACCGGCGTGTTGATGCCCACCACTCGGCCGGAATCGCTGCGCTGCCAGAAGGAAAGCTTGTCCCAGCCGCCGACCGGGGCCGGCGGGCGGTTCTGGTAAGCCGCCAGCCACAGCGGGTACGAGGTGAAGGCGCGGGTATCGTTCATGCGCTCGTACCAGAAGTAGCGGTAGGTGTAGATCATCGGGCGCTTGCCTGTGCGCGCCTCCAGCTCGGAGAGGAACGCCTGCGTCCAACCCGCCAGCTGCACCGGGCCCAGGCCTTCGTCGACCTCGAGGTCCAGCACCGGCGGCAGCTGGGTCGCCGGGCCGTCGTTGACCACCGAGGCAAAGTAGCGCGCCTGCGCCACCGGGTCCTCCGCCGGGCGCGCGTAATGGTAGGCGCCCACCTTCAGCCCGGCGTCAGCTGCGGCCTTCGCGTCCTCGTCGTAGAAATCGTTCTTCCAGCCGTCGCCCTCGGAGGCCTTCACGTAGGCGAAGTCCTGGCCGCCGACGGTGCTCACAGAGCGCCAGTCGATGGCGGCGCCGCCCGGTCGCTGGTGGCCCGCCACGTCCACGCCGGAGACCACGCCCGGGATGGACTGGGCGTCTGCGGGCCCGGTCACCGGGTTGATCACGCTCAGGCCCAAGGCGAGCGCGGTCACGGCGGCGGCTGCGGTACGGATGCGGCGAGAAATCTGCATGACCGACACACTAAACCACTCGAGTCACATGCACCACACGCGACACGCAAGTTACAGGGCGCCGGCGGCCCGCGCCCGTTCCACCACCTCCGGAATCGCGGCGACAAACTCGTCGACGTCCTCGCGCGTGTTCGTCCGCCCCACCGTCACGCGCAGCGCGCCCATCGCCTCGCGCTCAGAAAAGCCCATTGCCTCCAGCACATGGCTCATGCGCAGCACACCGCTGGCGCACGCCGACCCGGCCGAAACCTGGATGCCTTGCGCGTCCAGCAGCATGATCAGCGCGTCCGCGTTCGCGCCCGGGAACATGAAGTGCGCGTGCCCCGGAAGACAGGGCTCATGCTTTGCGACGATCACCTCCGGCACCGCCTCTTTCACCCCCGCAATCACCGCATCGCGCAAGTCCGCGATCCGCTGTTGCTCCCGCCCCATTTCGGCGACAGCCTCCTCCAGCGCCGCCGCCGTGGCCGCGGCCGAAGCCACGTCCACCGTGCCGGAGCGGATGTCGCGCTCCTGCCCGCCGCCCAGGATCACCGGCTTGGGCGCCGGCGAACGACGCGCTAGAAGCAGGCCCATCCCGCGCGGGCCGCCGAACTTGTGGGTGCTGGCCGCAAGTGTGGCTGCGCCGAGCTCGTGAAAGTCCACCGGAATGTGTCCGACCGCCTGCACCGCGTCCACGTGCACCGGAGTACCGGCGGCCGCCGCCCGCGCGACCACCTCGCGTACCGGCTGGATCGCGCCGGTCTCGTTGTTCGCCCACATCACCGCCGCCACCGCGGCCGGGGTATCCAACGCCGACAGGTCCGAAACCACGCCGTCTCGCCCCACCGGCAGCCATTCGGTCTGGCCTAGAGACTTGACGACTTCGAGCACTGCAGGGTGCTCGATCGGGGTGGACACCACGCGGCCGCCGCCGGAGGCGCCGTGAAGCCCGCGCACCCCGATGTTGTTCGCCTCGGTGCCGGACCCGGTGAACACCACCTCCACCGGGTCCGCGCCAAGTGCCGTGGCGATGCGCTCGCGGGCGCCGGCAAGCACCGCGTTCGCCTTGCGCCCGGCGGCGTGCTGGCTGCCAGCGTTCAAGGCGCCCGCGTGCTCCACCCACGCGTCGATGGCGCTTTGGCGCATGGGAGTAGTGGCTGCGTGATCGAGGTAGACCATGCCCCACAGGTTAGGCGTGCACGCGAGCGCCGCACACATGCGCCACCGCGTCGTTGCCCACGCGCGCGATCACCACACCCATCTGCCTGTCCCCGCGCAGCTTCAGCTTCTTACGCAGCTGGTCCGGGTCCACGTCCACCCCGCGCACGAGGATCTCCGCGCTGCCCGCGCCGTGGCCGGCGAGCGTCTTCTTCAGCGCGCGCAGTGGCACCGCTTCGATGAACTCGAAGCCACTGTAGCCGGCCGGGATTGCGTCGCCTGTGGTGTAGGCGATGTGCTCGTCCAGCATGCTCAGCCCGTGGCGCGCCGCCCACTGCCGCACCAGCCCGGCGCGCACCACCGCCCCGTCCGGCTCGATGATCCACCTGCGCGGCTCGGTGATCTCCACCTCGTCCGGCTCGGCGTCGGTGACGCGCTCCTCGAAGTCCCGGAGCACTACTGCTTCTCTGCGTGCTCCGCCCGCCAACCCCGGCGTGTACAGGCACGCCTCTTTGACTCCCCCGTCCACGGAGACCACGCTGACCAGGCCGTCCCAGCCGGAGTAGTCGATGCCCGGCGCGCACTTGACCGCCATCTCACGGCCCGCGTGCGCGGCCAGCAGGTCCGGCAGCGGCGGCAGGAGCTTCGCCGGGTCGGTGATCCGTTTGCCGCCCGCCCGGCGCGCCGGGTCGGCCACCACTGCCCCGCCCGTGCTCACCGGCGCGAGCGCGTCGGCGCGGGCCAGCCAAGCGTCCGGCCCAAGGTTGTGGCGGGCCATGACCAGGCGAGCGGCGTCCAGGTCGGAGCCGAGCCACGTTACGCCAGCATCACAAAAGGCCGGCGCCTCCGAGCCCACCGAGCAGGTCACGTCGTGGACAAACTCCACCCCTGCCGCCGCGATCCGCTGCGACCGCACGCGCGCCACGCGCGCCGGGGTGGCCTGCTGCACAGCGTCGGCATCGGTGAGCCAATCCTCCGGGAACTTCCCCGCTGCGGCGCGCTGGGAGGAGATGAGCACGCTGACAGCGCGGGCGTACTCGCCGAAGCGGGCATCGAGTACCGCACGGTCCGCGAACACCGACTGCTTAGTCAGCGCCACCTCCGGCGCAACGTCCGCGATCTCCCCAGCGTGCGCCGCCAGAAAGCGGGCTTCTGCAACGCTAAATCCCACCGCGGCGTCCAATCCTGTCTATGGGCGTGAACGAGAAGAAGTCGTGGTAGCGCAGGTCGTCCACCGGGTCGCCCACCACCGGCGACAAGTCCGCGCGCCACGCGGCGGCCAGCGCTTCCTCCGCGTCGTTGAACCGCGCCACTTCGGTCAGCTGCGCCCACGTCGACGGGGCCAGCCGCACCAGCCCGTGGCGCCACCCCTCCAAGATCAGTTGCGGCGGAAACCAGTTGGCGTCGTCCGCCTCGTCAGTGTTTGCGTCCGGCTCCTGGCCCTCCGGGTTGGCGGCGACGAAGGTGAAGGTGTCGAACCAGTTGCCGCTTTCAGACTTCCCCACCCAGCGTGCGAGCGGTTTCAGCAGGTCGGCGCAGACGTTGAGGTTGGACTCGCGGAGCACGTCGGTAAGCGAAAGCTCATGTGATTCCAACTTCAGGCGTTGCTCGTGGAAGGGGCGTGCGTCGCCCAGCAGCACGCCGTCGTCGTCCACCGCGAGCAGCGTGCCGGTCTCTTCAAACAGCTCGCGCACCGCCGCGAACAGCAGCGCGTGCGCCTTGTACTTGGTCACGCCCAGCTGGCGGGCCAAGGAAATGGCGGAGCGGCCGAGCCACAGCTCGCCGTCGTCCCACGCGCGCGGCGGGAAATCGCGCGAATCCACCCCGCCGCCGGGAAAGACGGTGATGCCGGGGTAATTCGGCATGGATAACACGCGCTCCTGCATCCACACTTCGAGCCCGTCCGCACCGTCGCGAAGCAGCATCACCGTCGCGGACAGGCGGGCACCTTGAAACCCGCTGCGCTCGTGGACGTCGATGGTGTCGCCGACGTCGTGCGTCAGCACGCCCTGGGTGCGATTCCTTTGCGTGGGCATGGCCGAAACCCCCCAGGCTTACGCCCGGTGCGCACCCCCGCGCTTGGCGCGAGCCCGGCGCGCGGTGAAGCGGCCCTCGTCCACCGTGACCTCGATGGGCTGGTGGTAGGCGCGAGAGACGTTCTCGGAGGTCAGCACGTCGTCGATGAGCCCCTGGGCGACCACCTCTCCCTCGTCCAACAGCATGGCGTGGGTGAAGCCAGCCGGAATCTCCTCCAGGTGGTGGGTGATCATGACAATCGCCGGGGCGTCCGGGTCCATGGCCAGATCGCCCAGGTAGGCCAGCAAGTCCTCGCGCCCGCCCAGGTCCATGCCTGCGGCCGGCTCGTCCAGGATCAGAAGCTCCGGGTTGGTCATCACCGCCCGCGCGACCAGCACACGCTTCTTCTCGCCGTCGGACAGGGTGCCCCAGGTGCGGTCGATCAGGTGGATCGCGCCGACCTGCTCGAGCACCTCGAGGGCTTGCTCGTAGTCCATCTCGTCGTAGTCCTCGCGCCAACGGCCCAAAATGGCGTAGCCCGCGGAGACCACCAGGTCGCCCACCTTTTCGTTGTCCGGCACGCGCTGGGCTACCGCAGAGGACGTCAAACCGATCGCCGCGCGCAGGTCGCGCATGTCGGTGGCCCCGACGCGCTCGCCGATGATGAACACGGTGCCCTTGGACGGGAACTCCTGGGCCGAGGCCATGCGGATCAGGGTGGTCTTGCCGGCGCCGTTGGGGCCGATGACCACCCACCGTTCGTCCAGCTCCACCTGCCATGTCACGGGCCCTACAAGGGTGTTGCCGCCGCGGATGAACTCCACGTCGCGCATGTCCACCAGCAGGTCCGGGTCTGTCACCAATTCCTCACTCGCATTCACGCATCCATCTTTACCTATTTCGGCCCGCGTGTGTGGGAGGCCCGCGCTACCCTGGCTGATGGAATGCAGGCAGGTTGAGAGGGTCTGAAAAATGGTTGCTCGCTTTGGCATCGACGATATGCGCCCCCAGGTTTCCGGTCGCACGTTGCCCGCGAAGGCGGTGGTCGGCGAGGTGGTGCCTGTTTCGGCGCTGGTGTGGCGCGAGGGCCACGACGCCATCGCGGCGACGCTGGTGCTGGTGTCGCCTTCCGGCGAGCAGTTCTCGGTGCCGATGCACCAGGAGGTCTACCGCCCGGATTACGTCCACGGCATCTTCATCCCCCGCGAAAAGGGGCTGTGGCGCTACCGGGTGGACGCGTGGAGCGACGTGATGGCCACGTGGCGCAACGCGGTGGAGAAGAAGCTCGCCGCGGGACAGACGGAGAGGGAACTAGCCAACGACATCGCCCATGGCGCGGACCTGTTCGCTGCGGCCATCGCCCAGACCCCCTCGCCACAGGTGTTGGAAAACGCTCGCACATTGCTTCTCGACGACACGCTGCCGCTCGCCGACCGCATCGCCCCCTGCGTCTCAAGTGAGGTGCGCGACGTGCTGGCCGAGTACCCGCTGCGCGAGCTGGTCACCCGCGGTCCCGTGGCCGACATCCTGGTGGAGCGCCGCGAGGCGCTGGTGAACTCCTGGTACGAGCTGTTCCCCCGCTCCACCGGCGGCGTGGACGCGATGGGCAACCCCGTCCACGGCACCTGGGCCACCACCGCGGACCAGCTGCAGCGCGTGGCCGACATGGGCTTCGACACCGTGTACTTCCCGCCGATCCACCCCATCGGCGAGGTCAACCGCAAGGGCCGCAACAACACGCTGACCCCGGAGGACGGCGACGTGGGCTCGCCGTGGGCGATCGGCTCCAAGCACGGCGGCCACGACGCCTTCGACCCGAACTTAGGCGGCGAGGACGAGTTCCTGGACATGATGGACCACGCCAACGAGCTGGGCCTGGAAATCGCCCTCGACTTCGCCCTGCAGGCCGCCCCCGACCACCCGTGGGCGACAGAGTACCCGGAGTTCTTCACCGTGCTCGCCGACGGCACCATTGCTTATGCCGAGAACCCGCCCAAGAAGTACCAGGACATCTACCCGCTGAACTTCGACAACGCCCCGGAGAAGCTCTACGCCGAGATCTACCGGGTGCTCATGTACTGGGTGGATCTGGGCGTGACCACCTTCCGTGTGGACAACCCCCACACCAAGCCGGTGGATTTCTGGCACTGGCTGATTTCGAAGGTGCACGAGACGGACCCGGACGTGATCTTCCTGGCGGAGGCGTTCACCCGCCCGCCGCGCATGTACGGGCTGTCCAAGGCCGGGTTCTCGCAGTCCTACACCCACTTCACCTGGAAGACCACGAAGGCGGAGCTGACCGATTTCGCCCAGCTGCTCGTGGACGTCGCCGACGTCTCCCGCCCCAACCTCTTCGTCAACACCCCCGACATCCTGCACGCCTCGCTGCAGCAGGGCGGCCCGGCGGCGTTTGCGCTGCGCGCCACCCTGGCCGCAACCATGAGCCCGCTGTGGGGCGTCTACTCCGGCTACGAGCTCTACGAAGACCGCCCCGTCGCCGCAGGCAGCGAGGAGTACCACGACAGCGAGAAGTACCAGCTGCGCCACCGCGACTTCGCCGCCGCGCTGGAACAGGGTAAATCGCTCGAGCCGTACCTGACGCTGCTCAACACCATCCGCCGCGACAACCCGGCGCTGCAGCAGCTGCGCCAGATCCGCTTCCACGACATCGCCAACGACAACATCATCGCCTACTCCAAGGTCGATGCGGAGACCGGCAACGCGGTGCTTGTGGTGGTCAACCTGGATCCTTCGTCCACCCAGGAGGGCATGCTGCGTGTCGACGCCTCCGCGGTCGGCCTCAACGACGGCGAAACCTTCGAAGTCCACGACCAGATCACCGGCGAACGCTACACCTGGACCACCGCCGAGACCGGCAACTTCATCCGCCTCGCCCCCGAGAAGAATGTCGCGCATATTTTCCGGTTGCCGGAGGTGCCTTCGGTTCGTCGAGAAGCACTTGCGTACCGTCAGATCTCAGACCACGACTACCGTCCCTAAGGAAGCTCATGAACACCGACCTGCTCATCCCCGAAGGCGACCGCCAGCGCCTCATCGAGTGCAAGCACCACGCGCCCCACGATTTCTACGGCTGGCACCGCGTGGGCGCAGGATCCGTCGTGCGCACCCGCTTCCTCGGCGCCGAGCGCGTGGAGCTGCTCATCCACAACGGCGCCCGCGCCATGGAGCTCATCGGCGACGACATCTGGGCAATCTCGCTTGACGACGAGCACGCGCCCGACTACCGCTTCCGCGTCACCTACCCGGGTGCCGAACCGCGCATTGTGGCGGACGCGTACCACTTCCTGCCCACCCTGGGCTCGCTGGACCTGCACTTGATCAACGAGGGCCGCCACGAGCGCCTCTGGGAGGTCCTCGGCGCGAACGTGCGCTCCTACGAGACCTCGCTCGGCGAGGTCCGCGGCACCTCGTTTGCCGTGTGGGCGCCGAACGCCCAGGGCGTGGCCGTCATCGGCGACTTCTGCGAGTGGAACCCGAACCAGTACCCCATGCGTTCCCTCGGCTCCTCCGGTGTGTGGGAGGTTTTCATCCCCGGCATCGGCGACGGCGCGACCTACAAATACGCCATCCAGACCGCCGACGGCACCCGCGTGGACAAGGCCGACCCCCTGGCCAAACGCACGCTCACCCCGCCGGAGACCGTCTCCGTGGTGGCCGCGCCGAGCGAGTTCGAGTGGACCGACGAAGAGTGGATGACCGCGCGCGCCGGCATCGACGCCACCAACTCCGCTATGAGCGTCTACGAGTGCCACATCGGGTCCTGGAAGCAGGGCTCCAACTACGCCCAGCTGACCGAGGAGCTCGTGCCCTACCTGGTGGAAAACGGCTTCACCCACGTGGAGTTTCTGCCCGTGGCGGAGCACCCCTTCGGCGGCTCCTGGGGCTACCAAGTCACCGGCTACTACGCCCCGACCGCGCGCTGGGGCAGCCCGGACGAGTTCCGCAAACTCGTGGACACCCTGCACGCCAACGGCATCGGCGTGCTGGTGGACTGGGTGCCCGCCCACTTCCCCAAAGACGACTTCGCGCTCGCGCGTTTCGACGGCTCCGCGCTCTACGAGCACCCCGACTGGCGCCGCGGCGAGCAGAAGGACTGGGGCACCTACGTCTTCGACTTCGGCCGCCGCGAGGTGCGCAACTTCCTGGTGGCCAACGCCCTGTACTGGTGCGAGGAGTTCCACTTGGACGGCCTGCGCGTGGACGCCGTGGCCTCCATGCTCTACCTGGACTACTCCCGCGAACCCGGCGAGTGGCTGCCCAACCAGTACGGCGGCCGCGAGCACTGGGAGGCGGTGCAGTTCCTCCAGGAAATGAACGCCACCGTGCAGCGCGAGCACCCCGGCGTACTCACCATCGCCGAGGAATCCACCGCCTGGCCGGGCGTGACCGCGCAGACCGACGCCGACGGACTCGGCTTTTCGCTGAAGTGGAACATGGGCTGGATGAACGACACCTTGGAGTACTTCTCCCTGGATCCCATCCACCGCTCCTACCACCACAACGAGATCACGTTCTCGCTGGTCTACGCGTTCTCCGAGCGCTACGTGCTGCCCTTTAGCCACGACGAAGTGGTCCACGGGAAGGGCTCGCTGTGGACTCGCATGCCCGGCGACGACTGGAACAAGGCCGCCGGCCTTCGCGCCCTCTACGGCTACATGTTCTCGCACCCCGGCAAGCAGCTGTTGTTCATGGGCTGCGAGTGGGGCCAGACCACCGAGTGGGACGAGGCGCACTCCGTGAACTGGGACAACATTGCCGACGATTGGGGCCACGGCTATCACCGCGGCATTCAGCGCCTCGTGCGCGATTTAAACCGCGTCTACCGCGACACCCCCTCGCTGTACTCGCAGGACAACACTCCGATGGGCTTCCAGTGGGTCAAGGGCGACGACGCCTCGAACAACATCCTCGCCTACATCCGCTGGGGCGTGGACGCCACCCCGGTCCTCGCCGTGGTGAACCTCTCCGGCGCCTCCCAGCCCAACTACCGCCTGGGACTTCCCGAGGCCGGCGAGTGGGAGCTTTTGGTCAACACCGACGACGCTGTCTACGGCGGCGCCGGCAACGACCTGCCGCAGGTGCTTTCCACCGAGCCGACCGAGTGGGACCGCTTCGAGCAGTCCGCCGAACTGCACGTGCCAGCGATGAGCGCGCAGTACTACATCCTGCGCCGCTAGAACAGCGCGCTGGCAAGCCGGGTGCGCGCCGCGATCACGCGCTCATCACCCGGCTCCAAAAGCGTCAGCAGCTCCAGCAGCCGCTCCTTCGCGCGCGGCTCGGCCTTGACGTGCTCCAACAGACGGTCGAAGGCCGCCTCCGGGTCGCCCGCCACAAACTCCTTGTCCGCGAGCCAC
This sequence comes from Corynebacterium sp. HMSC034A01, assembly GCF_001838175.1. Lineage (NCBI taxonomy): Bacteria > Bacillati > Actinomycetota > Actinomycetes > Mycobacteriales > Corynebacteriaceae > Corynebacterium > Corynebacterium sp. HMSC034A01. Next base: position 95,532 of record NZ_KV835927.1, on the reverse strand, counting down.
AGCAGCTTCTCGACGTCACCCTCCGGTTCGCCCTGTCCCTGCACCCTCTTGAGCACAGCCACGGTCGCCTTCGCCTGTGTGATGTCGGCGTTGTTCGGATCGTCCGCGAGGATCTCGTCGTAGACCGCCGTGGCGGCGTCGAAGTCGCCCGCGTTGAGCGCCTCCGTCGCGCGGTCCAGGCGGGGGTCCTCGGCCTCCTCGGCCGGCGTGGTGTCGTCGGCAAGCCCCTGCAGCTGCGGGCCCACCTGGCTCACCAGGGCACCCACCCATTGCTTGAGCTCGTCAGCCGGTTGGTTGCCCTCGAAGTTGGCCACCGGACGCCCGCCCGCGAGCGCGACCACCGTGGGCAGCACACGCACGCCCATCGCCTGGGCGACCTGCGGGGTGGAATCCGCGTCGACGTAGCCGACCATGAAGGCCCGCTGGCCCGCCGAAAGCTTTGCAAACTGCGCCTTCAGGCTCTCCGAATCCGGGCTGCGCGGCGTGCCGATGAGCACCACCACGGGGATCTGCATGGAGCGCTCGAAGATGTCCTTTTCAACGTTGGCCTCGGTGACCGTGATGAACGGCTCGAAGCCGGACTGCGCCGCTTCCTTGCGGTCCGCGAGCGCGCCCAGATCGATCGCGCCGCCGGTGAACTGCGGGTTGGTCATGTTACGCCTCCAAGTGCTTGTTCAGGGATTCGACTTTCTGCTGCAGCATGTTCTCGTAGCCGGGGCGGATATCCGCCTTGACCACCAGCGACACACGCGGGGAGACCTCCTCCACGGCCTGCGTCGCCCGCTTGATCACGTCCATGACCTCGTCCCACTCCCCCTCGACGGTGGTGAACATCGCCGTGGTCTCGTGCGGCAGGCCCGACTCGCGGACCACCTTCACCGCCTTGGCGACAATGTCGGACATCTCCGCGTTGGAGTTTTCGGTCATGGTCGGTGCCACAGAAAACGCTGCAATCATGCGGCCAATACTAGCGCCGCTGCCAGCAGTGCTTGTGCCAGTGCCGCCTGTCGTCCGCGCGGCGGCCGGTGTCGCGCGGCCACGCCACCACATGTGCCACCCCGGGCGGGATGTTCTGGTTGCAGCCCGGGCAGATGTAGTACTTCGTCGCGGCCGCCGACCCGATCTGGCGGACCTTGAAGATCTCCCCGTTAGTCCAGCTCGGCCCCTCCATCTCTTGGGTGCCGATGAACGTGGAGCCGTCTTTGGGCAGCACGTACCGGGGAGCCTGGTGCTGCCGGCGGTTCCTGCGCGGCATTAGAACAGTCGCAGCTCCGCGGACTCGATGCCGCGCAGCTCGTCGTAATCCAGGGTCACGCACTCGAAGCCGCGGTCGCCCGCCAGCGTGCGTGCCTGCGGTTTGATTTCCTGCGCCGCAAACACGCCCCGCACTGGGCGCAGCAACTCGTCGCGGTTGAGCAGCTCCACGTAGCGGCTGAGCTGCTCCACACCGTCGATGCCGCCACGTCGCTTCACCTCCACCGCCAACGTGCCTCCTCGCGGGTCGCGCGCCAGAATGTCCACCGGCCCGATCGCAGTCGGGTACTCGCGGCGCACCAAGGTCACGCCGTCGCCGAGCGTGGTGATGTGCTCCGCCAAAAGTTCCTGCAGGTGCGACTCCACCCCGTCCTTGACTAGGCCGGGGTCCTCGCCGAGCACCTTCGTCTCGTCCAGCAGCACCTCAGAAATGGTGATGCGCAGCTGTTCGCCCTTTGGGTTCTCCACGATCCACAGCTCTTCGCCGGTGTCCTCGCCGTCCACGTCCACCACCTGCTCCACGCGGGTGGTGCACGGCGGCGTCATCCAATTCAGGGGCTTGTAGGCGCGGGCGTCCGCATGGATGGAGACAGAACCGTCCGCCTTGACCAAGATCAGACGCATTGCCTCAGGCAGGTGCGCATCCAGGCGGCCGACGTAATCCACAGAGCAACGGGCTATGACTAGACGCATGCCTGTCAGGGTACAGCCGCCCTTAACGCTGGTTTGCATCGCGCTGCGCGCGCTGGGCCAGCGAACGTACGTCGATACGCTCCTGGCGCACATCCGGTGCCGCCTCCACCCACGACACCAGCCCCATCTCCGTGTGGCGGTCCGCCGCGAACTCGAAATCGCCCTGCGGGCCAGTAAAGCGGAGGACGTGACCGATCTCCGGCATGAACTCGCGTTCGCCCTCGGTCACGTCCCTGAACCCCTCGAACTCCACCCCGCGGCGATCCAGCTCCACGTCGTGGTGGAACGTCAGCGAGCGCAGCTTGAAAAACAGCAGCCGCTCGCCGTCGTAGCGCAGCACGCCATGCCGCCAGCCGTGGATCCCCTCAGCCGGCAGCTCGCGCATCATCGCTCGCGCGCCGGAGTTGCGCACCATGGCAAAGCGCCACCCCGCGGCCGCTGCGAGGACTACCAGGACTAGCGCTGCAACACTTGCGACGACCATCATCCCGGCCCAACCTCCTCGACCACGCTGGATAGACATTTGCCAGTGATCATATCGCACAAATGCGAAACACCCCCTCCCGGTTTCCCGGGAAGGGGTGCGTTCGTGGCGGTCGGCGTCTATGCCTTCCTTGCCAGAGACTTTTACTGGCTCTGGCGGCGAACCGCGGCGAGCTCCGCCTCGGAACGTGCCTTGACAACGCGGTCCTCGTCGTGGAGGTGGGACTCCGCGTCAGCGGTGTCAACCTCGTCGGCGAAGATCGCGTAGTCGGCCAAGATGGTCACCTTGTCGCCCACAACGGACAGGAACCCACCCTGGACGGCGGCGACGATGCGCTCGCCGTCCACCGGGCGGATGGTCACCACACCGTTGTCCTTGAGCTGGCCAAGGAGCGGCTCGTGGCCAGGAAGGATGCCGATCTCACCCTCCGTGGTCTGGGCGGTGACGATGCTTGCCTGGCCTTTCCAGAGCATGCGGTCGACCGCGACCAGTTGAGCGGTAAGTTCAGCCATCTTCTACCCTCCTACGCCTGCAGCTTCTTGTACGCAGCCTCGACGTCGTCCAGACCGCCAAGGCCGTTGAAGGCCTGCTCCGGGTAGTGGTCGAACTCGCCCTCGCAGAGACGGTCGAACGCGTCGATCGTCTCCTCGAGCGGCACGTAGGAGCCCTCGTCGCCGGTGAACTTCTTTGCGACGAAGAAGTTCTGGCCCAGGAAGCGCTGGATCTTACGCGCGCGCTGCACGGTGATCTTGTCTTCCTCGGACAGCTCGTCCATACCGAGGATGGCGATGATGTCCTGCAGCTCCTTGTTCTTCTGCAGGATACCGATCACCTTCTGCGCGACCGCGTAGTGACGCTCGCCGACGATGCCCGGCTCGAGGATACGAGACGTGGAGGTCAGCGGGTCCACGGCCGGGTAGATGCCCTTCGACGCGATCGAACGGGAAAGCTCGGTGGTCGCGTCGAGGTGGGCGAAGGTGGTGGCCGGAGCCGGGTCGGTGTAGTCGTCCGCCGGCACGTAGACGGCCTGCAGCGACGTAATCGAACGGCCCTTGGTCGAGGTAATGCGCTCCTGGAGCACACCCATCTCGTCGGCCAGGGTCGGCTGGTAGCCCACGGCGGAAGGCATGCGGCCCAGCAGGGTCGACACCTCGGAGCCCGCCTGGGTGAAGCGGAAGATGTTGTCGATGAACAGCAGCACGTCCTGGTTCTGCACATCGCGGAAGTACTCCGCCATGGTCAGGCCGGACAGGGCCACGCGCATACGGACCCCCGGCGGCTCATCCATCTGGCCGAAGACAAGCGCGGTATCCGGCAGCACGCCCATGTCCTCCATCTCGAGGAACAGGTCGGTGCCCTCACGGGTGCGCTCGCCGACGCCGGCGAAGACCGAGGTACCGGAGAACTCGCGCGCGATACGCGTAATCATCTCCTGGATCAGCACGGTCTTGCCCACACCAGCGCCACCGAACAGGCCGATCTTGCCGCCCTTGACGTACGGGGTGAGCAGGTCGATGACCTTAATACCGGTCTCCAGGATCTCGGTCTTACCTTCGAGGTCCTTGAATGCCGGCGGCTCGCGGTGGATGCCCCAGCGCTCGCCGGTCTCGCCCACCGACGGGTCGTCCAAGCACTGGCCGAGCGCGTTGAACACGTGGCCCTTCACCTGGTCGCCCACCGGCACGGAGATCGGGTTGCCGGAGTCCGCCACCTTGGCGCCACGGACGAGGCCGTCGGTCGGCGCCATGGCGATGGTGCGCACGAGGTTGTCGCCCAGGAACTGGGCGACCTCGAGCACGATGGTCTTGGACATCTCGCCGAGGTCGATGTCGACCTCGAGCGCGTTGTACAGAGCGGGCAGCTCGCCACGCGGGAACTCCACGTCGACGACTGCGCCGATGACGCGAACGACGCGGCCGTTCTCAGAACCGCGCGGGTTCTGAGTGTTCTCGACCTGAGCCGGTGCGGTGTCGGTCTCAGAAGCCGCACCCGCCAGCTCGTCGTTGCGCTCATCAAAAGAGTGAGCAGTAGTCATGATTTAGTCACTTTCTCCACTACCGGACAGCGCGCCAGCGCCGCCGATAATCTCGGTGATTTCCTGGGTGATCTTTGCCTGACGGGCTTGGTTAGCTTCACGGGACAGGTCGTTAGCCAGCTCCGTAGCGTTGTCCGTCGCGTTCTTCATAGCCGTACGGCGCGATGCCGATTCCGCTGCAGCGGACTCCAGGAAGATCGAGTAGAGCAACCTGGAGACGTACACCGGAAGCAGCTCTTCCATCAGCGTGTCGGCGTCGGGCTCGAAGTTCATGTCCGGGCGGACATCGCCGGAAGTGGTCAGCATGTCCTGCTGCTCGTACTTGAACTCCTCCAGCACCGGCTCAATCGGCAGGAGCTGGGTGACCCGCGCCTCCTGCGACAGCATGGAGACGAACTCGGTGTAGACAACGTGCACGACGTCGAAGCCGCGCACGGAACCAGCTTCGGCACCGTCGACACGCAGCGGCACCGAGGACTCGGAGCCTGCCATGTAGCCGTCGATGATCTGGTGGCGCACGCCGTGGGTGTCATCCCACGACGGCTGCTGCGAGAACCCGGTCCAAGAACCCTCAACGTCCATGTCGCGGAACCTGAAGTGCGTGACACCCTTGTTGCCGGTGACGTAGCGGACTACCTCGTACCCGGCATCGGTGAGCATGCGCTCCAGCTGCGCCGCCTTTTTCAGGACGTTGTGGTTGTAACCGCCGGCCATACCGCGGTCAGAGGTGACCACGAGGATTGCCGCGACCCGGCCGTTCTCACGCTCGTGGAGCATGGGGTGGGCCAGGGAGCTCGCGGACGCGAGGCGTTCCATGACGTCTTTCAGCTCGTCGGCGTACGGCTTAGCCGCCTCGACGCGCTGCTGGGCCTTGGTGATCTGCGCGGTGGCGATCAGCTCCTGGGCCTTCGTGATCTTCTTCGTTGAGTTGACGGACCTGATACGGTCGCGCAATTCGCGAAGCGTTGCCATGGTGTTTCCTCCCTTCCTTTATGTAGTAGTCCTAGTCGCGTTTCACGCGCACTAGGAGCGGCTGACGTTGAGCTGGTTCTTGGCCACGTGCTTGGAGTCGAGCGGCTCCGCCTCGGCCTCGCGGACGATGCGCTCGCCGGAGGAAGCCTGGAAGTTGCGGGCCAGGTCCTCGTTGACGCGCAGGATCGCGGCCTGGGAGTCGTCGTCAAGCTGCTTGCCGCCCGCAATCTGGTCGTAGACCTGCGGAGCGTTGGCGCGGATGGCCTCGTGCAGCTCTGCCTCGTAGCGGCGAACGTCCTCGACGGGAACGACGTCGAAAACGCCCTCGTTCGCGGACCAGATCGACACGATCTGGTACTCGACTGCCTGCGGAGAGTTCTCGGACTGCTTCAGCAGCTCCACCAGACGCTGGCCGCGCTCGAGCTGCTTCTTGGAAGCGGCGTCGAGGTCGGACGCGAAGGCCGCGAAAGCCTCCAGGTCGCGGTATGCGGCGAGGTCCAGACGGAGGTTACCGGCAACCTTCTTCATGCCCTTGGTCTGCGCGGCACCACCAACACGGGACACGGAGATACCCACGTCGATAGCCGGGCGCACGCCCTGGTTGAAGAGGTCGGACTGCAGAAAGACCTGGCCGTCGGTAATCGAGATGACGTTGGTCGGAATGAAGGCGCCCACGTCGTTCGCCTTCGTCTCGATGATCGGCAGCGCGGTCAGGGAGCCAGCGCCGAGCTCATCGTTGAGCTTGGCGGCACGCTCCAGCAGACGGGAGTGCAGGTAGAACACATCGCCCGGGTATGCCTCGCGGCCCGGCGGGCGGCGCAGCAGCAGGGAGATGGCACGGTATGCCTCGGCCTGCTTGGTCAGGTCATCGTAGATCACCAGGACGTGCTTGCCCTGGTACATCCAGTGCTGGCCCAGGGCGGCACCGGAGAACGGCGCCAACCACTTGAAGCCGGCGGAGTCGGACGCCGGAGCTGCCACGATGGTGGTGTACTCCAGTGCACCGGCCTCCTCCAGAGTCTGGCGCACACCAGCAATGGTGGAGCCCTTCTGGCCGACGGCGACGTAGATGCAGCGCACCTGCTTCGACGGGTCACCGGTCTCCCAGAATTCCTTCTGGTTGAGGATGGTGTCGATGCAGACTGCGGTCTTGCCGGTCTTGCGGTCGCCAATGATGAGCTGGCGCTGGCCGCGGCCGATCGGCGTCATGGCGTCGATCGCCTTCAGGCCGGTCTGCAGCGGCTCCTCGACCGGCTGGCGGTCGAGCACGCCTGCGGCCTGGAGTTCCAGGGCACGCTCTTCGTTGGACTCGATGGGGCCCAGGCCGTCAATCGGCTGGCCCAGGGGGTTGATCACGCGGCCGAGGAAGTTCTCGCCGACCGGGATCGAGAGAACCTCGCCCGTTCGCTTGACTTCGTCGCCCTCGGAAAGGGTCTCAAAATTACCCAGCACCACGACACCGATGGAGTCGGTCTCGAGGTTCTGTGCGACGCCAATGACGCCGTTCGGGAACTCGAGCAGCTCATTCGTCATGCAACCTGGCAGCCCGGAAACCTGGGCAATACCATCTGCAGCCGAAGTCACCACGCCGACCTCCTCACGGGAGGCCTCCGCGGAGTAGCTCGAGGTGTAGTTCGCTATCGCGCTACGGATCTCATCGGAGGAGATCGTCAGCTCCGCCATGTTCTTCCTGCTCTCGGTAGTTTCTTCCAGCATGTTGTTTTCTATTTGGTCGCCTGGGCCGCCATGTCGGTGCGCAGGCGGTTAATCTTCCCGCGCGTCGAACCGTCGATGACCTCATCGCCCACACGGACAACCATTCCGCCGAGGAGGCTGGGGTCAACCTCAGAGTGGATGGCCATCTCGCGACCGTAAATCTGCTCCAGCTTGCGGGCCAGTGCATCGCGCTGGGTGTCGCTGAGCGTCTCAGCGGACTTCACGCGTGCGACAGCCTTGCCACGCAGCTCCGCGACGCCCGCGGCCAGCTCGGCCAAGTCGTCGACGGGGTTGTGGTGGGGGCGGCCGATAACCTGCAATGCCAGTGCCTCGGTGAACATCGTCACCTTGCCGTAAATCACGCTAGCCAACAGTCCGCGCTTCTGCGCCGGGGTTGCGGTGCGGTCGGAGAGCAGCTGAGTCAGCTCCTTCTCCCCCTCGAGCAGCGTAGAGAGCTGGTACAGCTCGTTTTCCACCTGCTCCAGCTGGCCCTGTTCCTTGGCACCCAGCTCCAGCGCGCGACGGCCGAGGTTGACCAATCCGGCGCGGAACTCGCGCGGAGTCGACCACTCCTGCTGCGCTGCAGCGGTGAGGATGCTCAAGGTGGGCTCCGCAACCTTGTTGCCGAAAACGTCGCGGACGATGCCCTCGCGCTGCGAGGACTCCAGCGACGTGTCGGCCACGGCGATACGCAGTGCGCGCTCGGTGTCGAGCTGGTCCACGGTGAGGAACAGTTCGGTACCGATCTGCGCAGCCACGGCGACGGAGTTGTCGGCGTTCCGGATCAGCTCTTCAAGCTTGCCCGTAACGTGCGACTGTGCTTCGCGACTAGCTGCCTTCATCTCGCCTACTTCCTCGTCGACACGCGGTCGAGCTCACTCAGGAACTCGTCGATCGTGTTCGAGCGGCGGGTCGAATCCGACAGCTCGGTGCCCAGCAGACGCTCAGCCAGCGAGATGGAGTTCTGGCCCATCTCGTTGCGCAGCTCAGCGACAACCTGCTCGCGGGAGGCCAGCAGCTGCTTCTCACCGGACTCGATGATGCGGCGGGCCTCTTCCTCGGCGCGGGCACGAGACTCAGCCTCGATTTCCTTGCCGCGGGTGCGGGCGGCTTCACGGATCTCAGCGGCCTCGTGGCGCGCCTCCGCAAGCTCGGCGTTGTTCTTCTCCAGGGCAGCCTTGGCTTCTTTTTGGGCGACCTCAGCACGCTCGATGCCACCCTTGATTCGGTCTTCGCGCTCCGCCAGCACTTCCTGGAACTTCGGAATGACGTACTTCGCAAAAAGTAGGCCGACGATGATGAAAACGACAAGAGACCAAACCACGTCGTACGCTGCCGGCAGAAGAATGGAAGGTTCCTTCTCCAGCGGCAGCTTCTCGCTGGCCTCTGCGGCAGCGAGGAATGCAGTGACGTCAGTCATTGGTTGCTCCTGATCTAAAAAATGTACGGGTTACTCGTTCGTGTTTTTTAGAACAGGAAGCCGGCGACGAGGCCGATCAGGGCAAGCGCCTCAACGAAGGCGATACCCAGGAACATGGTGGTGCGCAGCTGGCCAGCCATCTCCGGCTGGCGAGCCATGCCCTCGACGGTCTTGCCGACGAGCATGCCGATGCCGATGCCCGGGCCGATGGTTGCGAGGCCGTAGCCGATGGTGCCGAGACCCTCGTAGCGGTTCACGGTCTCCGCTGCCTGAGCAAGAATGATGTCGTTCATGTGAAAGTCGTTCCCTTTCTAGGTGCTCTCCCGCGGGGTGCGGGTGAGCGAGTGACAGATGGTGGGGTTATTCAGTTGGCCGTGTGGTCGCGCTTTGTTAGTGCGCATCCGCGTGCAGCGACAGCTCGATGTAAACCGCAGTCAGCAGAGCGAAGATGTACGCCTGCAGGAAGATGATGATCAACTCGTATGCGGTGAACAGCAGCGCTGCGATGAGGGTCAGGCCACTCACTGCCGTCCATGCGTTCAGCTGCCAGAAGAAGAAGTTCGTGGCGGAGTACAGCAGGACGAGAATGATGTGGCCAGCCAGGAAGTTCGCCATAAGACGAAGAGCCAGGGTGACCGGACGCAGAATAAACGTCGAGAAGAACTCGATCGGCACCACCAGGAGGTGGAGCAGCGGCGGAAGGCCGGGAATCACGGTCGAGTGCTTGAAAAATGCGATGCCGTAGCGCTTCACGCCGGCGTAGATCATCGCGATGTAGGCCGCAACCGCCATGACGATCGGCATGCCGATACGTGCGTTAGGCGAGATGTTCAGGCCCGGAATGATCGTTGCGACATTCATGAACAGCGTGGTGAAGAAAATGGTGCACAGCAGCGGCAGGAACCGCTTGCCGTCCTTCTTCCCCAGCGTGTCCTCCGCGATGTTCACGCGGACGAAATCGACACCGATCTCGGCGACATTCTGCAAGCCCTTGGGAACCAGCTTCGGGTTCCGGAAGGCAATAACAAAGAGGAGCACCAAAATCGCCGCCATGAACAGGCGGACGAGCATGATGCGATCGAGTGCGAACCACCCATTAGCGAAGTCTTCGCCAATGAGCTGGCCGTACGTCTGCCCCGGGAAAAATTCTGGACCAAGCGAAGGTGCGTGGAATTCACCCTTCATGGCCAAAGTTGTAACGCTCAGCGTTCTCTCCCGTTCTCGGGCCGCGCTCCGATGCGCTCGGCGCGCGGTGCGATGGACGTCTTCAACAAAGACTGCCTCCGCGGCGGACTCCGTCGCACATCTGCTTCCGCGGGGGCAGGGGATGTCGTTCTTGCGCCGGTTTCCCCTGCTTACGAGGGTTAATATCGACTCGGAACAAACCCAGCGGTAATCCTAACAGGCCGTCCGCGCAAAGTAGGTTTTACCTGTGTAGTTGTCCCCCCGACGCACCACCCCAACCCACGAAACCGGGCAACTACCCAGCTCGGACGCTTTTCCGCCCTGCTGTTAGGTCTGTCACAGCTTGCGCGTACCTCTAATCCAGGTAGGTGGTGCGGGTGGTAATCAGACCCCAGGTTTCGGCACCCAGGGCGACAACTAGCGCCGCCATCGTGGTGATGCCGAACGCCTGGTGGTCGTAGAAGTCGAAGCCGCGGATCCACAGGAAAAACAGCACCAGCACACCCATCTTGAGCAGCCAGCCGCCGAGCACGATCGCCATCGTGGCGTTCGGGGTGGAGTTCGAGGTGGCCAGCACGGTTGCGGCGGTGAGCAGCACGAAGCTTCCGCCCACTGCGACGCCCATCAGCGCGGCCCAGATGCCGGGCAGGTCGCGGGCGGCGCCCCACCCCATCAGCGCGACCACAGTGAGCACCACGAGCGCCCAGCTGGCCACCTTCAGCGCGCGCACGAGAGGCTTGCGGTGGTCGGTCATGGCGTTAGCGTCGTTGACTTCAAGCGGTTTCACGCTGCGTCATCCTACCCGCCGGGCCGATCTTTCCCTTGGCCAAGGGCACCAGCGTGAGCAAAAACGCAACCAGCAGCGCCGCCACGCTTAACGACGCCGCGACTTTGAACGGCACCACGGAAAAGCTCACTGCACCGAAGGCGACGGCGGAGACCCACATGTAGAGCACCAGCACGGTGCGGCGGTGCGTGTGCCCGAGCCGAAGTAGGCGGTGGTGGATGTGCCCTGCGTCCGCGGCAAACGGGCTCTGCCCGCGCGCGGTGCGGCGGATCACGGCCCACACCAGGTCCAGCACTGGCAGCGCGATCGCGGCCAGCACAACGATGATCGGGCTGACCAGCGCCACTAGGTCGGCGGCGCCGTAGAGCGACATGTTGATCTTGCCGGAAGCAGAGATGGACGCCGCCGCGAGCAGCAGCCCGATCAGCATCGCCCCGGAGTCGCCCATGAAGATGCGCGCGGGCTCGAAGTTGTGGGGCAAAAATCCCGCGCAGATCCCCACCAGGATCGCGCAGATGATCGCCGGCGGGTAGGCGGAGACTGCCCCGCCCTGGTCGTGGAGCACCGCCAGCGAGTAGATCAGGATCGCAGAGCCCGCGATCATGCCCAGCCCGGCGGCGAGCCCGTCGATGCCGTCGACGAAGTTCACTGCGTTGATGAGCAGCACCGTAAACAGCGCGCTCAAGACCATGCCCTGGGCTTGATCCAGGATGAGCGTGGTGCCCTCCCCGAACGGCAGATAGAACACGGTGAAGATAATGCCCAGCGCGGTCATGATGATCGCGGCGGCGAACTGCCCGATTAGCTTGGTCAGCGCGCGCAGCTCGTACAGGTCGTCCACCACGCCGACGAGCACGATGGCGAGCCCGCCCACCAGTACCGCAGTCATTTCCGGGGTCACTGGGGCGAACCCGCGGGTCAGCGCCGGCAACTGCTGCGCGAGCCCGTAGGCAGCCAAGAATCCGGTGAACATGGCCAGCCCGCCTAGCGACGGGGTCGGCTGCGTGTGCACGTCGCGCTGGCGGATCTCCGCCACCCTGCCCGTGCGCACGAGCATGGACCGCACCGGCCCGGTGGCCAGGTACGTGACTGCGGCCGCCACGAGCAGGACAAGTCCCAGCTCACGCAGCGGAACACCGGAGGCGTTCATCGGCGGCTACTTCCTCCGCAAGCTCTCCGGGTCAAGTCCTAAGACCTGACCAATGCGTTCGGCGGAAATCGCCCCCTCACGCAAGATCCGCGGCGCGGGCCCGGAAATGTCGATGATTGTGGACGGCTCCCCGATCTCCGCCGTGCCCCCGTCGAGGTAGATGGGCACCTCGTCGCCGAACTGCTGCCGCGCCTCGGTGGCGGTGGTCGCCGGCGGGTTGCCGGAGATGTTGGCGGAGGACACGGCCATCGGCCCGGTCTCCTGCAAAAGCTCGAGCGCCAGCGGCTGGTTCGGCATGCGCAGCAGCACGGTGCCGCGCGTGTCGCCCAGGTTCCATGGCAGGCTGGGTGCCTCGGGCACGACGATGGACAACCCACCCGGCCAAAACGCCTCGACCAGCGTCTTGGCGGTTTCGGTGAATTCGCGCACGAGCCCCTGGATGGTCACCCAGGAGCCCACCAGCACCGGCACCGGCATGTCGGGCCCGCGGCGCTTGGTGGCCAACAGCGTTTCCACGGCGTCGTTGTTGAACGCGTCGCAGCCGATGCCGTACACGGTGTCCGTCGGCAGCACGACGCAGCGGCCGGCCCGGACGGCGTCGGCGGCCGCGCGCACGCCTTCGATGCGCTTCTGCGGGTCGAGGCAGTCGTACGTTTCCCTCAATGTTCGCTCCTTGGCCGTCGGGCAGTTACCGGGCTAGCTTACTCGCCGTGACAAACCGGGCCCGCCCAGTCATGTCCTCCAGCGCGCGCACGTCCGCGAAACCGCCGGCGCGCAGCTCAGCCTGCACAGCCTCGGAGGTGGTGTCGTCGTGCTCGATGCCCACCGCGCCCCCATCTTTGAGCATTTGCTTGACGACGGGCACGAGCCCGCGAATCGCCGCCATCCCGTCCGCGCCCGAAAACACTGCCTCATGCGGGTCCGCGTAGACCTCCGCCTGCAGCTCGGGCGTCTCCGGCACATACGGCGGGTTGGTCACCACCACGTCCGCGCCGATCCCGGCGAGCAGCTCCGGGTCGGTCATGTCCCCCGCCACCACGTTGACCTGGGGCGCAAGCTTCTCGACGTTACGCTGCAGGTAGGCGCGCGCCGCCTCCGAGCGTTCCACGGCGTAGACGTTCGCGTCTGGCCTGGCGCGGGCCACCGCGATGGCTAAGGCTCCGGTGCCGGATCCGAGGTCGACGACGGTGGGGGCCGGAGGTGCGTCGATAAGCTTTCGCACCGCCCACTCGGCGAGGATCTCAGTCTCGGGCCTGGGGATGAACACGCCGGGGCCGACGGCGAGGTCGACGCCGTAAAACGGGGCGGTGCCAATGATGTGCTGCAGCGGCTCGCGCGCGGCGCGGCGGGCGACGAGCTCGGTGTAGCGCTCGCCGAAGTCCGCCGGAGCGTCGGCGAACATCAGCTGCAGCGGCGCGACGCCGAGCACGTGCGCGGCGAGCAGGCGTGCGTCCACCTCAGGGGAGTCGACGCCCGCCTCGCGCAGCGTGTTTGCGGCGCTCGCGATGTGGGAGCGAACGTTACTCCGCTTCAAGACGCTCCTGGCGCTCGTGCGTCTGCAGCGCGCCGATGAGGTCGTCCATGTTGCCGTCCAGCACCGAGTCCAAGTTGTTGGACTTGTAGTTGATGCGGTGGTCCGAGATGCGGTTTTCCGGCCAGTTGTAGGTGCGGATGCGCTCGGAGCGGTCCATGGTGCGCACCTGCGACGCGCGGCCTTCGGCCTCCTCGGCCTCCTGCTTCTCGCGCTCGAGCTGGTCCAGGCGGGCCTGCAGCACCTGCATGGCGCGGGCGCGGTTCTGGATCTGGGAGCGCTCGTTCTGGCAGGTCACCACAATGCCGGTGGGCAGGTGGGTGATGCGCACGGCCGAGTCAGTCGTGTTCACGCCCTGGCCGCCCTTGCCGGAGGAGCGGTACACGTCGACGCGGATGTCCTTGTCGTCGATGTTGACGCTTTCAATCTCGTCGGCTTCCGGGAAGACGTACACACCGGCGGCAGAGGTCTGGATGCGGCCCTGGGACTCGGTGACAGGTACGCGCTGCACGCGGTGCACGCCGCCCTCGAACTTCAGCTTGGACCAGGCGCCGTCGCGCGACGGGTTCTTGGACTTGACCGCGACGGTCATGTCCTTCACACCGCCCAGATCGGACTCTGCGACGTCGAGGACCTCCCAGGTCAGGGCGTGCTTTTCGCAGTACTTCTGGTACATGCGCGCCAGGTCGCCGGCGAACAGCGCGGCTTCCTCGCCGCCGGCGCCGGCCTTGAGCTCCATGATGATGTCGTCGCCGTCGTGCTCGTCGCGCGGAGCGAGCAGGTCGGCCAGCTCCTCCTCCAGGCGGACAATCTCACCCTCGAGGCGCTTGGCTTCCTCGGCGAACTCCTTGTCCTCGTTGGCCATCTCGGCCGCGGCCTCGTGGTCCTCCTGTGCCTGGGTCAGGTCGTTGTAGACGTTGATGATCGGCTGCAGCTCCGCGTAGCGCTTGGACAGCTTGCGGAATTGGTCCTGGTCACCCGCAACCTCCGGGTCGCCCATTTGGGCCTGGATGCCCTGGTATTCGGCAACGTAGTCGTCGACAAGCGAAACCTGCGTCTTGTCTGCCATTAGGAGTAGTCCTCCTCATCGTTTTCCGTCTGCGCCATCGGCGCGGAGTTGGCCACGCCGATGAGGAACTCGCCGTTGGTCTTCGTCTTCTTCAGCTGCTTGATCAGCATGTCAATGGACTGCTGCGGATCCAGCGCAGAAAGGATGCGGCGCAGCTTGTGCATCACACGCGCCTCCTCCGGGCTCATCAACAGCTCGTCCTTGCGGGTGCCGGACGGGTTGACGTCCACAGCCGGGAACACGCGGCGCTCCGCGATCTTGCGGTCCAGCTTGAGCTCGGCGTTGCCGGTGCCCTTGAACTCCTCGAAGATCACCGTGTCGCCGGCCGAGCCGGTCTCCACCATCGCGGTGGCGATGATCGTCAGCGAGCCGCCCTCCTCGATGTTGCGGGCGGCGCCCAGGAAGCGCTTCGGCGGGTACAGCGCGTTGGAGTCCACACCACCGGAGAGGATGCGGCCGGACGCCGGGGAGGAGTTGTTGTACGCGCGGCCCAGGCGGGTAATGGAATCCAGCAGGACCACCACGTCCTGGCCCATCTCCACCAGGCGCTTCGCGCGCTCGATAGCCAGCTCGGCCACGGCGGTGTGCTCTGACGGCGGGCGGTCGAACGTGGAGGCAATGACCTCGCCGTTGACGCTGCGCTGCATGTCCGTGACTTCCTCCGGACGCTCGTCCACCAGCACCACCATGAGATAGCACTCCGGGTTGTTGGTGGCGATCGCGTTGGCGATGTTCTGCAGAATCGTCGTCTTACCGGCCTTCGGCGGGGAGACGATCAACGCGCGCTGACCCTTACCAATCGGCATGACCAGGTCGATCACGCGGGTGGTGAGGATCTTCGGCTCAGTTTCCAGACGCAGACGGCGGTTCGGGTAGAGCGGGGTGAGCTTGTGGAACTCCTTGCGCGCCTTCGCCGCCTCAGTGGTCTGTCCGTTGATGGCATCCACCCGCACAACCTGGTTGTAGCTGCGGCGGTTGCGGCCGTTGCCCTGCGAGTGGGACTGGCCGTTCGCGCGCACCTGGGCCGTCACCGCGTCGCCGGAGCGCAGGCCCGACTGGCGCACCAGCTTCTGCGGCACGTAGACGTCCGCGTTGGACTGGCGGTAGCCGGTGGTGCGGATGAACGCGGAGCCGTTGTCCTGCACGTCCGCGATACCCGCGACATCCTGCAGGTCCTCCGGGTTGAAGTTCTGGTTGTCGTTGTTGTTGCCGTTGTTTCCGTGGTTGCCACCGCCGTGGTTGTGGTCCCGGTTGCGATTACGGTTGCGGCGCCCGCGGCGGCCGCGGCGGCCCCCGCCGTGGTGGTCGTCGTTGTTGTTTCCGCCGTGGTTGTTGTTGCCGCCGTGGTTGTTGCGGCCGCCACGGTCGTTGTTGCCGCGCTCCTGGTTGCCGTCCTGCTCGTCGCGGTTGTCCTGCTCGTCCCGGTTGTCCCGGTTTTCGCCGCCCTGCTGCTCGTCGTGCTGCGAGCGGGCGCGGTTGCGGCGGGCGCGGCGTGCCGCGGAGCGCGACGCCCCGCGGGACTCGTCGTCGTCGCCAGGCTGCTGCTGCTCAGCTGGCTCAGCAGCCTTCTCAGCCTTCTCCGGCTTCTCCACCGGCTTCTCTGCGGCGGCGGCCTTGCGCGGCACCTGCCCGGTGGCGATGGCCTGGATGAGTTCCCCCTTGCGGAGCCCAGAGATCCCCTTGAGTCCCTTCTCGGCGGCGAGCTTGCGCAGCTCCGGAATCTTCATTGCGGCGAGGTCGGCCGCGGTGCCGGTTTCGGTCACGTGTTTCCTTTCGTCGCTAAGCCAGCTGCTTATTCGCGCAGATATTCGCGTTTGCATACACCGGTAGCGGTCGTGTGCGGTCTTACGGATCCCGCGGGCCCGGGGAAACGTTCCTCCCGGTTGCTCCGCCAGCACCCTCGACCGGAAAAGTTCCGGGACGGGTGCAATTCGCACGATCCACGCAAGAGTGTAGCGCATAGAAGGCCCTGCGCTAATCAGGCCCGCGCTAACATGGCCTGCATGCTTTCAACGATGCAGGAGGTGCCGTTCTCCGTCGCCAGGATTTTGGAGTTCGGCACCACCGCCCACGCCAACACGAAGTGCACGACGTGGCGCGCATCCGGCGCGGAGGAGACTACGTTCGCCGAGATTGGCGCGCGCGCCGCGGCTTTTGCGCACGCGCTGCACAGCGACCTGGGCATCGACGGCGACCAGCGCGTTTCCACCCTGCTGTACAACTGCGCGGAGCACATCGAGGTGATGTTCGCCGTCGCCGCGAAGGGCGCGGTGTTCAACCCGTTGAATGTGCAGCTCATGGTGGATCAGATCGCGTACGTGGTCAACCACTCCGAGTCCGAAGTCATCGTCGCGGACCCGCGCCTGGCGGAGAAGCTCGGCGCAATCTTGCGGGACTGCCCCACCGTGCGCGCGGTGGCGTTTACAGGCATCGCCCCGCTTGACGACGCAGCTTCGCACCTCCCCGATACAGTCCAGGTGTACAGCTACGAGCAGCTTCTCGACGGCCGGCCGACGTCCTACCCATGGCCCGAACTGCCGGAAAACACCGCCGCCGCGCTGGTGTACTCCACCGCCACCACCGGCGCCCCGAAAGGCGTGGCGTACTCGCACCGCTCCCTGTGGCTGGAGGCGACGGGCCTGCGCGCGACCGACTCGTTGGCCGTGACCCACGGCGAGACCTTTTTGTGCTGCATCCCCATCTACCACGTGCTCAGCTGGGGCGTGCCGCTCGCCGCGTTTTTGGCCGGCACTCCGCTGGTGCTGCCGGATTCGGACATGTCCGCGCCCACCCTGGCCAAGCTCATCGCCGGCACCCACCCGCGCGTGGCGCACGGCGTGCCCACCCTGTGGATCCAGCTGATGGTGCACTACCTGCACAACCCGCCCGAGCGCATGAGCCTGCAGGAGATCTTCGTTGGCGGCTCCCCCGCCCCGCCCGCACTGATCAAGGTTTGGGAGGAGCGCTACGGCGTGGACGTGGTGCACGTGTGGGGCATGACCGAGACCTCCACCGTCGGCACCGTGGCGCGGCCGCCGTCGGGCGCGTCGGGTGAGGCCCGCTGGGCCTACCGCGTCTCCCAGGGCCGCTTCGCCCCCACCCTGCAGTACCGCGTGGTCAACGACGGCCAAGTCATGGCGCCCACCGACCTCACCCAGGGCGAGATCCAGGTGCGCGGCAACATGGTCGCCGCCAGCTACTACCACTCGCCCACCCAGGAGCCCGGCGAGATCGCCTCGCGCTTCCGCGGCGAAGATGTCGACGACGAACGCGAGCACTTCTCCGCCGACGGCTGGCTACGCACCGGCGACGTGGGCACCGTGACCAACGCCGGATTCCTCACGCTCTACGACCGCGCCCGCGACGTCATCCGCTCCGGCGGCGAGTGGATCTACTCCGCCCAGGTGGAGAACCTGATCATGGAGTCCGAGGAAGTCATCGAGTGCGCCGTCATCGGCATTCCCGACGACAAGTGGGGCGAGCGCCCCCTCGCGGTGACCAAGCTGACCGCCGAGGTCGCCCCCACCGCGGAGACCGCCGCCCGCCTGCGCGCCGGGCTCGCCGACGTGCTGCCGAAGTGGATGGCGCCCGAATACTGGACGTTCGTGGACTCCATCGACAAGACGTCCGTGGGCAAGTTCGACAAGAAGGACCTGCGCAAGCACCTCGCCAAAGACGAGTTCGACATCATCGCCTTGCCCGGCCCCGGCAGCCGGCCGAAGGCGACGTCGTAAAGCGAAAAGTCACGGTACGATGGAGGGGCATGACAGCAAAGCCAAGCATTTTCTCCAGTCCATCCCGCTACGTGCAGGGCAAAGATGCCATCCACGAGCTGGGCAAGTACCTGAAGCAGCTCGGCGAGAACCCGCTGCTGCTTTCCGACGACACGGTGTGGGGCCTCGTCGAACAGTCCCTCACCGACGGGTTTGAAAAGGAAGGCCTCCCGGTCAACCGCGTCAAGTTCGGAGGTTTCGCAACCGCCGAGCGTGTCGACGACACGGTCAAGCTGATCAAGGACAATAACTACGACGTGGTGGTCGGCCTCGGCGGCGGCTCCGCCATCGACTCCGCGAAGGCCGCCGGCTTCGAGGCGGACATCCGCTGGGCTTCGGTGCCCACCGCGGCGTCTTCCGACGCTCCGACTTCCACGCTTTCGGTGATATACACCGAGGACGGCGCCTTCGACGAATACCGCTTCTTCCCCCGCAACCCCGACTTGGTGCTCATTGACACCCAGCTGGTCGCCGGCGCCCCGGAGCAGTTCCTCATCGCTGGCATCGGCGACGCCATGGCTACTTGGGTGGAGGCACGCGCGACCGCAAGGGGCAACGGCACCACCATGAACGGCGGCCACCCCACTCGCGCAGGCGCTGCTCTTGCAGAGCTGTGCGCTGACATTCTGCGCAAGGACTCCTTCGCCGCCCTCGATGCGGTTCGCGCAGGCGTAGTCACCCCGGCGCTTGACGCCGTGGTGGAGGCGAACACCCTGCTGTCCGGCCTCGGCTTCGAGTCCGGCGGCTTGGCCGCGGCCCACGCCATCCACGACGGCCTGTCCGCCGCCGAGCAAACCCACGGCCTCTCCCACGGCGAGAAGGTCAACATCGGCACCCTCGCCCAGCTGATCATGGAGGGCGCCGACTCCGAGGAGATCGAAGACTTCATCGAGTTCACCACCAAGGTCGGTCTGCCTACCACGCTGACTGAGGTGGGCCTGTCCCCCGAGGACACCGACGTCCTCGAGGCTGTTGCCAAGGCCGCGACCGCCGAAGAGGAGACCATCCACAACATGCCGTTCCCGGTCGAGCCGGCCCAGGTTGTCGAGGCGCTGATCACCCTCGAGCACACCGCCCGCCGCGTCCGCGAAGAGCGCGGCCTGCCGGAACCGAAGAAGTACGAGGCGAAGCACTAAGCTCGCGCGATCCGGGGCCGCACGATGCTGTCGTGCGGCCCCTTTTTATGCCCGTTTTTATGCCTGTTTCCGCAATTGCAGAACGTTCGGACACAACCGGACATATCGAACATACCCCCGTTTTCCATTTTCCATTCTGCAGTTGCGGAACGATCGGACACAATCGGACATTTCCCTAAATGTGCACTTGAGATGGTTCCGCAATTGCAGGATCCGCCCCCAGATGTCCACTAAAATGAACACAAAAATCCTTTACATCGAACACTCTTGCGTTTACGCTCGACGCCAAACAGCAACCGCCAAACCATCCCCGGGGGACCTGCCATGACAGCAGCCATCGAAACCGAGCGCACATCTCTGCTTATCGACGAGCTAAAGCACCACCACCGCAATTCCCACTTCCACCGCGCCGAAATGCTTAACGCCCTCGGCCAACTCGATGAAGCCGACATCGCCTCCCAGCGAGGTGAGACATCCACCGCCACCTGGCTCAAACGCGAGCTCAACCTTGCCACGGCCACGGCTTACGAATACGTCCACGTCTCCCGGGGTCTTCGCAGATTCCGCCTGCTGTATGAGACGTTTCGCTCCGGCATCATGCCGTACTCCACCATGCGCCTGCTGCTGCGCTACATGCACGAGCAGAACGAGGAAGAACTGGTAGACCTCGCTCTAATTCACGGTTACTCCGAACTCGAGCAGGTCCTTGCCGGCAGCGATCCCGCCGAGGAACGGGAGCCGGAGGAACCAGTGGTCACCGCGAAGTTTCGCACGGACGGCATGCTCGATTTCCGCGCACTGCTTCCGGCTGTCCAGGGCCAGGCGCTGCTCTGCGCGCTGAAAATCGCGCAGTTGGCGAACTACTGCGCAGAACTCCCCGATGTGGACGAGCTTGCAGACCCAGAGGAGCTAGAGAGGCTCATTGACGCAGTAGAAAACGAACCGGAGGCGTGCCCTGCAGACGAGACGGTGGAAACAGAACGCCCACGGACAAAGTTGGACATGGACAGCATCTTGCGGCCCCCGTCCCGCTACGGCAATCCGGAAAGGAAGGACCTCTACCCCGCTTTTGTTGCCATGATGGAGATGGTGCGTACGAACCCAGTCAGCGCCCTGCGCGCACCGGGCGCCCACGTCAATATTGTGCTCACGGAGGACGGCGGGGCATGGATGCCGCAGAACACCTCGGCTCGCTCAGCGGAGGTTCGAAGCTACATCGCAAACGCGAATGTTCGGCTGCACCTGCTAGACAAGAAAGGACTGACTATCCACGTCGGCCGGTCCCGCCGCTTCGCCACGGACGCCCAGGTGCTCGCCTTGCTCACGGCCTGGGGCCACCAGTGCGCGATGCCCGGTTGCAACCACAAGCGTTTCATCGAGATCCACCACATCCGGGAATGGGAAGAAGGTGGCGAGACGAACATGGACAACCTGATCCCACTGTGCTCGAGCTGCCACGCAAAGATTAGCCACGGACTCGCCTATATTCAGCCGCACGGCCCTGACCTGTACTTCCGACTTCAGGACGGAACGCAGTATGTGTCTAGGAACCGCTCCCTGCCGACGAGGACGCGCGACCACACTGGTCCGCTGCGCGACACAGTTACGCCGGGTGACTCGTTCGCGGAATAGTTAGTCGCGCACGAGCTCCGCGGTGGCTGGGCCTGCGACGTCGAGTTCGATGACGCGGAGGCCGGCGGAACGGGCTTCGTCGAGAAGCGAAGGCTCCACCTCGGTCGTGGTGAGCACCAGCGCGGTCGGGCCGGCGCCGGAGAGGTAGGCGGCGTGGCCGCGGTTGCGCAGGCGGTTGACCCACTCAGCCGTCACCGGCAGGACGTCGGCGCGGTACGGCTGGTGGAGGCGGTCGCGGGTGCCCTCGAAGAGCAGCTGCGGGTGATGCTGCAGCGCGGCCGTCATCACTGCTGTGCGCGAGACGTTGAAGCGTGCGTCGGTGTGGGTGACGTGGCTGGGCAGCACCTTGCGCACGGCGTTGGTGGAGGCGTGGAAATCAGGAACGAGGGCGACGGCCTTGATTGACTCGTCCACCGGGATGCGCACGGCGCGGTAAGACGGCTTGGACTGGCCGTCGACGGGGATGTCCGTCCAGGACACTACTGCCCCGCCGAGGGCGGACGCGCCGGCGTTGTCGGGGTGGCCCTCGAACTCGGAGGACAGCTGCACGACCGCATCCTCGTCCAGCGGGAAGCCTGCCAGCGCGTTGGCGGCGACCACCCCCGCGACGGCGGCCGAGGCGGAGGAGCCGAGGCCGCGGGACTGCGGGATGGTGTTGTGGCACACCACGCGCAGGCCGGGTGCGGAGACGTCGGCGGCGGTGAGGCCGGACTGGATGGCCTTGACCACGAGGTTGGAGCTGTTGCGGGGAAGGTCGTCGGCGCCCTCGCCGAAGATTTCCACCTCGTGGCCGGATTCGGTGACCTCGACCTCAACGGTGTCGTAGATGCTCAGCGCGATGCCGAGGGTGTCGAAGCCGGGGCCCAGGTTCGCCGACGATCCGGGGACGGTGACCTTGACTTTCAGGCCGGGCTGCAAATCGATAGCCATAAACGGAAACCTTAGGAATCGAGGCGGATGACGGAGTTGACGGCGAGGACGTCGTCGTGGCCGGAAAGTTGTTCCACGATCGCCTTGAGGTCCTCCTCGCGTGCGGCGTGGGTGACAACGATCAGGTGAGCTTCGTCTCCGGACTCCTCCTGGCGCACCGCGGACAGGGAAATGCCTGCCTTGGCGAAGCGGGCGGTGAGGTCGGCGAGCACGCCGACGCGGTCGTTGACCGTCATGTTGATGGTGTAACGCGTGGTCACCTGCTCGAATGCGACGACCGGGTAGTCCGCGTAGGGGTTCTCGGCCGGGGCGCGGCCGCCGTGGACCTTGTTGCGGGCGGCGCCGACAAGGTCGCCGAGCACTGCGGATGCGGTGGGGGCGCCGCCGGCGCCGTTGCCGTAGAACATGAGTCGACCTGCTGCTTCTGCCTCGACGAAGATGGCGTTGTAGGACTTGTCCACGGACGCGAGCGGGTGCTCGTTGGGCACCAGGGTCGGGTGGACTCGGGCGTTGACGCCGGTGGTGTTGCCGGCATCGTCGACAAGCCGCTCGCAAATGGCCAGCAGCTTGATGGTGTGGCCGGACTTCTTGGCGGCCTCGATGTCGTCAGCGGTGATTTTGGTGATGCCTTCGCAGTACACGTCGTCGAAGGTCACGCGGGTGTGGAAGCCCATGGACGCGAGGATCGCGGCCTTGGAGGCGGCGTCGTGGCCCTCCACGTCCGCGGTCGGGTCCGCCTCCGCATAGCCCAGGCGGGTGGCCTCGGCCAGCGCTTCCTCGTAGCTCGCGCCGGTGGATGCCATCGCATCGAGGATGAAGTTGGTGGTGCCGTTGACGATGCCGGAGATGCTCTGCACCTGGTCGCCTGCAAGCGAGCGGCGCAGCATGCCCACCACCGGGATGGCTGCGGCGACGGCGGCCTCGTAGTAGAGGTCCACGCCGGCGGCGTTGGCGGCGTCAGCGAGCTCGGCGCTGTGGGCGGCCACGAGAGCCTTGTTCGCGGTGACAACCGATTTACCGGCCTTGAGCGCCTCAAGCACGAGCTCGCGCGGGTAGTCGATGCCGCCGATGAGCTCGACCACAATGTCCACGTCGTCGCGGGTGACCAGTTCGCGTGCGTCGTCGGTCAAGTACAAGCCCTGGACCTCAGGGGCGTCCTTATGCTTCTCGACGTCCGATACCGCAACGCCCCTCACCTCAATCGGGCCACCGATACGGTTCTCCAGGTTGGAGGAGAACTCGGACAGCAGGCGCAGCACCTCGGTGCCGACGGTGCCCTTGCCCAGCACAGCGATACCCACGGGGGTGCCGATGCCCTTGCCCGGGTAGTTGCCGTTGTATCCCTCGGCGGTGGCGGAAGTCATGATGCGTGTAGCTCCTTCGTCGTACGTTGCGGGGATCAGCGGTGGACCGCTTTGTCTACTATCGCGCAAATGACACTGCCGGTCAATTAATATTCGCGGGCGATCAGATCCTCAACGGTCTCCCGGCGCACCATCGGCGTGACCTCGCCGCCGCGCACGGACACCACCGCTGGGCGGCCGAACGCGTTGTAGTTCGAGGCCATGGAATAGCAGTAGGCGCCGGTGGCGGCGAGTGCGATGAGGTCGCCCGGGGCAATGTCCTCGGGCCAGGAGGCATCCTCCACCAGGATGTCGCCGGACTCACAATGGGACCCCACCAGGCGCGTGTCTGTGGTGGCGCCGTCGGTGAAGCGGTTGACCACGCGGGCGTCGTAAAGCGCGCCGTACAGCGAGGGGCGGATGTTGTCGCTCATGCCGCCGTCGACAGCGATGTAGCGGCGCGAGGTGGTGTACGAAGTATCCACGTCCTTGATCACGCCGGCGGTGTAAACGGTCACCGCGGAGGGGCCGGCGATCGCGCGGCCGGGTTCGACCACCACGGTGGGCGCTGCGATGCCCAGCTCGTCGGCGACCTCCTGCACCGCGGCGAGCAGGTCACGGGCCACAGCGTTGACGTCCAGGGGCGACTCCCCCGGCATGTAGGCGATGCCGTAGCCGCCACCGAGGTCGAGGTAGCCCAGCGCCACGCCCTGCGTCTTCCAGATCTCGGCGTACAGGCCCAGCACGCGCTCGGCGGCGAGCTTGAAGCCCTCGGCGTCGAAGACCTGCGAGCCGACATGGCAGTGCAGCCCGGTCAGCTCCAGCCAGTCGGATGCGATGGCTGCGGTGGCGGCCGTCAGCGCGTCGCCAGTAGCGAGCGAGATGCCGAACTTCTGGTCCTCGTGGCTGGTGGCGATGAATTCGTGCGTGTGCGCGTCCACGCCGGGCTTTACGCGGATGAAGACATCCTGCTTCACGCCAGCTTGCTTAGCGACGGCCTCGAGCTGCGCCAACTCCTGATGCGAGTCAATGACCACGTGGCCGACCTTGGACTCCACGCACAGGCGCAGAAACTCGTCCGACTTGTTGTTGCCGTGCACGGTAATGCGCTCCGGAGGAAAGTCCGCGGCCAGGGCGATGCGCAGCTCGTTTTCGCTGGCCACGTCGAGGGCGAGGCCCTCCTCGTCCACCCAGCGGGCAACGCGGCGGGTCAGAAACGCCTTCGAGGCGTAGTGCACGTTGCCGGGCGCCAGAAACGCAGCAGCCATGTCGCGGCAGCGGGAGCGGAAGTCGTCCTCGTCGATGACCACGACCGGGGTGCCGTACTCCGCGGCGATCTCCGGAAGCGGCACACCGGCAATGGTGACCACGCCGTCCTCCTCGCGCTTGGCGCAGCGTGGCCAGACGTGGTCGGGCAGGTCGTTGAAGTCGCCGCTGTCTTTCTCGTAAGGCGTGGAGACAAAAACGGTCATTTACATCCGCTCCGGTGCGCTCACGCCGATCAGGCCGAGGGCGTTCGCGATGACCTGGCGCGAGGCCATCGCCAGGGCCAGGCGCGCGGTGTGGATCGGCTCGGCGTCCTCGCCGGCCTTGGGCAGGATCTGGCACGAGTCGTAGAACTTGTGGAACGCGCTGGCTAGCTCCTCGGTGTAACGGGCGATGCGGTGCGGCTCGCGCAGCTCGGCCGCGGCGCGCACCACGGCCGGGTACTCGCCGAGGGTGCGGATGAGGTCACCTTCCTTGTCGTGGGTGAGCAACGCCAGGTCCGGGTCGGCGAAGGACACGCCAGCTTCCTCCGCCTTGCGCCCGATGGAGCACAGGCGAGCGTGGGCGTACTGCACGTAGTAGACGGGGTTGTCGGAGGACTGCTTCGTCCACAGGTCCAGGTCGATGTCCAGGGTGGAATCCACCGAGGAGCGCACCAGCGAGTAGCGCGCGCCGTCGACGCCGATCGCGTCCACGAGGTCTTCGAGCGTGATCACGGTGCCTGCGCGCTTGGACATCTTCACGGCCTGGCCGTCGCGCACCAGGTTGACCATCTGGCCGATGAGCACCTCGACGGCGTCCGCGTTGTAGCCCAGCGCCTGGGCCGCCGCCTTGAGGCGGGCGATGTAGCCGTGGTGGTCCGCACCCAGCATGTAGATAGCCAAGGTGTGGCCGCGGTCGAACTTGTCGGCCACGTACGCGATGTCGCCGGCGATGTAGGCGGCGTCGCCGTCGGACTTGAGCACGACGCGGTCCTTGTCGTCGCCGAAGTCGGACGAGCGGAGCCACCACGCGCCGTCGTTCTCGTACAGGTTGCCGTTGTCCTTCAGCGTCTGCACGGCCTTGTCCACGGCGCCCGACTCGAACAGGGAGTTCTCGTGGAAGTACACGTCGAAGTCCACGCCGAACTCGTGCAGGGACTGCTTGATCTGCGCGAACATCATCTCCACGCCGGCCGCACGGAAGGTCTCCTGCACCTCGGCATCGGTGCCGTCGAGAGCATCAGGGTGCTTATCGACGACCCCCTGGGCAATCTCGCGGATGTAATCGCCGCCGTAACCGTCTTCCGGGGTGGGCTCGCCCTTCGCCGCGGCAACGAGCGAACGGGAGAAGCGGTCGATCTGCCCGCCGTGGTCGTTGAAGTAGTACTCGCGGGTTACTTCCGCGCCGGCGGCTTGGAGCACGCGTCCGAGCGAGTCGCCCACCGCGGCCCAGCGGGTGCCGCCGAGGTGGATCGGGCCGGTGGGGTTGGCGGAGACGAACTCGAGGTTGATCTTCTCGTCCGCGTAGAGGTCGCAGTGGCCGAACTTCTCCGCCTCATCCAGCACTTTTGCAACGAGCTGGCCCTGAGCACCGGCGGCGAGACGCAGGTTGATAAAGCCCGGACCGGCGATCTCGGCGGAGTCGATTGCGGGGTTGGCCGACAGGTCGTCGACAAGCCAAGTGGCGAGCTCGCGCGGGTTGGTGCCAGCTTTCTTGGCCACCTGGAGCGCGATGTTTGTGGCGTAGTCGCCGTGCTCGGGGTTGCGGGGGCGCTCCACGGTCACGGTCTCAGGGACGACGGAGGCGTCGAGTTCGTGGGCGGCGAGCACGCGCGTCGCGGCCTCTTTCACGGTGGTTGCGAGTTCAGCTGGCGTCATGGGGCACAAGTCTAAAGCACCCGCCGACGCCGCATGCAGCGCGCCCACAGGCACCACGGTGCAATAGGTCACACCAAAGCGATACCCCTCCATTCGTCACGAACTGGCGTGAGTGGCATATTGTTTTCCAGTCATTGCCCGTACCTACTCGAAAGAGCCTCCCATGGATCAATTCCAAGTGTTCACCGACGCAATCGGTGGCAGCGTGGGCCTTTCGGCACTGGTTTCTACCCTGCCGTTGCTCACCTTCTTCATCATGCTGCTGGGTCTGAAGGCCCGAGCGCACACTTCCGGCGCCGTCGCACTCGTTGTCGCACTGCTGGTAGCCATCCTCGGCTTCCACATGCCCACCGCGATGGCCATCTCGGCCGCCTTCCGCGGCGGCCTGTTCGGCCTGTTCCCCATCGTCTTTGTGATCCTGACAGCGATCTGGTTCTACCAGATCACCGTCGCCTCCGGCCGCTTCGAAGACCTGCGCTTGGTCTTCGACAAGATGGGCAACGGCGACGTACGCATCCAGGCGATGCTCATCGCGTTCTGCTTCGGCGGCCTGCTCGAGGCGCTCGCCGGCTTCGGCGCGCCGGTGGCGATCACCGCCACCATGATCCTGGCTCTGGGCATCCCGCCGCTGAAGGCCGCCACCGTGGTGCTGCTGGCCAACACCGCCCCTGTCGCCTTCGGCGCCGTGGGCATCCCGATCACCACCGCAGGCGAGGTCGGCGGCCGCACGGTCGAGCAGACCGAGAACATCGCGGCAATCATCGGTAACCAGACCCCGATCCTGGCCTTCTTCGTCCCCTTCATCATCGCCCTGATCATCGACGGCAAGCGCGGCGTGCGCGAGACCGCACCGGCCGCATTCACCATCGGCCTGACCTTCGCCGTGGCCAAGTGGTGGACCTCCCACTACTTCGCCTACCAGCTCACCGACGTCGTCGCCTGCATCGTCGCCCTGGGTGCGGCGTTCCTGCTGCTGCGTTTCTGGCAGCCGAAGGGCATCAACGAGATGCGCGAGCGCCTCGAGCTGCCCGAGCACACGGAGGACGCGGAACTGCCGGGCCACCGCGTGTGGATGGCACTTATGCCCTACGCCGTCGTGGTGGTCATCTTCGGCCTGGCCAACCTGGGCAGCACCATCCCGGAGTGGCTGAACAAGTTCCAGATCTCCTTCCCGTGGCCGGGATTGGACGGCAAGCTTCTCGACGCCGCCGGCGAGGCCGTCAACAGCGACTACAGCTTCGCCTGGATCAACAACCCGGGCACGCTGCTGGTCATCTCCGCCCTGATCGTGTCTGTCGCCTACATGGTGTTCAACGAGAACGGCCGCTACAGCCTGACCTGGGGCCAGGTGGGCAAGGAGTTCACCGACACCGTATGGAAGATGCGCTGGTCCGCGCTGACCATCGTGCTCGTGCTGGCGCTGGCCTACGTGATGAACTACTCCGGCCAAACCGTCACCATCGGCGAGTTCTTCGCCAACCTCGGCCCGGCGTTCGCCTTCTTCTCGCCGGTGCTCGGCTGGGTTGGCGTTGCCGTGACCGGTTCCGACACCTCCGCCAACGCCCTGTTTGCCAACCTGCAGGTCACCGCAGCGAATAACCTGGGCCTCAACCCGGACCTGCTGCTGGCCGCGAACACCACCGGCGGCGTGGTGGGCAAGATGATCTCCCCGCAGTCCCTCGCCATCGCCGCCACCGCGGTGAACATGGAGGGCAAAGAGTCCGAGATCTTCAAGAAGGTGGTCGGCTGGAGCTTCGGCTTCTTGGTTGCTGTGTGCGTGATAGTCTTCCTTCAGTCGAACGTTCTGAGCGTACTTGCGCCGGTCGTTCCGTAACTGACAACCGAATATCGGAGCCCTCGAGGTCATCACAGCCTGCGGGGGCTTTCATTATTTCCCTGTGATCTCACATCGCTTTTTAGGAGTCCGAACATGCGAGTAGCGCTGTTTTCTACTTGTATCGGCGACGCCCTCTTCCCCGACGCGCACAAGGCTTCGGCCATTGTGCTTTCCCGCTTGGGCTACGACGTTGTCTTCCCCGAACAACAAACCTGCTGTGGCCAGATGCACGTGAACACCGGCTACAAGGAGCAGGCGCTTCCGATCATCGAAACCTACGTCGACGCCTTCTCGGATCCGTCGATCGACTACGTGGTCGCCCCGTCCGGCTCCTGCGCAGGCGCTGTGCGCGAGCAGCACGTCGAACTCGCGGAGCGTTTCGGTTCCAAGGCGCTTGTCGACGGCGCGAAGACCGCGTCGAAGAAAACCTACGACCTCTCCGAGTTCATCGTGGATGTCGCAGGCACCTACGACGTGGGCGCGTTCTTCCCGCACCGCGTGACCTACCACTCCTCCTGCCACTCCCTGCGCTTCCTCAAGGTCGGCGACCGCCCGACCAAGCTGCTGCGCCACGTCGAGGGCCTGGAGCTGGTGGACCTGCCGAACTCCGAGGAGTGCTGCGGCTTCGGCGGCACCTTCTCTGTGAAGATGTCGGAGGTCTCCTCCGCCATGGTCTCCGACAAGGTCCGCCACATCAAGGACACCCAGGCCGAGTACGTCACCGCCGGTGACTCCTCTTGCCTGATGAACATCGCGGGCGCAATGTCCCGCCAGCACCAGGGCATCCGCGCTGTGCACATGGCGGAGATCCTCGCCTCCACCAAGGAGCACCCGCTGACCCCGACGTCCGCGGCGTACAAGAAGGAGAAGATGCTGTGAAGGTCGCACTCGGTCAACCCACCATGCCGCCGTACGCGAGCGGCCCTTCCCACCTGCGCGGCAAGGAGAAGTTCCAGAAGGCTGCGCACCACGAGCTCAACGACGTAACCAAGCGCCGCAACTACCAGTACGCCACCACCACCATCCGCGTGAAGCGCCAGAACGTCGTGGACGAGGTGGACGACTGGCAGGATCTGCGCGAGGCGGGCTCCACCATTAAGCGCGACGTCGCCGCACGCATGCCCGAGCTGCTGGAGCAGTTCGAGGAGAACGTGACCAAGCGCGGCGGCCACGTCCACTGGGCGCGCGACTCCAAGGAAGCCAACGAGATCATCCAGGATCTGGTCAAGGCCACCGGCGAGGACAAGGTAGTCAAGATCAAGTCCATGGCCACCCAGGAAATCGCCCTGAACGAGGAGCTGGATAAGGCCGGCATCTTCGCGCAGGAGACCGACCTGGCTGAGCTCATCGTGCAGCTCGGCGAGGACTTCCCCTCCCACATCCTCGTCCCCGCGATCCACCGCAACCGCGCGGAGATCCGCGACATCTTCGCCGCGAAGATGCCGAACACGGACGAGACCCTGACCCAGGACCCGGCGGAGCTGGCTGAGGCCGCCCGCAAGTTCCTGCGCCAGCAATTCATGGAGGCCAAAGTGGCCATCTCCGGCGCGAACTTCGGTTGCGCCGACACCGGCACCGTCTCCATCGTGGAGTCCGAGGGCAACGGCCGTATGTGCCTGACCCTGCCGGAGACCCTGATCACCGTCATGGGCATTGAAAAGCTGCTGCCGAACTTCGAGGACCTCGGCGTGTTCCTGCAGCTGCTGCCGCGCTCCTCCACCGGTGAGCGCATGAACCCGTACACCTCCCTGTGGTCCGGCGTGACCGAGGGCGACGGCCCTCAGAACTTCCACATCATCCTCCTGGACAACGGACGCACCGCCGCCCTGTCCAGCGAGATCGGCCGCGAGGCGCTGAAGTGCATCCGCTGCTCCGCCTGCCTGAACGTCTGCCCGGTCTACGAGCGTGCCGGCGGCCACTCCTACGGCTCCACCTACCCGGGCCCGATCGGCGCGATCATCACCCCGCAGCTGACCGGCATCGACTCCGCGGACGACCCGAACGGCTCCCTGCCGTACGCGTCGTCCCTGTGCGGCCGCTGCAACGAGGTCTGCCCGGTGAAGATCCCGATCACGGACATTCTGCTGGAGCTGCGCTACCAGAAGGCAAAGAACGAGCCGAACCACGTTGAACGCGCAGCGTTCGCTTCCTTGGCCCAGGTCTGGGGCCGCAGTGGCGTCTGGGACAAGCTGGTGCGCATGGTGGCTCTGGGCCGCGTGCTCGGCGGCTTCAACGGCAAGATCGAGCTCATGCCGCCGCCGATCTCCGGCTGGACCGAGTACCGCGATGTCGCGGTGCCGCCGAAGAAGTCCTTCCGCCAGTGGTGGGGCTCCGAGGAGGCCGAGCGTCTGCTGGCCGAGGCCCGCGAGCAGGGCGTCCCGGAGGGCCAGAAGGTCGCCGGCAAGCGATTCGAGGAAGAGGACAAGTAAATGACCACTCGAGTAACCGGTAATTCTGCCCCGCGCGACGCCCGCAACGAGGACGCCAAGCGCGAGATCCTCAAGCGCATCCGCGACGCGCAGCAGCTGTCCAACACCCCGGAGCACGTTGAGGTGGTGCGCAACTACAACACCTCCTCCGACATCTCCGGAGACGAGCTGCGCGAGATCCTCATCGACCGCCTCGTGGACTACAAGGCGGACGTTGTGGAGACCACCGAGGCTACCCTCGCTGAGGACATCGCCAAGGTGCTCGCGGACCGCAAGTGCAACGAGGTCGTCTACGCCCCCGGCCTGGACGCCTCGCTTTTCGACGGCTTCGCTGGCACCGCCCGCCCCGATTCCAACGACACCGACCCGCGCGAGCTTTCCGACGTCGACGCCGTAGTCACCGACTCCAAGGTGACCTCCGCGCAGACCGGCTCCATCGTGCTGGAGTCCGGTGACGTGTGCGGCCGCCGCGCACTGTCTCTGGTGCCGGACCGCCACATCTGCATCGTGCGCCCGGACTCCGTCGTTTTCGGCGTGCCGGAGATGATCTCCCGCATCGACCCGGAGCGCCCAGCGACCATGATCTCTGGCCCGTCCGCGACCTCCGACATCGAGCTCGTACGCGTCGAGGGCGTGCACGGCCCGCGCGACCTGATCGTGATGGTTGTGAAGTAGCCAGCGCTTAGCCTGGAATAACGAAGCGGCCGGTCCCTTTCGGGGCCGGCCGTTTCGCTGTCATTGTTTCCCGTGTCACGCCGTTCCCGCGGCGCGCACCAATGATTATGCGACATGGGTGTTGCAAATCCATGGGGTGAAGCTGGGAGTCGCCCTAGGGTTCGTTCCAATTTCGTTGGCTGTGGATCCGGGTGCTAACCTAGACGGCATTGTCTCCGTAGCTCAGTGGATTAGAGCATCGGTTTCCGGTACCGAAGGTCGCAGGTTCGAATCCTGTCGGGGACACCACGTTTACAGGGGTTTTGCCACATAGATACTGTGGCAAAACCCTTCATCTTTCCCCTCATTGTTGACACGTCACCATAGCGGCCGTAACATTACCTTCGTTCCATTGTTGACTCATCAACATGATTCGAAGGAGACAATCATGCAGACCGGTACCTACACCCTCGACCCCGCCCACTCCTCCATCGGTTTCACCGTGCGTCACGCCATGGTGACCAAGGTCCGCGGCGAGTTCACCGACTTCGACGCGTCCGTGACTATCGCGGAGGAGCCGTCCGCAAGCACCGCTTCCGGCACCGTGCGCACCGCCAGCGTGGACACCCGCAACGCCGACCGCGACGCACACGTTCGCGGCGAGGACTTCTTCGCAGTCGAGCAGTACCCGGAGATGACCTTCACCGCCACCAGCTTCGACGTGGACGCGCAGGGCAACGGCGCCGTCACCGGCGACCTGACCATCAAGACCACCACCAAGCCGGTCACCTTCGACGTCGAGACCTTCGGCGTGGAGGAGGACCCGTTCGGCAACACCCGTCTCGGCTTCGAGGCGCACACCACCATCAACCGCAGCGAGTACGGCATCGACTTCCAGGCGCCGCTGAACTCCGGCGGCATGCTGGTCAGCGAAAAGGTGGGCATCGAGATCGAGGGTTCCGCGATCAAGCAGTAGCTTCTCGACGAGCACTCCGCTCCCCCACCCATTAGACTCTCAGCCTGTGCTGAGCAGGAAAACCTTCATGTCCGCCACGGCAGTGGCGGGCTTTTCTGCGTTGGTGGGGTGTGCCGGCCCGCGGGGCACGACAGTGACGGAGACGGCTACCACCACCGCCCGCGAGACGGTGACGGCGTATCCCGGTCCGGAGCGCTACGCGGGCCGGACGCCGCAAGCGTTTGGGACCTCCATGCGCGGCATCGTGGAGACGGTGCCGGTCACCCCGGGCAGGCGCGCGATTGCGCTGACGTTCGACGCCTGCGGCGGGCCGAGCGGTTCGGCAGTGGACCAGGGACTGATAGACGCGCTGCGCGAGTATGCCGTGCCCGCGACGATGTTTTTGAGCGCCACCTGGATCGAGGCAAACCCGGAGGCGACGCGGAAGCTTGCGGCCGATCCCCTGTTCCGCCTGGAAAACCACGGCACGCGCCACCTGCCGCTGAGCGTCAACGGCACGGTTGCCTACGGCATTGCGGGCACAGCGACACCGGCGGAGGCCATCGCGGAAATCGACGGCAACCGGGCGCTGCTGGCGGAGCACGGGGTGGATTCTGCGTGGTTTCGCTCAGGCACGGCCCACTACGACGACGTCGCCGTCGACATCGCCCGCGAGCGCGGGGTAAAAATCGCGGGCTTCAGCGTCAACGCTGACGTCGGGGCGACGGCCACGGCGGGCCATGTGGCGTCGACAATCATGCATGCCCCCGACGGGGCGATTGTGCTGGCGCACATGAACCACCCCACCTCGGGCACGGGGCCTGGGGTGCGACGCGCGCTGGAACAGCTGCGCGGCGACGCGGTGCGGTTTACGTTCCTAGACGGGAGCCGGCCCTAGAACTCGGCCGGCATGATCAGCCAGGCCACGCCATAGGCAAGCAAGCCCGGGAACACACCGGCAAGTACGAGCACGATGAAGATGACGCGCACGACGGTCGGGTCCACGCCGAGGTACTGGGCGATGCCGCCGCAGACGCCGGCGATGTACTTGTCGGTCATGGAGCGCTCGAGGCGCTTCGGGGAGTTGCCGGGGTTGATGTTCTGCGGGTTGTAGGGGCTGGACATTTCGGTGGTCCTTTCGTCCGTGGAATTGGTGGGCCCCATCCAACCCCTGCAGGTGTCCGCGCGCAAGGGTTAAAGCCGTTACAGCTGGTTGGCGGGCAAATCCTTGGAGGTGATTACGTCGGTGAAGAACTCGCTGATCTTGTCGGCGCGGTCCGTGTCGAGGTGGTCGAAGACGAGGCGGCGCACGGTCTCCACGTGGTCCGGCACAGCATCTTCGAGGTGGGACATGCCTTGGTCTGTCAGGGTGACCAGTACGCCGCGGGCGTCGCCGGGGCACTTGTTTTTGGTGAGCAGGCCACGTTTCTTCATGCGGGTGACCTGGTGGGATGCGCGTGAGCGGTCCCAACCGAGCTCCTCGCAGAGTTCTCGCAGGCGCAGGGTGCGGTCTTCCGCCTCCGACAAGGCGGCCAGCACGGAGAACTCCGACGAAGAGATGTCGCTGCCTTCCTGAAGGCGTTCGTCGATCGTGCGGGAGATCTTGTTGAACCCATTCAGGATCAACCGCCATAACTGCTGTTCTTCATCGTCAAGCCACCGCGGTTGTGTACTCATACCGGCAGATCTTAGCTCATGAAACCGGTTTTCAACTCGTCCATGGAGTACGTGCGCGCGGCGGCGACGCGGTCGAAGCGCTGCGGGAAGCAGGTCAACACCAGCACCTGCGACGTCTTCCCCACCTGCGAAAACAGCGAGTTCATGCGAGCGAGACGTTCCGGGTCGGTGGCGCCGAGGGCGTCGTCGACCACCACCGGCACCGGGGTGGTCTCGCCGGAGGCGGTGACCAGGTCCGCGATGGCGAAGCGGGTGAGGATGGCCAGCTGCTCCTTCGTTCCGCCGGAGAGCTGGTCCAGCGGCACGCTTACCCCGTCGACGGTGCGCTCGGTGACGGTGAGGTCGTCGCCGAAGTTGAAGTCCACGGTCGGGCCGAACAGCACGCGTGCGCGGTTGCGGATCGCGGCGTTGAACGGCGCGGTGTAGCGGGCGCGGGCGGCGTCGCGGTGGGTGTGCATGGTCTCGCGCAGCAGGCGCACCGCTTCGGCGCGGCGGGTCGTGCGGGCCAGTTCGGTCTCCGCGGCGTCGAGCTCCGCGGCCGCGCGGTCGGCCTTCTCGGCGGCGCCGGCGGCGATCTCGATGCGGCCGGTCAGCTCGGTGATGCGGTTGTTCGCCTCGGCTTGGCGCTTCTCCAGGTTCTGCAGGCGCGCCTTCGCGCCCTCGAGCATCTGCTGGGCGATCTCCGGGTCGGCGGCGGCGAGCTCGGCGGAAAGTGCCACGTGCGCCTCGTTGGCTTCGCGCTCCTGCTCGCGGGCGGATTCGAGAGTTTCCTCGAGGGACGTTTTCGGCGAGGTAGCCTCTGCCTGCGCCAGCTCGTCGGCGGCGTGGCTGGCCTCGGCCTGCTTCGCCTCGAGCTTGGTCTGCACGACGGTCAGCTCGCTAGCGGCCGTGCGGTCGGCGTAGGGCTTGAGCGCGGCGTCGGCGGCATCGACGTCCTTCTCCGCCTTATCCAGCGCCTTCTGCGCGTCTTTTACCGCTCCCTCCGCGGCCTGCTCGGTGTCGGGAAGTTCGGCGATGTCGAGCGCCTCGGCGAGTTCCTCGATTTGGGTGGTCAGGCGGTCGCGCTCGGCTTCAAGCTCGTCGGCGTCGGTGCCGGCCAGCGCGTCGTCGCGGCGTTGGCGGGCAGACTTCACCTCCGCGTCGTGCGCCTTGCACGCGTCGCGGGCGGCACGGGCTTCGTCGACGTCCGCGCTGCCCAGCTTGGACAGCAGGCTGGCAAGGGCGTCCTCGGCCTTCTCCACAGCGCGGCGGGGATCCTCCGCGCCCTGCGCGGCGCGGAAGACGACGTCGAAGTCGTCGAGGGTCAGGCGCGTGCCCTCGTAGACGGCGAGGGACTCAGTGCCGTCCACGACCACGCTTTCGCCGTCGACCTGGATGGTCTTTTTCTCGGCGGTGATCTCCAGCTTGGCGGAGGCCGCCTCGCGCAGGCGGCGCTGCAGGGTCAGTTCGCTTTCGGCCTTCTCCAGCTTGCGCACGTCCGCGTCCGTGACCTGCAGGGCGGGGGCGTTTTTCAGCAGGGTTGCGTAGGCCTCCTCTGCTTTGCCGATGAGGGTGAGTTGGTCGGTGACGACCGTGAGGCGTCGAGAAGCACGCACGTGATCGCGGACGTTTTCGGCGCCGCGCAGGGTGGTGCGGACGGTGGCGAGGCGGGTTTTCGCCTCCTCGACCTGCGCCGTCAGCTCCGTGACCTTCTCGCGTTCGGCATCGCGCGCCTCCCGCGCCGGCGTGAGCGCGGCCTGCAGGTTCTTTTCCTCCTCGCGCAGCTTGGCCACGCGCTCGGAAAGGGCGGTGCGCTCGGCGAGGTCCTGCTCGGCGCGCTTCCTGGCGACGGTCGCGCGCTCGAGCTGCTCGGTCGCAGATTTGGCCTTCTCGGCGAGTTGACTGGCCTGGGCGAACTCGGCCTCGCACTCGGCGAGCTCTTCGTGGGCCTGCGGCAGCTCCGCGTCCACCGCGCGGATTTCGTCTTCGCGGCGGGCCACCTCGTCGACAAACGTGGCGAGCTGCTGCACCTCAGCCTCTGCGGCGCGCAGAGTCTCGCGGGCGGTGTCCACGGCCTCGGACTTCGCGCTGAAGGAGGCTTTGGGCTTCGGCGGGGTCGCGGCCGTCCAGTAGCGCGCGTACTCCGCCTCGATGGCGGCCATGAGCTCAGTGTCTTCCTCGCCCGAGCGCTCGGAGCCGTCCTCCGCGTCAAGGGCCTGGGAGATGGACGGAATGCCGGCGGCGGCGATGCCGGGATCCAGCTCGCCCTGGCGCAGGAACAGGGTCTTGGCGAGACTGGTGTCCATCTGCTCGGCGATGATGCGCGCGAGCTCGTCGTCCGCCTGGCGGCCGGTGAAGTTCTTGTGCACCGGCGAGAGGATCTCCAGCTCCGAGAGCTTGCCCTTCAGCCAGCGCTTGTGGATTGTGAAGGTGGTCTCCCCCACCGTCGCAGTCATGGTGACCTCGGGGGAAGCGTCGCGGCCGACCGGGGCGAACACCTTGATTTTCTTGCCGCCGGCGGAGTGGCGCTCCTGCAGCACGGTGCCGATGGCGTCAAGGATGGTGGACTTGCCGGCCTCGTTTTGGCCGTGGATGACAATCACGCCGGTATCCGGCAGGTCGCGCAGCTCCAGGTGCTCGATGGCGCGGAAGTTGTCGATGACTAGGTCGTGGATGCGCATGGTCTAGCCCACCTCCTTGGACAGGCGGAACAGCAGGTTCACGGCATCGCGGGCGGTGGCTTTGTCCTCGGCAGCCTGGCCGATCAGCTCCCGCATTGCGTCTTGGGCGAAGCCGGTCAGCGGCAGGTTTTCTAGCTCTTCGTCGTCGGGTTCGAGGTGCAGGCTCATCAGCCGACCACGCGGGTAGAGCGCCGCAAAGACCGGCTCGAGCTCGGCGAGCTCGCGCTCGAGGGTGCGCGTGTCTTCCAGGCCGAGCGTGCCAGAAAGCGCGTACTTGATCACGGTGCGGTCCTTCTCCGGGTACGCCTTGAGGTCCTCGATCACCCCGGCCACGTCATCGGCTCCGGCGACCTCCCAGAAGCGGGCCTCAAACGTCCAGGCACCGACCGGGACCTTCTCCACCGCAACGTCGGCGCGCCCGCTGCTCTTGTCCACGGTGACCACCAGCGCGTTGCCGGAATCCACCTCGCCGCCGGCCACACCAGGGGTGCGGTCGAAGTAGTCCGTGGTCTCTGGCGCACCCGAGTACCAGATCCGCTCCGAGGCGGTCAGTGCCGCGGTGGAGTGGGTGTCCCCTAGGGCGACGTAGTCGATCGTGCCCTGGTCGATGGCGGTGTCGAGCGAAGCAACGTCGATAAGCGAATGCGCCTCCTCTTCCCCGAAGCCCTCCACGGCGCCGTGGCCGACGAGGATGCGGACCGCCTCCGTCGGCTCCAGGCCGCGGACGGCCTTGGCGCAGAGGTCCTCCGAGGCGTGCTTGGTTAGCAGCGGGGCGCCCACCACCTCGACGCCCTCGCGCACGACCATCGGATGCGAGTCCGCGAGCACCGTGACGCCTTCGATCCCTTCGGTGCGCTGGAAGATGCTGTCCGCCACCAGCGGGTCGTGGTTGCCGGGAAGCAGGTAGACCGGCACGGGCAGTTTGCGCAGCGCCTCGAGCGCGCGGCCGAGGGTGGTTGGCTCGAGAGAGTTGTGCTCGAACACGTCGCCGGCCACGACGATGAATTCGGCGCCGCGGTCCTGGGCTATCTCCCCCAAGCGGGTGACGGCGCGGAGGCGTGCGTCGTCGAAACGCGACTGCGCCTCGGACGACAAAAACTTTCGGCGCATGCCTAACTGCAGGTCGGAGGTGTGGATGAAGGTGGTGTGCGTCATGCCCTATACACCTACCACCGCAGCCGACACGCCAACACAAACATTCGAACACATGATCTAACGGGTGAGTTCGTCGTAGAGATCTTCAATGTCCGCCACGGCGCGCAGCTGGTCGATGTTGGTAAACGACACGGTCTGCATCGCGCGGTGGAGCAGATCAATGTCCGAGTCCTCGATCATCGGCGCCACCTTCGGGCGCGGCAGCTCAGGCAACTCGCGGCCGGGCCAGAAGTATTCCGAGCCCGGCTCGGCGTTTTCCCTGGCTAAGTCGTCCGCCTGGTTGCGCTTGCGGTTCTCCAGCTCCTCCAGGCGCAGCCCACGCATGGTGAAGATGACGCTCGGATCCTTATCTATGAGCTCCGCAGTGCGCTGCGCCACGGCGACGGCGTGCTTGCACACAACCGCGCTATCCGGGCAATCGCAGTAGAAAGTGACTTCCCCCGGGGATTTGCACAGCAGGATCTCCAGGACGTCCTCGGCGAGCGTGCCGGCCTTCGCCGCAGCGATGGAGCCGGGCGCGCGCACGATCGCGCTGGTGGCGAGGCGGATGTCGTCCGTCTGGCGCTGCGGAAGATACATTGCCACACGGAACGGGTCGTTCTGGCTGCCCACCACCTCCGCGCGCACCCCGTGGGGCACCGCCTGCAGCTCCACCACGTGCCCGCGGGCGGCGTACTCCGCGCCGCGCTTGGCCCGGCCCACGTCGGTCTGTCGCACCGCGGCGTTGTAGATCATCATCGCCGCGGGCGAGAGCGACCGCGGACGGAACGCGCTGATCTCTGCGCCACCGGTTTCGGCCGCGCTGGACACCCGTTTGCGCGCGCCGAAGTTGGCGTAGATGACGTTGTCTTCTTGCGGACGCTTCTTCTTCTCAGTCATTCTGCCCCCTGTAACTGATCAATTGGGCGAGCTCCTCGGTGCCCAGCTCAGTGATCCAACCCTCGCCTTGGCCCACAACGGCGCCGGCGAGCTGGGTCTTGCCGTCCAGGATGTCCTGGATAGACTCCTCCATCGTGCCGCGGGTGATGATCTTGTACACCGTGACGTTCTTCTCCTGTCCGATGCGGAACGCGCGGTCCGTGGCCTGGTTTTCCACCGCCGGGTTCCACCAGCGGTCCAGGTGGATGACCATGGACGCCGCCGTCAGGTTCAAGCCGGTGCCGCCGGCTTTCAGGCTGAGAATCATCGCGCGCGGCCCGTCCGGGCGCTGGAAACGCTCCACCATCGCGTCGCGCGCGGATTTGCCCACGCCGCCGTGGAGAAACGGCACGTCCTCGCCGAGGCGTTCGGACAGGTAGGGCTTCAAAATGTCGCCGAACGCCTTGTACTGGGTGAAAATCAGCACACGCTGGTCGGACGCGGCGGCTTCCTCCATCAACTCCATGAGCTTTTCCACCTTGCCGGAGCGGTGGCGGCCTTTGTCGGTGACCGCGGAGCCGTCGCCAAGAAAGTGCGCCGGGTGGTTGCACACCTGCTTGATGCGGGTGATGGTGGCCAGCACCAAGCCCTTGCGCGCGATGCCCTTGCGCTCCTCCAGCTCCGCCTGCGTGCTGTCCACCAGCGCCTTGTATAGCGCAGCCTGCTCCGGGGTCATGTCCACGGCGATGACGTGCTCGGCCTTGTCCGGTAAATCGGAGATAATCGCCGTGTCCGTTTTCAGGCGGCGCAGGATAAACGGCGCGGTGAGGCGCTGCAGGCGCTCGCCCATCTCGTCCGCGAGCTCCGGGTCCCTGCGCGACTCGATGGCTTTGGCGAAGTGGTTGCGGAAGAAACTCTGCGAGCCCAGCATTCCGGGATTGACGAAATCTAGGATGCTGCGCAGCTCAGAGAGCTTATTTTCAATCGGGGTGCCGGTGAGTGCAATGCGGTGCCGTGCGGGAATTGCGCGAACGCTTTTCGACGACTGCGTGCCCGCGTTCTTGATCGCCTGCGCCTCATCCAACACCACGTGATCCCACTGCACTGCAGCCAGATCCTTGGCGTCGCGCGCGGCGGTGCCGTAGGAGGTGATGACGATGTCGGAGTCCTCTGCCGCGGCAAACAGGTCGTCGCCTTTGAGCCTGCCCGCGCCGTGGTGGACGCGCACGCGCATGCCCGGCACAAAGCGGGCGGCCTCGCGCGCCCAGTTGTTCACCACCGACGTCGGCGCCACGATCAGCGACGGGCCGCGCCTGCGCCCCTCCGCCTGCTCCACCGCGAGCAGGGTGAGCAGCTGCAGGGTTTTGCCCAGCCCCATGTCGTCCGCAAGCACCGCGCCCAAGTTGTTGCGGGACATGAAGTACAGCCAGTCCACGCCGCGGCGCTGGTACTCGCGCAGCTCCGCAGTGACGGTGTCCGGGATGTCCACGCGCTCTGGCGCCGGGCGGTCCGTGCCGCCGACCAGGGAGGTAAACCAGGGCGAACCAGTGAACTCGATAGGGCTATCCGCGCCCGCCTCCAGCGCGAGCTGGCGCAGCTCCGCGGCAGACACCACGCCCTCGCCCTCGGCAGCCTTGAGCCGCTCGTACTCCGCCTGCGCCTCCTCGGCGAGGCGCTGCAGCTCCTCGGCGTCCTCGGAGCCGGCGGCCTGGGCGATACGGGCGCGCTTGATGGCGCTGTCCGCCTCGAGCATGGCGTTTTCCAGGGAAGTGTCGTGCAACTTCTCCAGGTACTTCGCCGTCTTGGCCACCTCGCGGCTATCCGCCAGCACCCACTCGCCGCGCAGCTTGATCAGGCCGGACTTGGACTTGACCAGCTGGGCCATCTCTTCGTCCGAAAGCTCCACGCCGCCGACGGAGAGCCGCCAGTCGTACTTGACCAGGGTGTCAAAGCCCATCATGGTCACGGTGGAGGAATCGTGCGGGTCCTGGTGCTCGCTGACCTTGAGCTTGGACGCCGTCTCCGCCGTCGCCCACGCGCGCGGCAGCAGCACCACAAAACCGTGGGCCCGCAGGTAAGAGGCGCTCTCGCGGACGAACTTCACAATCTCGTCGCCGTTCAAGTACAGATCCCAGTCGCCCGCGTTCGGGTCGAAGCCGTGGTCCGCGGTGGAGCGGAACCGGCCGTGTTTCGCTGGATCCACAAGCGAGGTCGCTTCGATTGCCACGTCGAGCTGACCTCGCAGGACGTCCGCCGTCTTCGAGTCGTAATCCCCCAACCGCACCGGCCGCGGCGAATCCGAGCTGGAGCGCACCTGCACCCGCACCGGCCACAGCGTCTCCGGGCCTGACTCCTCCGCCTCATCGGGCGACTCCACGATGAACACCAACTGCATGTTCACCGCCGTGATCGTGCCGTTCCAATCCCCCATCTGGCGGGCCAGCACCGCCCCGCCGCGGCGCAGCGGGATGCTGTAGAGCAGCGACTTCACAAAATCGTGCCAGGGGTACGGCCTGGACGCCGCCTTCTCCGCCGCGCCCTGCAGGCGTTCCGTGGCAATCCAGTGCGTGAACATCTGCGCGCAGTCCTCGCTCAAGTTCGGGTTGTTCACCGTGAGCACGCCCGGCGAGGCCGCGATCATCTCCGCCAGCCAGCTGCGCTCCTCCAGCCCGGTGCCCAACTGCCACTGCGCGAACCACAGCCCGTCGTGGTACGGCACGTTGATGCTCACGCGGCCCGCGCGCACAAACTGGGTCAGACCCCTGTACATGCGCAGGATCCAGTACATGTCCGGCGCGACCGCCTCGCGCTGCGCGGGCGTGGCCGCCGGGGAATCCTCGTCCAGGTGCGCCAGGTTGTCCAAAAAACGCACCGCATCTTCGGGCGCGAACTGCGCCAGAGGCGCCCTCAAGCTGACGTGCCGGCCCTTCGGGGTTTGCAGGATCAGGGTGTGGATGTGGTGGAACCTTTGGTCGTCCAAAAGCGAATGCACGATCGGCGGAAACGTGCCGGGCGGCACGTCATCCATGGTCACAATGCGGTGTCCCTGTACGCGCTCAACCCACACCGAAAGCCCGGACTCGGGGAGCCACAGGCCATGGAGAAGGTATTCAGGCATACCCACCCTTATACCACCGACGCCGACATCGCCCCCGCCGAGTGTTCGAACAAAATCTTTCAGCCCACACTCAGCCGATTCTGCAAATCAATACAGCGCGACGGAAGGATGCGTTACAGTGTGGCGAAACTTACACCGACCACCGACGTAAGGGAGTGCACATGTCTGACAGTTTCTGGCTCGTGCTGGCCATCGTCCTGTATTTCGGGCTGATGGTCGCCATCGGGTTCTATTCCTGGCGCAAAACGGAGAAGTACGACGACTACGTCCTCGGCGACCGCGGCCTCGGCCCACTGGT
Organism: Corynebacterium sp. HMSC034A01; assembly: GCF_001838175.1. Taxonomy (NCBI): domain Bacteria; kingdom Bacillati; phylum Actinomycetota; class Actinomycetes; order Mycobacteriales; family Corynebacteriaceae; genus Corynebacterium; species Corynebacterium sp. HMSC034A01. The sequence goes on along the minus strand of NZ_KV835927.1, from coordinate 53,656 downwards.
CGCCGGCATCTCCGCGGGCGCATCGGACATGTCCGGCTGGCTGCTCATGGGCCTGCCCGGCGCCCTATTCGTCGCGGGCATGAGCGAGCTGTGGATTGTCATCGGCCTGTTCATCGGCACCTGGGCCAACTGGAAGTGGATCGCACCAAGGCTGCGCGCCTACACCGAAGTAGCTAAGAACTCGATCACGCTGCCCAGCTTCTTTGAAAACCGCACTCACGACAACTCGCGCGTGCTGCGCTTCACCTCCGCCGTGATCATCATCTTCTTCTTCACGTTCTACGTCTCCTCCGGCATGGTCTCCGGCGGCCGCTACTACGAATCCACCTTCGGCGGCGACTACATCCACGGCGTCCTCATCGTCGGCTCCATCACGGTGCTCTACACCTTCATCGGCGGATTCCTCGCCGTGAGCTACACCGACGTCGTGCAGGGTGGCCTGATGTTCCTCGCCCTGATCACCGTGCCGATCATGGCGCTGATGTCCCTGGACAACCCGTCCGACATCTTCAGCTGGGCCACCTCAAACCCGTACGGCCCCTGGGAGCACGGCAACCCGGACTACTTCAACATGGTCGCCGGCGTGTCCGCCGCCACCATCATCGGCAACATCGCATGGGGCCTGGGCTACTTCGGCCAGCCGCACATCATCACCCGCTTCATGGCGCTGCGCTCCCCGTCTGAGGCGAAGGCGGCCCGCCGCACCGGCACCATCTGGGTGGCCATCTGCTACCTCGGCGGCATCTTCACCGCCCTGGTGGCAACCGTCTACTTCGGCCAGAAGTCCGCGTCCGTGACCGACCAGTCCGGCTACGAGACCGTCTTTTTGGACCTGGCCCGCATCATGTTCCACCCGCTGATCGCCGGCATCGTGCTCACCGCCGTACTCGCCGCGATCATGTCCACCATGTCTTCTCAGCTGCTGGTCACCTCGTCCGCGCTCATCGAGGACATCTACCGCATCTTCAAGAAGAACCCGAACAACACCACCCTGCTCGTGCTCTCCCGCGCCATGGTCATCGGCATTGCCCTGATTGGCATGCTGCTGGCTCTGAACCCGTCCGACACCATCCTCGGCCTGGTCGGCTTCGCGTGGGCCGGCTTCGGCGCCGCGTTCGGGCCGGTGGTTGTGGCGTCGCTGTACTGGAAGCGCCTCACCTCCCAGGGCGCGATCGCCGGCATGATCGTCGGCGCCGTCACCTCGTTTGTCTGGGGTTCCGTGGACGCGCTGTCCGGCATGATCTACGAGATCGTCCCGGGCGTCATCCTGGCTACTCTGGCCATGGTCGTCGTCTCCCTGGCCACCCGCCCGAAGGAGGGTGTGGAAGAGGAGTTCGACACCGCCGCGGCCGCCACCGACTATGCGCTCGCCCACCCCGACGAGGACTTCGCCGCAGCGCTGCGGAACCGCGGAGGCTCCACCGCAGTCTAAGAAGGTATGCGCCTATACCTTCGTATTCTCTCCGCCCTCACTGTGCTGGTGGTGCCGTTTCCCACGGGGCGATTGCCTATCGACGTCCCAACGGTGCCCCACCGCACCACCATCCTCGGCTACGACAGAGCCGAGTTCGGCCCCGGCTGGGCCGCCGGCACCGGCGGGTGCGACACCCGCGCCGCGGTGATGGCCGCCGCCTTTGACGCGGACTGCGCCCAGCCCTGGCCGCAGTGGGGCAATCCCCGAGTTGTAGACCCCTACACCGGGGATTTTCTTCTGCCCCACGACGTGGAGATCGACCACGTCCTGCCCGTCTCCGCCGCCTGGGACTTAGGCGCCCACCGGTGGGACGCCGCCACGCGCGAGCGCTTCTACAACGACCCGCGAAACCTCGTCGCCGTTTCCTCCGCCGCCAACCAGGCCAAAGGCGACAAACTCCCCTCCGAATGGATGCCCTCAGACAGACGCTCGCGCTGTGCGTATGGGCGCAGGCTCGTGGACGTCGCAAAGCACTACGCCCTCCCTTTGCCGAAGCCTGACCTGCGGGCGGTGCGGCGCGCGTGCTCTGGGGTCGCCGGTCTGCTGTCGCGCGGCGAGCTGTGAGGATTTTCCCACCATGCCGTAAGGTGTGGGCCCATGACTACATTCCTCATCTTCCTGCACGTGGTCGCGGCCATCCTGCTGCTCGGCCCCGTTGTCGTGTCGACCTCGATGTTCCCGCGCCAGGTCGCAGAATCCCGCGCCGGCGGCGAGGAGGCCACCGGCCGTGCGTCGGTGCTCTACCGCATCACCAAGACCTACGGCATGCTCTCCCTGCTCGTCCCGCTGCTCGGCGGCGCCGTGCTCGCCTCCGACTGGGAGACCTACAAGGCCAACTACTGGTTCCACACCGCCATCGTGCTCTCCGTGATCGCCTGGGCCATCCTGCTGGGCATGGTCATCCCGCAGCAGCGCAAGATGATGGGCACCCTCGGCGCGCTGCCGGCCGCTGACGCAGACCCGGCCGATGTGACCAACAACTTTGAGAAGTCCAAGGCAAAGGCAACCGCCGGCGCCGGCATCTTCAACCTGCTGTGGATGCTCACCCTGATCCTGATGTTCCTGCCGACCCCGGCGTAAAGGAGCGCGGGGGCTCGCCCCCTCTCCCGGGCGCGTTTCGCCCCCTCGCTCGGCTGGATCCAGCTACTAAGGCCCAGCTATTCCCGATTTTTCGGCGGATAGCTGGGCCTTACTAGCTGAAAACAGGAATTTGGGGGTGGCGCGGGCCGAGATCGACCCAGTTTCGGACTGATCCCGGTGACCGGGACGACCCCCTACGTGTACCGCAGCGCGGAGGCGCCGCCGAGGCCCAGGCTGGCGAAGAAGCGGAAGATCCCGTCCACGGCCTTGCGCAGCACCTCCGCCACGGGCCCGGTCAGCCCGCCGAACAGCGCGTTCTGCGCCCACACGCCCACCAGGCGGGCTTCGGGGACGGCGGGGCCGTCGTGGGGCACGATGCCGATGACGTAGTCCCCACCGCGCAGAAACGGCAGCGGGTTGGAGGTCCACATGCTGGAGACCACGCCGACGAAGCCGCGGCCGGGCACCCACATGGGCCCGCCGGAGTCGCCGGGGTGGCTCAACGGCGCGGCGACGAAGAAGGTGCCGTCGGCGGAGCCAGCAAAGCGCCCGCAGGTCTGCGCGCCGCGGGTGCGGGAGAAGTAGCAGATGGTCTCGCCGAGCCGCACGTCACCCGGGTGGACCCACCTATCGCCGGAGAAACGGTTGCCGCCGACAGCCACGCCTGCGTCCCATTGGATGGCGGCCCAGTCGTTGCTCAGGTGGCCGTCGTAGGCCTTGGAGCGGTACAGCGTGCCGGTGGCGCCGCCAGCGTTGACGCGCGTGCCTTCGGCTCCGCAGTGCGCGGCGACGAGGCTGCGGTGGCGCGCGGGGTCGTTGAAGCCGATGGTGCAGGTGCCGGTGCCGTGGATAAGCACGGGCGCGCCTTGTTCCACCCGCGTTTGCGCCTCGGCGGGTGCGGCCTGCATCCCCAGCGCCACGGCCGCTGCGAGAAAAGCTCGGGAAATTCGGTGCGTGCACTGGGAAGACATGCGCATTAACCTAGCACTCTTGCCTATCGACGCCCTCCGGCCCCCACCCAAACCCCAAGCAGCCGGCACGCTGCTTGTGAGCTGTGCCGGTTGCATCAGGTTGAGGGGTTAATCCCAGCGGTCGCGCCTGTCGTCGCGGCCACGGCCTCGTCCGCCGCGGTAACCGCCGCGTCCCCCGCGATCGCCCCTGTCATCGCGTCCGCGTCCGCCGCGGTAGCCCCCGCGGCCGCCGCGGCCACGGCCGCCGCGATCGCGCGGGGGTGCGCCGTGGTCGCGCTGGATGTTGATCAGCTGGCCGGAGATGCGGGTATCCACCAGGCGGTCCAGCACGGCCTGGTCCAGGTTCTTCGGCAGCTCCACCAGGGTGAAGTCGCCGCCGATGGTGATGCGGCCGAAGTCCTTCGAGTTCAGCCCGCCCTCGTTGGCCAGGGCGCCGACGATGGCACCCGGGCGCACGTGCTGTCGCTTGCCCACGTCCAGGCGGTAGGTGTCGAAGTTGCCGCTGTCGTCGAAGCGGCGGCCGCGGCCACCGCGATCGCCACGATCGTCGCGGTCGAAGCGGTCGCGTCCGCGCCCGCGGCGGTCGTCGCGGTCGAAACGGTCGCGACGGTCGCGCTTGTCGCGCGGCGGCTCCTTCATCAGGAACTCGTCGCCGGCCAGGGCCTGGGTGGCCAGGGCGGCGGCGATGTCGTCCATAGGCACGTTGTTCGCGGCGGAGTACTCGCGCACCATGGTCTTGAAGATCTGCAGGTCGGTGGCCTCAAGGGACTCGGTGATGGAGTCCATGAACTTGGCCTTGCGCGACTCGTTGACCTCGTCCACGGTGGGCAGGTCCATCTCTTCGATGGTCGCGTTGGTCACGCGCTCGATGGAGCGCAGCATGCGGCGCTCGCGCGGAGTGACAAACAGGATCGCCTCGCCGGAACGGCCCGCACGCCCGGTGCGGCCGATGCGGTGGACGTAGGACTCCGTGTCGTTCGGGATGTCGTAGTTGAGCACGTGCGAGATGCGCTCGACGTCCAGGCCGCGGGCGGCGACGTCGGTGGCCACGAGGATGTCCAGGCGGCCGTCGCGGAGCTGGTCCACGGTGCGCTCGCGCTGCTGCTGGGCGATGTCGCCGTTGATGGCGGCGGCGGAGAACCCGCGGGCGCGCAGCTTCTCGGCCAGCTCCTCGGTCTCGTTCTTGGTGCGCACGAACACGATCATCGCCTCGAACTCGGTCACCTCAAGGATGCGGGTGATCGCGTCGAGCTTGTTGCGGTGCGCGGTGAACAGGTAGCGCTGGGTGATGTTTGTGTTGGTGCGCGTCTCCGACTTGACGGTCACCTCTTCCGGATCGTTGAGGTAGTCGCGGGAGATGCGGCGGATCGCGTTCGGCATCGTCGCCGAGAACAGCGCCACCTGCTTGGAATCCGGGGTGTCTTCCAGGATGCGCTCGACGTCTTCCTGAAAGCCCATGTTGAGCATCTCGTCGGCCTCGTCCAGCACCAGGAAGCTCAGGTTTGAAATGTCCAGCGAGCCCTTCTCCAGGTGGTCGATCACTCGCCCCGGGGTGCCCACGATGACCTGGGCGCCGCGGCGCAGCCCGGACAGCTGGATGCCGTAGGCCTGGCCGCCGTAGATCGGCAGGATGCTCACGCCGCCGATGTGGTCGGCGAAGCTCTGGAAGGAGTCGGACACCTGCAGCGCCAGCTCACGCGTCGGCGCGAGCACGAGCGCCTGCGGGTAGCGCTTCTCCGGGTCGATCTGGGACAGCACCGGCAGCGCGAACGCAGCGGTCTTGCCGGTACCGGTCTGCGCGAGGCCGACCACGTCGCGGCCGTCCATAAGCAGCGGGATGGTCTGCGCCTGAATCGGCGAGGGCTGCTCGAAGCCGACGCGCTTGACGGCCTTGATGACATCGTCGGGCAGGCCCAGCTTTTCAAAGCCGTTCTCGGGCTTCTCGGGCTCGGCTGCGGGTTCGGCCGAAGGCTCGTCGTTAAGCTTCAGCACATCATTGTTATTTTCAATGGCCACGGTGTCCGTGGCGCCGGTCTCCTCAGAAACCCCCGCATCCCTGGTGTCCTCTACTACGGCCTCAACGATTTCGGCCGCGACATCCTGCGGGTCTTTCTGGTTTTCCGACACATTCATATCCGGCTCATTCTCGCCGCCGGTGGCGTTTTCGGAAATGCTCATCGCTGGCCCAGCGTACGCCATTGTGCGCCCCGGTAAGTATTCCTGCGGTTTCCCGGCGAGCGAAGTCACACACCCTCCCGTAGAGTCCGTGGGGCAGGTCACATTGCCTATCGACGCCACCCCTGCCCCACACTTCGAAGGAGCAGCCAAGGCCAGCGCGTCTCAGTAACCCGCGCCACACAAACCGGCTACCTACATCCGGTTAGTCCCCGAGTTTCCTGGCAACCGGTTACAGTTCACGCCACGGCGCTTTGCTTCATGACCTGAAACACAGTGCGGAAACGTCTGTGATTTAGGATTCCCCTCATGACTTCTCCCCTCGCGCTGACATTGCTCGGCCTGGCCATCATCGCGGTCACCGTCGGGCTGCTGCTGAAAGGCAAGACCCACCCGATCGTCGCGATGACGCTCATCCCCATCGTCGGCGCTGTCCTCACCGGCGCTGGCGTTGCCGAAATCTCGGATTACTACATGGACGGGTTGGACCGGGTGATGAACGTCGTGGTGATGTTCATCTTCGCCATCATCTACTTCGGCATCCTCTCCGATGTCGGGCTGTTCGAGCCCGTAATCAAGGCGCTGATTAAGGCCACACGGGGCACGCCGCTGCTGGTGACCCTGGGCACGGCCGCCATCGCGATTGTCGCCCACCTGGACGGCTCCGGCTCCACGACGTTTCTGCTCACCATCCCGGCATTGCTCCCGCTGTACGAGGCAATGCGGATGTCGCGCTACGTGCTGCTGACCATCGTGGCGCTGTCCGCATCCGTGATGAACATGCTGCCGTGGGGTGGCCCCGTCGGCCGCGCCAGCTCCGTCATCGGCCCCTCGCCGAACGAGATCTGGGCCCACCTGCTGCCGGTCCAGGGGGTCGCCATCGTGCTCGTGTTCGTCGTCGCCGCCATTTTCGGCGTGGTGGAAGGCCGCCGCGCATCCGCCGCGGGCCCGGACGCGGGCACCGTGGACGTCAACGCCGTCGCGGAGGACTTCTCCCGCCGGCAGCAGGAAGAACGCGCCAAGCTGGAATTCACGCAGCGGCAGGGCACCTGGGTGACATGGGTGAACGCGCTGATCACCCTCGCGCTCATCGGTGTTCTCGTGTCCGGCCTGGCGTCCCCGGCGCCGGCGTTCCTGGTGGGCACTGCGCTGCTGCTGGCCATCAACTTTGCCAAGCTCGAGGACCAAAGCGACGCGCTGCGCCGCCACGCGCCTACCGCGTTGTCCATGGCTGGCGTCATCCTCGCCGCAGCGATGTTCCTGGGCATCCTCGACGGCACGGGCATGCTGGAGCAGATCGCGCTGTCGCTCATTGCCATCCTGCCGGAGGCGGTCGGCCCGTACATCCACATCATCATCGGCCTACTCGGCGTGCCGCTTGACCTGGCCACATCCACCGACGCCTACTACTTCTCCGTCCTGCCGATCGTGCAGCAGACCGCCGAGGCGTTCGGAGTCTCCGCAATGGGCGCCGCGTCCGCGATGATCGTGGGCAACGTCATCGGCACGTTTGTCAGCCCGTTCTCCCCCGCGCTGTGGCTTGCGCTCGGTCTCGCCCGTGGCGAAATGGGCAAGTACATCCGCCTCGCCTTCCCAGTGTGCTGGGCGTTCTCCGTTCTTCTGGTGCTCGGTTCCTGGGCGTTCGGCGTGTTCGCGTAGCCCCGTGCAGTAATCTTTTCTTTCGAGCATTTTGCTTATCGACGCACCCCGCGCCCGTCTCTTCTCCCCCGCTTGTCTCTCAAGGAGCACCCATGCGCACCAAAATCACTGCCGCTGTAGTCGCAGCCAGCGTTCTTGCAGGATCCATTACCACCGCCCAGGCATACACCATCGAGCACGTCGGCACCGATTGCCGTGTGAACTACTCGATCACCGAGATGCAGAACAACCGCATGTACTTCCCGGTTTATTACACGCAGGATGAAGTGAAGAAGTTCAAGAAGGAAAGCCTCGATGCCATCACCGAGGCCGAATCTGAGCTGAAGTCTGAAAAGTCGCGTTCCGATGCCAACAAGGACTTTATCCAGGAGCTCACGGAAAGAATTGCAGACGAACAGAGGCAACTCGAAATCTACGACAAGTGCGCGAAGGTGCCTGCCGCGAAGCCCGTTCAGAAAGAGGATGGATCTTCTACCTCACCGGCACTCGCGGGGGTGCTGGGCGGTTTCATCGGAGCAGTTGTCGCCATCGCCGCGATGATCGGCCTGAAAGACGTTCTCCCGTTTAAGTTCTAACGGCTTTTTCGCAACCTCTGACCTCCTGTTTCCCGCATTGCGGCAAATAGTTTCCACAATTCGCTGCAGACATACCGCCACCGTGCTACAGTCGCCGACATGATCAACAGCACCGCATTTGCAACCTCGGCCGCGCAGGCCGAGCGTTCTGCGTTGCTGAATACCCAGCCGGCCCGCCTACATCATCATCTGTAGCGCGGTGTCGGCCGACTCCAGCCCCCTGCGCTAACAGCCTCTGCTGCTCGAAGCGCAGGGGGTTTCTTGTTAGTACGGGCAACACTTCGGGGCTTATGTCGTTCGCGCCGCGCCCCCGGATCCGTCCGCGAGGCACACGGTTGCACTCGCCTATCGACGGCCAACCGGGACGCCGCCGCCCAACACAGGGCACACGCCAATCCAATCCCCTGCGCCTCCGATTCGCGCATTGCTTCCCGAAAGAGCACAGTTATGTCTGTTATGACTGCACCATCTGAATCCGCTAACAAGCCCAAACCGAAGCGCAGCAGCTTAAACGCCCGCCACATCCACTTCATCGCGCTCGGCTCCGCCATCGGCACCGGCCTGTTCTACGGCTCCGCCGGTGCGATCCAGGCCGCCGGCCCATCCGTGTTGCTGGTGTACCTGCTCGGCGGCGCGGTGGTGTACTTCATGCTCCGCGCGCTCGGCGAGATGAGCGTGCGCAACCCGGTGCGCGGCTCGTTTGCCGTGTACTGCCGCAAGTACCTCGGCGGCTGGGGCGGCTACATCACCGGCTGGATGTTCGCCTTCGAGATGATGATCGTGTGTCTGGCGGACTTAACCGCCATCACGATCTATATGAAGTTCTGGTTCCCCACAACGCCCGCGTGGGTGTGGATCACAGTCACACTGCTGATTATTAGCGCGGCGAACCTGGCAGCGGTCCGGATCTTCGGCGAGCTGGAGTTCCTGCTTACGCTGATCAAGGTCGGCGCTGTGGTGGCCATGATTGTGGGCGGTGCCGCCATCCTCGTGTTCAACCTCGGCTCCCAACCCGAAACGATGGGTGTGAGCAACCTCTGGAGCGACGGCGGTTTCTTCGCAAACGGCATTTCTGGCATGGCAGCGTCCTTCATCCTCGTGCTGTTCGCGTTCGGCGGCACGGAGATCATCGGTGTTGCCGGCACCGAGGCCGAGGACCCGGACCGTTCCATCCCGAAGGCTGTCAACACCGTCCCGGCGCGCATCCTGATCTTCTACGTGCTGTCCATCTTGATCATTTTGATGATCAACCCGTGGCGCACCATCGACGGCGAGGACTCCCCCTTCGTCCAGATCTTTGACACCCTCGGCGTCAGCTGGGCTGCCGCGTTGCTCAACGTTGTTGTGCTGAGTGCTTCCCTGTCCGCCATCAACGCTGACCTCTTCGGCACCGGCCGCGTCCTCGCGGGCCTGGCCAAGGAGAAGCTGGCTCCGCGGGCAATGGCGAAGACCTACCGCGATGTGCCGGTGATGACGGTGGTCATGCTGATCATCGCCTTGATCGTCGGTGTCTACTTGAACCAGCGCTACCCCGACATCTTTGAAACCGTCGCGGCGCTGGCCACCTTCGCCACCATCTTTGTGTGGCTGATGATCCTGCTTGCGCACATTGCTTCTCGACGCAACATTTCCCCCGTCGAAGAGCAAAACCTGAAGTTCCCGGTGCCGCTCTGGCCGTATGGGCAGTGGTTCTCGGTCGCGTTCATCCTGTTCACCTTCGGCACGATGGTGTGGATGGAGGAATTCCACACTGCGCTGATCGTCGGTGTCGCGTTCCTGATCCTGATGACGATCCTCTACTTCGTTACCGGCCGCCCGCAGGCGATTGCGGAAGACGAGGTCGAGTACGAGGCGAAATAGCCCCCGTTTATCGCTCCCGTCTCACGCTGATGGCCTCGCCGTGTGCCGGGAGGCGCTCGGCGTCGGCGAGCGTGATCACTGCGTCGGCCACCTCCGCCAGCGCGTCCGCGGAGTACTCGACCACATTGACGGGTTTGAGGAAGGTGTGGGTGCTCAGCCCCGGCGCGAAACGGGCCGTGCCGGATGTGGGCAGCACGTGGTTGGATCCTGCGGAGTAGTCGCCGAGCGGCACCGGGGTGTGCGGCCCGACGAAGATCGCGCCGGCGTTGGCGATCTGTGCCACCACGTCGCGGGCGTTGTCAGTGTGGATCTCCAGGTGCTCGGGTGCGTAGGCGTTGGTGACGGTGACGGCGGACCGGAGGTCGTCGACAAGCAAGATGCCCGATTGCGGCCCCTCGAGTGCGGCACGCACTCGCTCGGCGTTGAGCGTGACTTGGTAGCGCTCGTCAATCTCGCGGTTGACCACTTCGGCGAGCGCAGGCGAATCGGTGATCAGGATCGACGCGGCCTGCTCATCGTGCTCGGCCTGAGAGATCAGGTCGTACGCCAGAAAGACCGGGTCGGCCGTGTCGTCGGCGATGATCGCGATCTCGCTGGGGCCCGCCTCCGCGTCAATGCCCACCACCCCGTTGACCACGCGCTTCGCGGCGGCGACGAAGACATTGCCGGGGCCGGTGACCATGTCCACAGGCTCCAGGTCCTCGTCACCGTAGGCCAGCAGCGCGACGGCCTGGGCACCACCAACCGCCCACACCTCCTCGATCCCCACAAGCGCGCACGCCGCGAGGATGGTCGGGTGCGGCCAGCCGTCGAAGTCCGCTTGTGGCGGCGAGCAGACCACCATTGAGCCCACGCCCGCTTCCTGGGCGGGGATCGCGTTCATGAGCACGCTCGACGGGTACACGGCCTTGCCGCCGGGGACGTAGAGGCCCACGCGCTGCACCGGGCGGAACACCTCGGTCACGGTCGCGCCCGGCGCGAGCTCGGTGGTGTGCCCCACAGGCTTCTGGCTCGCGTGCACGGCGCGGATGCGCGCGATCGAGGTCTCCAACGCCGCGCGCACGTCCGCGTCCAGGCGGTCCAGGGCATCGGCGATCACCTCCGCCGGCACGCGGACCGAAGCCGGCCGCACGCCGTCGAAACGCTGCCCGTACTCCAGCGCCGCCTCCGCGCCGCGATCACGCACCGCCTCCACGATGGGCGCCACCTGGGACACCACCGAATTCACGTCCGTGCCCGCGCGAGGTAGCAGCTTCCGCAGTTCGCGCACCGTCAATGCACGGCCTCTGAGATCTGTCACCGACAGCATGTTGCTCCCCTTCTCTTCCCTTCGAAGTCTTCTCTGCATGGTATCCGCGCCGCGTCGCCGCCGAGGCCGTTTCCGCCCAACCCCACCGCACGTGATCGCCCGGTTTCTGACACACTTGGTCGCATGACCGTGACTCATGGCAACAAGATCGTCCTTATCGGCGCCGGCGCCGTCGGCACCGCCTACGCCTACGCAATTCTCAACCAAGGCCTGGCGGACCACCTGGCCATCATCGACCTCAACGAGGACCTCGTCTGGGCCCAAGTGGAGGACTTGAACCACGCCATCCCGTTCTCCGGCCACCACATGGACGTCACTGTGGGTAATTACAAGGACTGCCGCGACGCCGCCCTCGTTGTCAACTGCGCCGGCGTGGCGCAGCGCGAGGGCGAAACGCGCATCGACCTGATCGCGCGCAACGCCGCCATCTTCGAGTCCATCAACAAGGACATCATGGCCAACGGCTTCAACGGCATCTACGTCGTGGCCACCAACCCCGTGGACGTGCTCACCTACATCACCTGGAAGCAGACCGGCCTGCCGTCGAACCAGGTCATCGGCTCCGGCACCGTGCTGGACACCGCGCGTTGGCGCCACAACCTGGGCCTGCACTTCGACATCGCCCCGTCCGCGGTGCACACCCACATCATCGGCGAGCACGGCGACACCGAGCTGCCCGTGTTCTCCTCCGGTTCCGTAGGCGGCGTGCCGCTGAGTGCGATGCTGGAATCGGAAGCGGAGACCAACCCGGACATCTACACCCAGATCGACGAGCTGTTCGTCCGCACCCGCGATGCTGCCTACGACATCATCAAACGCAAGGGCAACACCTCCTTCGGCGTCGGCAACGCGCTCGCCCGCATCACGCGCGCGATCCTGCGCAACGAGGACGTTGTCCTGCCCGTCTCCGCCCTCCTGCAGGGCGAGTACGGGCTCGAGGACCTCTACATCGGGACCCCCACCGTCCTCAACCGCAGCGGCGTGCGCAACGTCGTGGAACTGCGCCTGGACTCCGACGAGCTGGAGAAGTTCCGCCACTCCGCCACCACCCTGCGCGACGTCATCGACCGCGCCGAGTTCTAGGAGCCTTTGCTTTTCGACGGCAGCTCCGCCCATGCCCGTTTAGTATGGCTACATGGCCAGAAACATCGATGTGGTTGGAGCAGTGATCCTCGACGGCGACTTTGTATTTGCCGCACAGCGGGGGCCGGGCCGATCGATGAGTGGTCTTTGGGAGTTTCCCGGCGGAAAGATCGAACCCGGCGAGACTCCGGAGCAGGCTCTGAAGCGCGAGCTCGTCGAGGAGCTCAGCATTGAGGTTGAAGTTTTGGACCGGATTGTGACGAGCCGGCACGAAACCGACTCTGCAGTTATCAACCTGACCACGTATTACTGCACGCTTTCCTCCGGTACGCCAAAGCTCTCCGAACACCAAGAGATCCGTTGGGTCCCGAGGTCGGAGCTTCATGGGCTGGAGTGGGCACCGGCTGACATCGAAACTGTAGAACGAGTGCAGCAGCAGTAATGGAGTCATCGCTTACCTCGCTGCAACGCGATCTTGAATACGGTTTCATCGACGAAGCTGTCCTTGCCAACAAGCAGGAGAATCCCGAGCTCATCACCAATGGCGACTCGAACACCATGTACGAGGCGCTCAAAAACGAGCTGGAGTTTGCTGATAGCTACGTGTTCTCCGTGGCATTCGTGACTGTCGGCGGTATCGGCGCGCTCAAACAGCAGCTCGTGGAGTTTCAGGGCAAGGGCATAATCATCACGTCTTCGTACCAAGACTTCAATGAGCCCGCTGCTCTGCGCGAGCTACTGACTTTGGAAAACGTCGATGTCTACGTCATGTCGGAATACGCCCACCATGCCAAGGGCTACATTTTCAACCACGGTGACCACGTCACTGCGCTCGTAGGCAGCTCGAACCTCACGCGTTATGCACTCATGGAAAACCACGAGTGGAATATCCGAGTTTCGTCGCACCGAAACGGCAACATGGCTTCCCAGCTCCAAAACGGAGTTGAGAGGCACCTCGACAAAGCAGTTCCACTCACCGGAGACTGGATCAAGGATTACGAAAAGAAGCGGGCGAAGCGCAAAATCGTCTTCACCGAAACCCAGCCTCTTGAGGTTTCACCGGAAGGCGAAAAGATCCTCCCAAACCTGATGCAGGTCGAAGCACTTGAGCAGTTGCAGTATGTGGTCGATTCCGGCGAGAAGCGCGCGTTGATCATTTCTGCAACCGGTACAGGAAAAACCATCCTGGCCGCGTTGGCTACGCGACAGATGAAGCCGTTAAGAACACTATTCATCGTCCACCGCGAGCAGATTTTGAAGAAGGCTGCTCAAGAGTTCGCCAAAGTGTTAGAAGTCGACGACTCACAAATCGGGTTCTTCGTTGGAGCACGACGAGAACTGGACAAGCAGTTGGTGTTTGCTACCGTTCAGTCCCTTTCTCGGAAAGAGAATCTGGCGACAATCTCTCCGCTCCAATTCGACCTCATCATCATCGATGAAGTTCACCGTTCTGGCGCCGAGTCGTACCAGTCGATCTTGAACCACTTCCGCCCAAACTTCACGCTGGGGTTAACAGCTACCCCGGAGCGAACGGATGGGTTTAACGTCTTTGAGCTCTTCGGATACAACGTCCCATATGAGATCCGTTTGGAAGGCGCCCTTGAAAATCGGATGCTCGTCCCCTTCGACTACTACGGCATCGCAGATTACGAATCGGCGCAAGGGTCGATCGGAGACAAATCAAAGCTCAAAGACCTGGTTGCGGACGATCGCGTCGAGCACATCGTTGATGCACTGCAGAAGTATTCTTTCGCAGAAAGTACGAAAGGCCTCGTGTTCTGCAGCAGCAACGAGGAATCCCGAATCCTTGCGGAAGCTCTCTCCTCACGGATCGTCCACGGCCGTCCACTGAGAACGCGAAGTCTCTCGGGAGCCGACACGATTGAAGTACGAGAGTCCGTTGTTGCTCAACTGGAAGATGGCGAACTCGATTACATCTTCACGGTGGACATTTTTAACGAGGGCATTGACATTCCCTCAGTCAATGTCATTGTCCTGCTCCGCAGCACCGAGTCGTCGATCATCTTCACGCAACAACTTGGTCGCGGGCTGCGCAAAGCCGCCTACAAGCACTCGCTGCGCGTCATAGATTTCATCGGTAACTACGCAAACAACTACCTCATTGCGATTGCGCTCACCGGCAACAAAACCGGCCGAAAACCGAAGATTCTCGATGACGTCAACGACCCTCGTCCGAAAGCCGGGGCTTCCACGGTCAGCTTTGACAGGGTTTCCGCGGCACGAGTTATCGAGTCCCTACAAAAGGCACGCATCACGGGAGTGAAGGCTAAACGCGAGGCTATCGCAGAGTTAAAGTACCGACTCGGCCGCATTCCCAAACTGGTCGACTTTCTTTATCACGAATCCATGGATCCGTCCGTGTTGTGCGCGACCGACCAACACACGCGAAACTACTGGTCACTTTTGCACAAATTGAAGGAAGTCGATTCGGCCCCGTCCCAAGAGGAAGACGGATTCCTCACCCTCATCGCGACCGAACTTCTTAACGGAAAACGCCCGCAAGAACTCCTTCTTCTCTCTGAGCTTGTGCGCCGCGGCCCCCAAGGGGTGCTGACTGAAGACCAGTTCAGAGCTGTGATCGAGAAATACTCAACAGAGATTAATTCGTCGCCCCACCTTATGCGGTCGGTAGAACTCATTTTGAACCTGGAATGGTTCACGGAGGCTGCCGCCAAGCGCTACGGAGGCGAACCACTCGCCGTCCGTACAGACAGCGGTTTCCAGCTTGGTGAGCGGTTTTCAGAGTTGTATTTCTCCTACGAGGATCAACATCCTCACCCGGAGATCAGCTTTCGATACCACATTGATGACCTCATCGAGACCGGCCTTCTTACTAACCGGCGCCAGTACCGTCAAAGCGACATCTTCGTCCGGGGAAAGACGTATACCCGAAAGGACGCAGCACGCCTGCTCAACTGGCAGCGCAACAGGGAATCCACGATCTACGGGTATGCGGTGGACTCAAACACCAATACCTGCCCGATCTTTGTCACGTACCACAAGGACGCCGATGTTCTGGCGAGCCACAGATACGAGGACACATTCATCGATCAATCCACGATGCAGTGGTTCTCCAAGAACAACCGCACGCTCGACAGCAAAGAACTCCAGCCGATTCTGGATGGATCTACAGACCTCCATCTCTTCGTAAAACGCGAAGACGCGGACGGCTTGGAGTTTTACTACCTCGGGCAGGCCGAGGTTACCCACGCGGAAGAGCGCCACATGCCGGGGAACAAGGATGAGTTACTCGACGTGGTTGTTATGAACCTGGCACTAGACGAACCTGTCCCCGCCCCGCTTTACAAAGCTCTCACCACCAATAAACGCGCGAGCATCCAGGATCCGACTGCTGACGGCGAGAAGGCGGAGCTCCACCGCGCTCCTGGGCACATGGTTAGGCAAGATGCGAACGGTAAGCCTCAATTGCCGAATTAGGACGCGGGTTTAGGCGAGTTTAGACTCGAAAACTGCTGTGTACTCCCCCACCTCCGCGGCGAAGGAGGTGTCGTGGCAGGTGAAGATCACGGCCTGGCCGGAGCAAAGTCCCTCGGCGATGAGGGCGTGGGCGCGGTCGCGGGAGGGGGCGTCGAGGCCGACGTCGGGTTCGTCGAGAAGCACGAGCGGGCGGTTCTGGGCGAAGACCTGGGCGAGCTGAGCCAGGCGCAGGTGCGCGGCAGGCAGGTCGAGCGGGTGGGTCTCCGGGTCGAGGCCGAGTGCGGCGACTGCGTCCGGATCGCCGATGAACTCCCCCACCGTGGATTCGGCAAGTTGGTCGGCGGCGCGCTGCAGCGCGAGTGAGACGCCAAGAGCCAGCCCGGGGTTGCCGTCGAGGCCGGCCATCGCGCGCAGCAGTGTGGTTTTGCCGGCGCCGTTGTCACCGCGCAGCCACACGGCCTGGCCGGGGCGCACGGTCAGATGGATCGGACCGGCGGTGAACTCCGGATCCTCATGTGCGCGGAATTGCCACCACTTGCGGGGTTTTCCGCCGCGGGTTGCGGTGATCTCGCCGAGGTCGATCGGATCGCCGGCGGGCACCACGCGTGGGGGCAGGCTGGGCACGTGGGTGGGAGGGGGTGAGGGAGACAGGATGCCGTCGATAAGCGAAAGCTTTGCTGCATCGAGGCGGGGGCGGTTGCCGAGGACCACGATGCGCGACGGCAAGGCTTCGAGCAGGCGGATGATGTGGGTGGCGGAGGTGGGGTCGAGGCCGGCGAAGGGGTCGTCCAGAAGCAGGATGTCCGGCTCGAGGACTGCGACGGCCGCGATGGCCAGGCGGCGTGTTTGGCCGCCGGAGAGTTGTGCGGGGTGGCGCTCGGCGAGTTCGGTCAGGCCCGCGGCGCTGAGGATGCGCTCGCAGCGGCGCTGCATCTCCGGGATGGGTGTGCCGCGCTGCTCGAGGCCGAGCGCGACCTCTTCGATGACGGTGTCGCGCAGGTAGGACACGTGCGCGGTGGCGTCCTGCTGGACCACGGCCGCGCCCGCCCACTCGTTGTGCGCCTCGCCGGCAAGCGTGGTCAGGCCCGCGCCGGAATTGCCGATGACCTCGACGGTGCGGTGCTGGTCGAGTGCTTGCTTGAGCGGGGTTAGATCCATAGGACCACCGCCACGCAGATCAGAGGGATGAGGATGCGCGCGGCGCGCTGGGCGGGGCTGTCGTGGACCGGGCGCAGGACGGTGCGTGGGCCGGTGAGGTCGTAGCCGGCGGTTTCCAGCGCTTGGCCACGGGCGCCGGCCTGGGTGAGCAGTTCCGTGAGCACGGGCATGATCAGGTGTGGGACGACTGTCTTGGCTTTGATCGGGCGCTGTTTGAGGCGGTTGGCGTCGCGGGTGATGCGCGCGCGGTTGGCGCCCTGGGGCCCGAGCTGCAGCGTGGTGCCGGCGATGTAGCCGATGCGGTTGCCACCTTTTGTGCTCTGCAGAGCCTTGGCCAGATCCGGGGTACGCGTCCAGGCCACGGCGGCGAGCAGGCAGGCGACCAGCGCGGTGAAGCGGGCGGTGAGGTGGGCGGCGTCGGCAAGGCCGTCGGAGGTGATGAACGGAGCGATGCGGTGCTCGCCGTAGGGCGCGTGGATGAGCACCATCGACGCAGCCACGGGGGCGGCGAGGAGTGCAGTCGCCGCCGCGACAGACGGGTTGCGGGTGCGCCATGTGCCGGCCGTCAGGGCTGCAGCGATGATGGCCAGCGAGGCTATCGGAGTGTTGATCCCCAGCGCCAGAATCCAGCCCGACGCGCCGATGACCAGGGCGGTCAGCGGGTTCAGGCGGTTCTGGGGCATGTTGGTTGGCTTCTTGCTGGGCTAGCTCTGCTTGGTCTGCGGGGCGAAGGCGGCGACGGTGCGCTTCGGCAGCGCCTTGACCGTGAAGAACGCCACCAGCATGACGATGACCTTGTCCACCGGATCCGAGATGAACGCCTGGGTGGTCACGGACGCGATGAGCGAGCTGCCCATCTCACGGAACAGGCTGACCAGCGCGCCGGTGCCAACGCCGGCGGTGCCGCCGTAGACGTAGGCCGCGACCGGGGCGGCGACCATGCCGCCGACAAGGCCGAGCACCAGGCCGAAACCGATCACGGTGGCGATGTTGCGCAGGGCGTTGAAGCGGTGGATGAACACGCCGGCCAGCCAGCCGATCAGCGCCGCGCCCGCGGCGAACGGCAGCGCGGCCGGGTTGAGCAGGCCCCACACCACGTTGTTCAGCGCGCCGGTGGCCATGCCCGCGACCGGGCCGGCGAGTGCCGCGACGAGCACCGTGCCCACGGAGTCCAGGTACAGCGGCAGGCCGATCGAGCCGACGATCTCGCCGACGACAGAGTTGATGATGATCGCAATCGGGATCAGCCCCAACGTGCGCGCGGGCAGCACCGGAATCACGGCGGCAAGCAGCAGCGCGGTGCCGATGCCGTAGCCTGCGAGCAGCGCGATGCCCTGCCCGGAGCCGGTGACCTGGTCCCAGTCCGCCGGGTGGACCAGCACGAAGTACAGCCAGGTAGCGGCGATAAGGACGGCGCCTGCAATGACGAGCGCGCGGCGGGCGGGGGTCCATTCGGCCTTCTGCGCGGTGTTCTCGGTGGGCGCGGCCTGGGTGGAAACGGTGTGTGACATGAAAACTCCGAGTGGTGTGCGGGGAGGAACGGGAAGTACAGCCCTCATCGCCTATGTCACCTCGGCTGGGCTATCGGTTCGGCAGTGTAGCAGGCGGCGGGCGCAATCCACCTAGTCGTCGGCACGCTGGTGGCGCAGCTCCACAATCTCGGCGTCACCCGCGGCGACCTTCGCGTGCACCTCGCACGCCCACGTGAACCAGCCCCAGGCCATCTCAATATTCGCCTCGGTGACCAGGCGCGTGTTAGG
Source organism: Corynebacterium sp. HMSC034A01 (assembly GCF_001838175.1). NCBI lineage: Bacteria > Bacillati > Actinomycetota > Actinomycetes > Mycobacteriales > Corynebacteriaceae > Corynebacterium > Corynebacterium sp. HMSC034A01. Next base: position 35,093 of record NZ_KV835927.1, on the reverse strand, counting down.
TTCGCGCTCCCAAATCCCGCGCAGGTCGGCCACGGACGTGCCGCGCATGAGCTCGGAATCCGCCTCCACGGCGACGGCGGTGTCCTTCCACGTGTACTCCACCAGCCCCAGCGCGATCAGCACGGTGAGCAGGTCGTGGATCTGCGCCTGATACCCCTCACCCACATCCTCGTGGAACTCGAAGTAAAACCGCGTGATCGCCTCCAGGTGCTGCGCCACGGGGGAGCCGCCAAGCTTATCGACGAACTCCGCCAACGCCTCCGGGCTGAGCACCATCCGCTCCGTCACCCCAAGCGAACACAGGGTAATCGGGGTCTGTGGCATGGCGAACACGTCGGCGGCGGCGTGCGGGTCCACCCAGAAGTTCCACTCCGCGCTCGGCGTGGTGTTGCCCGGGTAGTTCACTGCCCCGCCCATGACGGTGATGTGCTTGAGCTTTGCAAAGTGCTCCGGGTGGGCGTGCGCGAAGGCAGCCAGGTTGGTCAAAGGCCCGGTGACGATCAGGTGCAGGTCGTCGGTGCCGCGCTCGATCGAGTCGATCCACAGCGCGTCCCAGTCGTGCTCCACGTGGCGCTCCGGTGCTTGGGCGTAGCCGAGGCCGGTGTCGCCGTGGGTTTCGGGCGTGATGGTCAGCTCCACCTCGAGCGGCTCCGGCAAGCCTGCAGCCAGGGAAATGATGGGCAGCCCGCACTGCCCCAGGATCCAGGCGCCGTTTTGCGCGCACTGGTCGGCGTCGACGTTGCCGGAGGTCGTCGTGAGGCAATCGAGCTCAATGAGACCCGCGTGCGCCGCGGCGGTGAGGAAGATGATGGCGTAGGTGTCGTCGATGCCGGGGTCGCAATCCAGGATCACTCTCACGGTTTCGTTTCCTTCCCGGCAACAAGCCAGATCACAAGCGTGGCGGCGCACACCGCGCCGCAGACGCCGAACGCGGCCTGGAAGCCCGCGGCCTCCGCGACGGCGCCGAGCAGCACCGGCGCGAGAATGGAGCCCGCGTCCTGCGTCATTTGGTACGTGGACAGCACTGTACCGCCGGAGCGCTCGTTGCCGATGATGTCCGCCAGTGTGGCCTGGGCGGCGGGGCTCATCAGACCCGCGCCGATACCGGCCGCGGCGGAGAGCAGCACCAGCGGCCAGAAGCTGGTGGCGCCGCCGAGCAGCGCCGTGAACACGCCCGAGGTGGCCAGGCCCGCGGCGACCATCGGGCGGCGGCCGAGTTGATCAGCGAGCCTGCCGGAGAACTGCAGCGTTACGGCCATGCCGAACGCGAAGGCGGTCAGCGCCAAACCGGCGGCCGCTCCCCCGCGCTCAAACACGGCGGCGGCGAACAGCGGCAGGATGGCCACGCGCGAGCCCATGTTGACAAAGCCGTTGGTGAACCCGGCGGCGAGCAGCGCCTTGTACGTGGAGGTCTGCCACGCCTGACGCACGCGCATCTTCGGCTTCGCCGCGGGCAGCGGCTCGGAGCCGGGGCGCGGCTGGGTCAGGGCGCCGACCGCGACGGCCGCGCCCGCCACCGCGAGGCCGTAAATGACAAACGGCGCGCGGAAGCCCAGGAAGGACAGCGCGGCACCGATGATCGGGCCGACAACGTTGCCCACCAGAAACGCCGAGGCGTACAGCGCGTTGGCGCGCCCGCGGATGCTCGGGTGCGTCACCCGCACGATCAAGGCCTGGGCCGACAGGGTGAACATGGTCGAGCCGAAGCCTGCGATAAACCGCAGCGCGAGGATCTGCCAGTAGGCGTTCACAAACGCGACGAGGAAGGTCGCGCCCGCGACGATGAGCAGGCCCGTGAGGTAGATCGGACGGGAGCCAAGCTTATCGACGAGCCTGCCCGCCCCCGGCGCTCCCAACAACCGCGCCATTGCGAAGACGGAAATCACCGCGCCGGCGGCAGCCATCGACACGCCGAAAGTGCCCGCAAACTGCGGGAGCACCGGGGCGATGAGCCCGTAGCCGAGGGCGATGATGAACGCGGCGCCGACGAGGACCCAGATCGTGCGCGGGATCTTCGGTTGGATCTGGGGCTTTGGGGCTGTTTGTGGTGTTGAATTGTCGGCGCTCATTGCTGGTTAGCGTACATCGGCGGGTGGGGTGTTCCGATTTGACAATGTGGCAAATATTTTCCGCAATGCGAAATCACCCCAGGTAGCTGGGTTCATTTCGCTCTTTTGTTCGAACGGGTGGGCTGTGGTGTCGGAGGCGCTTCGTAGTGTGAGCGCCATGAAGTTCAACACGAAGAATCCGCTGCGCAGCGTCAGCCGAATTGAGAAGTCCCACTCCCCCGCCTACACCCCGGAGGCCCTTGCCGAGGAGATCCGCGAGCGCCACCCCGCAATCATCGAATCCGCCCAGGCCGTCATGCACCACCCGCGCTCACTCTCCCGCCCTACCGCCGCGTGGCGCCCACCGGTGCTCACGCTGCCGCGGGTGGCCAACGGGCCACAGCTGACATTGGCTGTGACACGGCGCAGGGTTGGCCCACGGGCGCGGGCCCGGATACAGGGCTACGGAGGCGACCAGGTCCCGGCGTACCTGATTGAGGTCCGCATCGCCGACACCACCGGCAGCCTGGTAGACACCGTGCTCACCGAAGCGTGGGTGCGCGCGCTGATTCCGGGCGACTCCGCGCACGCGGTACACGAGCTGGCCGGAACGCGCACGGCGAACTACGTGTGGCTCGTCGACGGCACGTTCACCCCGGTCGCCTCGCCGTCGTCGATGTTCGAGGGGCTCAGCGCGGCCTAGTCGTCGTCCTCGCCCCTGTCTTCGCCGTCGTCATCATCGTCGTCGTAGTCGACGTCGTCATCGTCGGCGAGGGCGTCATCCTCGTCATCGTCGTCCTGGCCGAACAGGTCGTAGACCTCCGGCTCGTCGAACTCGTCGTCCACGGGTAGCAGCTGCGACTCCCAGTCTTCGGCCTGGTCGGCGGCGAGCGAGAGCACGTCGAAAAGCCTGTCAAAGTCCGTGAAGCTGCCCAGCTCGAGCCGCTCGGCGTCGATGAGGGCCTCGTCGTGGATGGCGTCGAAGAGGCGGGCGCGGTCCTCCTCGGTCAGTTCCGCGTCGCCGTCGGACTCCCAGAGTTCGCCCTCGGCGTCGTCGAGCACGTCGTCGTAATCGTCCGGAAGCGCGATGAAGGTGACCTTGGCGTGCGGGGCGCCGTCGACGGTGTCGATGGTGACCAAAAGCTCGGCGTTGTCGCCGACCTCAGCGCGCACCTGCTGCGGGTTCAAGTGGTCCTGGAAGAACTCCAGGTCCCCGATGCGCTCGTCGGTGCCCTCCAACAGGTCGCGCAGCACGGTGATCACCTGGTCGGTGGCCATGTGCTCCGCAACCGCGGCCACGGCGTCCTCCACGGAAAACACTACGGCCACCAGCACGGCCTCGAAATCCTCGTCGTCCTCGTCCACGTCCGCGGCCGCGATGTAGACGTTGGCGGCCGGCAAGTGCGGATCAATCTCCACAAACTGGATCTCCAGCGCCGCCGTCATGGGCACGAACATGGTGTCGCCCCCCACGCGGGACTCGATGCCTTCGCGGTCGAGCGCCGCTGCGATGTCCTCGAAAAAGCTCATGTCGGTGGTTCCTTCCCAAGCTCGGCCACAACGCGCACAAGCCTAGCCACGAATGCTTACGCATGCGTGGGATTTCACTGTCACCGCAGGGTTAACTGTCACCCCAGGACGGATGCGCGGCGCCGAGCAGCGAAGCCGCCGAATCCATCAGTTCCTGGCGGTGGATGCCCCACTCGCGCATGTCAAAGCCCTCCCACGCCCTGCGCTGCGAGGCCTTCGGGTCCCACTCCACCCGCATGCCCGCGTCAAACACGGCCGTCGCGCGGCCCGGCCGGTCGTCGGAGCGGAAGCCGTAAACCGGCCACTCCTCACCCGGCGCGCCGGTGTGGAAGAACCGCCCCCAGTGGTACTGCATCACGCGGCTGACCTCAGTAAACGCCTGGGTGCCGCCGAAAACGTCCCAGCGCGAGGCCTTCGTGGCGTTCGGCTCGCCGAACACCGCGCCCAAATCCGCGGTGTGCATCGCGCCTAAACCCAGCATGCGCATCGCGGCGGACGCGTGGGCGAAGCGGTACATCCACGTCTGCGCTTTCCTGCGGTGGGCGGTGGCCAGGATCACCGTCGGCGCCCAGAACACCGCGTCGGCGATGAGGTCGGCGTAGTCGCCGCGAAGCCCGGCGTAGTCGTAGGCGCGCAGCACCGATTGGGCGTTGACGGGGTCGAAAGCCTCCAGCGCCCGGCGCGCCGCCCGCTGGCGCGACTTGGTGGTTTGGTAGATCGCCTTGGCAAAGCTCGCCTCGTCCGAGTTGGTGCCCACGATCAGCGGCACGGCTGCCTGCTCGCCCTCCTCGAAGGTGTCAATGGGGTGCGCGGTGAGCGTCTCCCCGTCCACGGTGGGCATGAAACTGGTGTTGAGCTGCACCAGCTCCTTGGTGTTCAGCAGCATGGATTGGCCAGCGCGCACGAGTTCCTCGGCGCGGGTCTCGCGCAGGTCCGCGAGCGTGGTCGTGCGCGGCAGGCCCATCCGGGTGACCAGCTCGCGCACCCACATCGCCGCCTGCAGACGCGAGTGCACGCTCGCCGGCGGCGGCGACTGTGCCACCGCGCCGTGGAACAGCCCGCGCGCGGACGGCGAGCACATCAAGTGCACCACGGCCGCCCCACCGGCGGATTCGCCCATGATGGTCACCCGGTCCGGATCCCCGCCGAAGTTGGCGATGTTCGCGCGCACCCACTCCAGCGCCAGGATCTGGTCTAGCAACGCGGGCGTGGCCACGCAGTCGTGCCCGAGCGAGCGGAAATCCAAATACCCCAGCACGCCGAGGCGGAAGTTCACGGAGACGTAGACGACCTTCGTGGCCCGAGCAAGCAAATGCCCCTGCAGCACCTTCTCGTTGCTCGCACCGGTGACAAAGGTGCCACCGTGGAAGTACACCACCACCGGCAGTTCCTCGTCAGTGTCGGGGCGCACAATGTCCAAGGTCAGGCAGTCCTCGGTGCCGATGACGGCGTCGCGCCAGCCGAACGTGCCCTGCATGGCGGGCGGGGCGAACCGTGAGGCGTCGTAAAGCCCCTGCCACTTCTGTGCCGGCTGCGGGGCGCGGAACCTGCCTGTGTGCGCGGTGGACGCGCCGAACGGCACCCCGCGCCACGTGCGCATACCGGAGCGCGGGTCCACTACGCCGCGGACCTTGCCCGCGGTGGTGTCTGCGACAGGGTGCTCGACGGCAGTCATGCCATCCAGCGTAGACGCATGCACACGACATCCAACTATGCTGGACCGACGTAAAAAACCGATGAGCGCAAGAGACTGTTTATGTTTGGCAACAAGAAAAACAACCAGGACCTCGCCGTCCGCCAGGAGATCGAGGAAGCGCTGCGCGAAGACCCGCAGCAGCTAGAAAAGGACGCCGGCCCGCTGGGGCGCGCGTTTATCGACGCAGTGGATAAGGCAGTGCAGATGCAGACCTCCACCATCCGCACGTACGTGAACTGGCTGCGCCGCCAGAACCCGGAAGCAACGCCGGCGGAGATTCAGAAGCTGATGGACAAGCACCTGAAAAACACCGTCACCGGCACCGGCGCGGGTGTGGGTGCCGCAGCCGCCGTGCCCGGCATCGGGCTGTTTACCGGCGCCGCCGCAGTGGCGGGCGAATCCGTGCTGTTTTTGGACCTCGCCGCGTTCTACGCCGTGGCATCCGCCTACCTGCGAGGCGAAGACATCGACGACCCGGAGCGCCGCCGCGCGCTCGTGCTCTCGCTGCTGATGGGTGCCAAGGGCCTGGCGATCGTGGACGCCATGCTTGGCGACGACGCCGGCAAGATCCCCGGCAAGTCCACCCTGGCCAAATTCTCCGGCCCGACCCTGTCCAAAACCAACAACGTGCTGCAGCGCATCGCCATGCGCTTCATGCGCAAGTCCCTGCGTCGGGCGTGGCTGGGCAAGCTCATGCCGCTGGGCATCGGCGCGGTCGCCGGCACCACCGCCAACCGCAAGCTCGCCGACGGCGTGATCGGCAACGTCCAGTCCGGCCTCGGCGCGGTGCCCGCGGGGTTTGCGGCACCGCTGCCGCAGAAAGACAACGACGGCGGCGACGACGACAAGGCCCTGAGCCTGAACCCCAAGGAGTTCGCGGCCTGGATCCTGCGCCAGTTCAAGGACGAGGACAAGGCGGACGTGACAATCGTCAAAGACGTGACAGGCGACAAGGACGGCGACAACGATTAACCCCCTGCTCACCAGATCCCTACGCGCCAACCGCCCCGCGGCCGTCGCTGCCTTTGCCGCCGCCACCCTCGCGGCGGTGTTTCAAACGGCGGTGCCGGCGCTAACGGGCCACGCGGTGGACATCGCCACCGGCAACGCGGAAGGCTCGGTGACGCGCACCGCGTGGGCAATGGTCGCCGTCGCCGCGGCCACCTACGCCTTAAGCTTCACCCGCCGTGTCACGGCGGGCCGGCTGGCGTCCAGCTCGCAGCACTGGCTGCGCACCGAGATCCTGCGCACGCTGCACCGCCTAGACGGGCCGGGCCAGGACACCATAGTCACCGGCCAGATTGTCTCGCGCTCCATCTCGGATTTGAACATGTACCAGATGGTGCTGGACACCCTGGCCATGATGCTCACCCGCACCGTGCAGCTCGCGCTCACTCTCGCGGTGATGCTGTGGATGGACATCCCGCTGACCCTGATGTCGCTCGCGCTACTGCCGCTGATCCTGTGGGAGGCCAACCGCTCGCGCACAACGCTCTACGCCGCCACGTGGGTGAACCAGCACGCCACCGCGGAGCTGGCGGAGCACGTCGAGCAGACCGTCTCCGGCGTGCGCGTGGTCAAGGCGTTCGGCCAGGAACAGCGCGAGATCGACCAGCTGGATCAACTGGGCCGCCACCTCTACGCGGTGAAGATGCGCGCGGCGAAGCTCACTGCGCGCTTCCAGCCCATCCTCTCCCAGCTGCCCAAGGTCGCGCTGGTGGTCACTATTATCGCCGGCGGCATGCTGGCCATCCGCGGGCAGATCACCATCGGCCAGTTCGTCGCGTTCACGGCATACCTGACCTCCATGACGTCGATGCTGTCCATGCTGACCAACCAGTACGTGCGCCTGCAGATGGGCATGAGCTCCTTCGACCGCCTCGACGACGTGCTCAAGCTCGCCCCCGCCACTGAACGCTCTGCAACCCCCACGGCTGGCACGGGCCTGCGCTTTGACAACGTGCACTTCGCCACCGGCGGCAACCCCGTCCTCAACGGGTTTTCGCTCACCGTGCGCCCGGGCGAAACGGTCGCGCTCGTCGGCCCGCCCGGCGCGGGCAAAACCATGGCCGTCCAGCTTGCCGGCGGGTTCTACCAGCCGGATTCCGGAAGCGTCGAGCTTCTCGACGGCTCCGCCTCCCCCGCCGCCCTGCGCCAGAAGGTCCTGTGCGTGTTCGACGAGGCGTTTCTGTTCTCCTCCTCCGTGCGCGAGAACATCGCCATGGGCTCGCACCTGCCGCCCGACGAGCTCGACGCCGCAGTGCGCGAGGCGGCGCGCCTGGCGTGCGCCGACGAGTTCATCGAGCGGTTGCCGGACGGCTACGACACCGAGGTCGGCGAGCGTGGCCTGACGCTTTCCGGCGGGCAGCGCCAACGCATCGCGCTTGCCCGCGCGCTGATGGCCGCCCCTGAGGTGCTCGTGCTCGACGACGCCACCAGCGCCATCGACGCCATCACCGAGTCCCGCATCCTGGCCAACCTGCGCGAGGCGCTCGAGGACGTCGCGGTGCTCACGGTCGCGCACCGGCAGTCCACCGTGGACCACGCGGATGTAGTTGCGGTGGTGCGCGGCGGAGCCGTCGTCAAGTGTGGGACCCGCGATGAGGTTGTGGGCAGCCCGGAGTACCTGGCCACCATGTCTGCGGACGCCCCCGCGGAGCTGCCCGCCAGCCCCACGCGCGCCGAGCTGTGGCCCGCGGTCACCGAGCCGGAGCGCGAGCGCGTGATCGTGCCCACCACCGGGCGCGCGTCCACGGTCAACGCCACCCCGGAGCTGCTCGCGCGGGTGGAAAAACTCCCCGCGGCCACCGAGCAGCCGAACTTAAGCGAGGAGCGTCTGGAGCAGCTGCGCACCCCGTCCAGCGACTTCCACGTGCGCGACCTCTTCCGCGCGGTGCGCTGGCTCATCGCCGGCACCGTCGCCCTGCTGGTGGTCGGCGTGCTGGCAGACCTGGCATTTCCCACCCTTGTGCGCGCCGCTGTGGACCGCGGCATCGCCGGCGCCGACCAGGCCAGCCTGATCCGCACCGGGCTGATCGCGCTCGCCGTGGTAGCGGTGGCGTGGGCATCCATGACCGTGATGACGGTGCTGTCCTCGCGCTCCGGCGAGCGCCTCCTCTATGGCCTGCGCCTGCGCTCCTACGCCCACCTGCAGCAGCTGGGCTTGAGCTTTTTCGAATCGCGCCTGTCCGGCAAGATCATGACGCGCATGACCACGGACATCGACACCCTGTCCAGCTTCCTGCAAACCGGGCTGGCGCAAGCCATCGTCGCCGTCGGCTCGCTCGCCGGCGTGACGGTGATGCTGGTGGCCACCGACGGCCAGCTCGCGCTCGTCGCCTTTGCCGCCGTGCCCGTCATCGCGTTGGCCACCTGGGGGTTCCGGCATTTTTCCAAGCGCTTCTACGCCGCCTCGCGCGCACAGATCTCCGCGGTCAACGGCGAGTTCGCCGAACTCATCGGCGGCATCCGCGTCACCCAAACCCACCTGGCCCAAGACCACTTCGAGGCGCGCTTTGCCCAGATGAGCGACGAATACCGCCGCATCCGCATGAACTCTGTGCGCCTGGTTGGCCTGTATTTCCCCGGCATGCAGTTCGTCTCCCAGGTCATGACCGCAGTGATCATCGGCGTCGGCGCCACCCGCATCGCCGACGGCTCGCTGTCGGTCGGCGTGCTCGTCGCGTTCACCATGTACCTCAGCCAGCTTTACGGCCCGATCCAGCAGCTCGGCCAAATCTTCGACTCCTGGCAGCAAGCCACCGTCAGCTTCGACCGCATCCGCGAACTGCTCGCCGAGCGCACCACCGTCCCCGACACAGGCACCCGCCCCGGCGCGCACACCGCGGCGTCCGGGGAGCTTTCGCTTGACGGCGTCACCTTCGGCTACTCGCCGGACACAGAGCCAGTGATCGACGGCATGGATTTGTCCCTGTCGCCCGGCTCCACCGTGGCACTCGTGGGGCCGACGGGGGCGGGCAAGTCGACCGTCGTCAAGCTGCTGGCCCGCTTCTACGACCCAGTGGAAGGTGTCGTGCGCGCGTCGGGGACGAACGTCGCCGAGTTCCCGCTTGCGGATTGGCGGCGCGCGCTCGCGCAGGTGCCGCAAGAGTCCTACCTCTTCCCCGGCACCGTCGCCGACAACATCGCCTACGGGGCGGCCGGCGCCACTGACGACGAGGTGCAGGCCGCGGTGGAGCGCATAGGCGCCCTCGGCGTCATCGGCACCATCCCCGGCGGCTTCAACGCGCGCGTCGGCGAACGCGGCCGGGGCCTAAGTTCCGGACAGCGCCAAATCATCGCGCTTGCGCGCGCCGAGATGCTCAAACCTGCGGTGCTGCTTCTCGACGAAGCCACTGCCACCCTCGACCCCGCCACCGAACGCGCCGTCCTCGACGCCTCCGACAAGGCGATGGCGGGCCGCACCTCCGTGGTGGTCGCACACCGGCTCGCCACAGCCGCGCGGGCCGACCGCATACTCGTCGTGGATGAAGGACGTATCATTGAAGACGGCTGCCACGAGGACCTCATCTCCGCAGGCGGAAGATATGCCCATATGTGGGCTATTAACCGATAACGGGGGTGAAACATTGGTCCCCCGTGGAGAGGAACAACCCAAGTTAGCGCGTTACCAGCGCCGACGATTACAGTCAAAGAAACGTTCCGCGAACACAACCCAGAAGGAAGGCGAGAACCTGCCGTGAGCAGCGAAAACACGTTCGGCCAGAACAGCTGGCTGGTTGACGAGATGTTCCAGCAGTACAAGGACGACCCCAACTCGGTGGACGCCGAATGGCGCGAACTCTTCGAGAACAAGGGCGCTCCGAAGACCGCGAAGGGCACCCCCAACGTCACCCCTTCCGACGAGAGCGCAAGCACTCCGAAGACTGACCCAAAGGTCTCCCGCACCACCGGCGCCCCGAGCCAGGACGGCCGCGAAACCAAGGTGGACGAGGCGGCGGCCAAGGTGGCCGCCAAGCCGAAGCGCACCGCAGCCGCCACGAAGCCCTCCCCGCTTGACAAGGTCAACCAGGTCGAGGCTGAGCCCGGCGAGTTCCAACTCAAGGGCGCTTTCAAGGCCATTGCCAAGAACATGAACGAGTCGCTCGAGGTACCCACCGCGACCACCGTGCGCGACATGCCGGTCAAGCTCATGTTTGAAAACCGTGCGCTGATCAACGACCACCTCAAGCGCACCCGCGGCGGCAAGGTCTCCTTCACCCACATCCTGGGCTACGCCATCGTCCTGGCCACCAAGCTGCACCCGGACATGAACAAGAACTACAAGGAGGACGGCAACAAGTCCTTCGCGGTGCAGCCGGAGCACATCAACCTCGGCCTGGCCATCGACCTGCCGGGCAAGAACGGCTCCCGTTCCCTGGTTGTCGCCGCCATCAAGGAGTGCGAGAAGAAGGACTTCAACGAGTTCGTCGAAGCCTACGAAGACATCGTCGCCCGCGCCCGCGACGGCAAGCTCACCATGGACGACTTCTCCGGCGTGACCATCCAGCTGACCAACCCGGGCGGCATCGGCACCCGCCACTCCATCCCGCGCCTGACCAAGGGCCAGGGCACCATCGTCGGCGTCGGCGCAATGGACTACCCGGCAGAGTTCGCCGGCGCCTCCGAGGACCGCCTCGCCGAGCTCGGCGTGGGCAAGCTGGTCACCCTGACCTCCACCTACGACCACCGCGTCATCCAGGGCGCGGAGTCCGGCGAGTTCCTGCGCGACATCTCCCAGCTGCTCATCGACGACAAGTTCTGGGACGAAATCTTCCGCTCCCTGCACATCCCGTTCGCGCCGCTGCGCTGGGCACAGGACGAGCCGAACACCGGCATCAACAAGGACACCCGCGTCATGCAGCTGATCGAGGCGTACCGCTCCCGCGGCCACCTCATCGCCGACACAAACCCGCTGCAGTGGCACCAGCCGGGCCTGCCCAAGCCGGATTCCCGCGACCTGCTCATGGAAACCCACGGCCTGACCCTGTGGGACCTGGACCGCGTCTTCCACGTCGGCGGTTTCGGCGGCAAGGAGCAGATGACCCTGCGCGAGGTGATGTCCCGCCTGCGCGCCGCCTACACCCTGAAGGTGGGCACCGAATACTCCCACATCATGGACCGCGACGAGCGCGAGTGGCTGCGCGACCGCGTCGAAGCCGGCATGCCCAAGCCGACCGGCCCGGAGCAGAAGTACATCCTGCAGAAGCTCAACGCCGCCGAGGCCTTCGAGAACTTCCTGCAGACCAAGTACCTCGGCCAGAAGCGCTTCTCGCTTGAGGGCGCCGAAACCCTGATCCCGCTGATGGACGCCATCATCGACACCGCCGCAGGCCAGGGCCTGGAAGAGGTCGTCATCGGCATGCCGCACCGCGGCCGCCTGAACGTGCTGTTCAACATCGTGGGCAAGCCGGTTGCCACCATCTTCAACGAGTTTGAGGGCAACATGCGCGCAGCCCAGCAGGGCGGCTCCGGCGACGTGAAGTACCACCTCGGTTTCGAGGGCGAGCACATCCAGATGTTCGGCGACGGCGAGATCAAGGTCTCCCTGGCCGCCAACCCGTCCCACCTCGAAGCCGTCGACCCGGTCCTGGTGGGCATGGCGCGCGCCAAGGCCGACCAGATCAAGTTTGCCAAGGGCCGCGAGGACCACCCGGTCGTGCCGCTGATGCTGCACGGCGACGCATCCTTCACCGGCCTGGGCGTGGTCCAGGAGACGCTGAACCTGTCCCGCCTGCCGGGCTACACCGTCGGCGGCACCATCCACATCGTGGTGAACAACCAGATCGGCTTCACCACCACCCCGGATTCCGGCCGTTCCTCCTACTACGCCACCGACCTGGCCAAGGGCTTCGACTGCCCGGTGTTCCACGTCAACGGCGACGACCCGGAGGCCGCAGCGTGGGTGGCCCAGCTGGCCACCGAGTACCGCCGCGAGTTTGGCAAGGACGTCTTCATCGACCTGATCTGCTACCGTCTGCGCGGCCACAACGAGGCCGACGACCCGACGGTGACCCAGCCGGTCATGTACGACCGCATCAACTCTCACCCGTCGGTGCGCACCCGCTACACGCAGGACCTCATCGGCCGCGGCGACATCACCGAGGAAGACGCAGAGAAGGCAGCACAGGACTTCCACGACCAGCTGGATTCCGTCTTCTCCGACGTCAAGGCCGAGAAGGGCAAGCCGAGCGAACAGACCGGCATCACCGAGTCCCAGGAGCTCACCCGCGGACTGGACACCAACATCTCCGAGGAGCAGTTCAAGCGCCTCGCCGACGCGTACGCGAACCTGCCGGAGGACTTCACTCCGAACAAGCGCCTGAAGTCCGTGCTGAAGAAGCGCGGCGGCTCCTTCACCGACGGCGACATCGACTGGGGCTGGGGCGAGCTGCTCGCCTTCGGCTCCCTGGCGGAGCAGGGCAAGTTTGTCCGCCTCGCCGGCGAGGACTCCCAGCGCGGCACCTTCACCCAGCGCCACGCGGTGCTGTACAACCCGGACAACGCCGAGGCGTACAACCCGCTGGACCACAACGCGCAGGAGAACGGCGACGGCGGCCACTTCCAGGTGTTCAACTCCGCCCTGACCGAGTACGCCGGCATGGGCTTCGAATACGGCTACACCCTGGGCAACAAGGACGCTGTGGTGGCCTGGGAGGCGCAGTTCGGCGACTTCGCCAACGGCGCCCAGACCATCATCGACGAGTACGTCTCCTCCTCCGAGACCAAGTGGGGCGAGCTGTCCTCGCTGATCTCTCTGCTGCCGCACGGCTACGAGGGCCAGGGCCCGGACCACTCCTCCGCACGCATCGAGCGCTACCTGCAGCTTGTGGCGGAGGGCTCCATGACCATCGCCCAGCCGACCACCCCGGCAAACCACTTCCACCTGCTGCGCCGCCAGGCGCTCGGCGAAATGAAGCGCCCGCTGGTCGTCTTCACGCCGAAGTCCATGCTGCGCAACAAGGCGGCCGTCTCGCAGCCGGCTGACTTCATCGAGGTCAACCGCTTCCAGTCCGTCATCGACGACCCGAACTTCGTCGAGCGCGGCAACAAGGTCATCGGCGACACCGACAAGGTGGAGACCATCATGCTCTGCTCCGGCAAGATCTACTGGGAGCTGGCAAAGAAGAAGGAGGCCGACGGCCGCGACGACGTCGCCATCATCCGCGTGGAGATGCTCCACCCGATCCCCTTCAACCGCCTCGCCGACGCGTTCAAGAACTACCCGAACGCCAAGGAGATCCGCTGGGTCCAGGACGAGCCGGCAAACCAGGGCGCATGGCCGTTCTACAACGAGCACCTGCGCACCCTGATCCCGGACATGCCGGAGATGGTCCGCGTGTCCCGCCGCGCCCAGTCCACCACCGCAACCGGTGTGGCCAAGGTGCACCAGCAGGAGGAAAAGCAGCTGCTCGAGGAGGCATTTGCAAAGTAGCTTGACGACGGAGCACGTCACCGCGCTCCCCCTCAAGCGCTAGGGCCCCGGGGTTCACCCGGGGCCCTTCCCCGTGTCTGGGGTGTGTACTCGCGGCGGCCTAGCGCGCGCCGTCGCTGTCGGCGGAATCGCCCGGCGCTGCCCCATCCTCGTCCGCGTCCGGCAGTTCGTCGTCGTAGATGTTGATGTGGGCGTTTTCCATCATCCACGCCGCCAGCGTGTCCTGGACGTCGGCGCCGCCCTCGATGTCTTCGACCATCTCCTCCAGCGACTTGGTGGAGATGACTCGGGTGATGAAGTTCAGGCGGTTGATCTCGCCGCGGTCGAAGCCGGACTTGTCGAACAGCGGGATGATGTTCTGCGGCAACTCACCCGCACGCCCGCAGCTTTGCGCCGGCGAGGGGTCCACGGTGCGCAGGGTGCTGGGCAGCCCCGCGATGGCTTGGTCGTAGACCATGTCCGAGAACCCGGCCGGTTCCTCCTTGGCCTCCTGCTTCAGGCGCTTCGCGGCCTCCACGTCGGTCTCCTCCACAAGGCGGCCGGTACAGGTCACCACGAAGTCCACCGGGGTTTCCTTGAGCACCCGCAGCGTGTCGCCGGCGGAGAAATCGGCGGCGGTCACGCTCGTGGGCCGGCCCAGCTGCTGCAGCACGCGGCTGTAAATCTCGCCGAGGACGCGCTGCTCTGGGTCGTCGGCGTCGATGCCGATCGCGATCGGGTCCTTCGTCGTGCTCTGCAGGCCATTGGGCACGCAGCCGGACAGCCCGGAGATGGTCAGTGCGCCCGCGGCAAGCGCCGCCACGGCGCGGTACGGCTTACGCATCGGGATGGGGCTGCGACGCGTCGTCGATAGGCAGCTGGCCCGCGATGAGATCACGCGCATGCGGGGCCGCATCCGGCTCGCACAGCACGTCGTACCGGCCCGCCACGATCGTCGTCGCGGAGGAGAAGTCGCGCTTGCCGCCGGTAAACGCGTAGGCCACCGCCGCGAAAATCACGCCGAAGATCGCGCCGACGATCAGCGTGGTGGTAAACGTCACCCAGCCCGACCCCGGCTCGGTGAACACCGAGAGGATCAGGCCCAAAAACAGGCCCATCCACAGGCCCGAGAGCGCACCGGTGCCCAGTACCTTGCCCCAGGTCAGGCGGCCCGTGATCTTCTCCACCTGCATCAGGTCCACGCCCACGATGGACAGCTTCTCCACCGGGAACTCCTTGTCGGAAAGCGAATCCACCGCCTCCTGCGCCTCCGCGTACGTCTTGAAGCTGCCGACAGGCCAGCCCGTGGGAACCTCGCGCGCAGGCACACGGGAAGAGTTGCTCATGGGATTTGTCATGCCCACCAGTGTATCCGCTCGGCCGCGACGCACCGTTATACTGCTGGGCAACATGGCTACAGAACAAAAAACCACAGAACAGGATGTCCTCGCCGCGCTCGAGCGCGTGGAGGACCCCGAGATTGGCAAGCCCATCACCGAACTGGACATGGTGGAATCCGTGCGTATTAGCGGCGCGGACGTGGCCGTGGGCATCTACCTGACCATCGCTGGCTGCCCCATGCGCGACACCATCGAGTCCAACACCCGGGCTGTGCTCGAGGAGCTCGACGGCGTCGGCGACGTTACCGTCACCCTGCACACCATGAGCGACGAGCAGCGCCGGGCGCTCGCGCTGAAGCTGCGCGGCGAGCAGACCGGCCCCGCCATCCCCTTCGCCGACCCGGACACGCGCACCCGCATCTTCGCCGTCGCCTCCGGCAAGGGCGGCGTGGGCAAGTCCTCGATGACCGTGAACCTGGCCACCGCCCTGGCTGCGCAGGGGTTGAGCGTCGGCGTGGTGGACGCGGACATCTACGGCCACTCCGTGCCCGGCCTGATGGGCTCGGCTGAGCAGGGCCCCACGGTTGTCGACGAGATGATCATGCCGCCGATCGCCCACGGCGTGCGTCACATCTCCGTGGGCCAGTTCGTCGAAGGCAACGCGCCGATCGTGTGGCGTGGGCCCATGCTCACCCGCGCGATCCAGCAGTTCCTGGCGGACGTGTACTGGGGTGACCTGGACGTGCTGTTCATGGACCTGCCGCCCGGCACCGGCGACGTTGCCATCACCGTCGCGCAGCTCGTGCCGAACGCGGAGCTGCTCATCGTGACCACCCCGCAGGCCGCCGCGGCCGAGGTGGCCGAGCGCGCCGGCACAATCGCGCAGCAGACCGACCAGAAGATCGCCGGCGTAATCGAGAACATGGCCGGCATGACCATGCCCGACGGCACCGTGATGAACATCTTCGGCGAAGGCGGCGGCGAGCAGGTGGCCGAGCGCCTGACCCAGCTGACGGACTCCGACGTGACACTGCTGGGCTCCATCCCCCTGGACCCGAAGCTTCGCGAGCACGGCGACACCGGCACCCCCGTCGTCCTCTCCGAGCCAGACTCGCCCGCCGCCAAGGCCATCCAGGCGGTGGCGGATCAGCTGAAGGTGCGCCGCGAATCACTCGCCGGCAAGAGCCTCAACCCGC
The DNA here is from genome assembly GCF_001838175.1 of Corynebacterium sp. HMSC034A01. Classification (NCBI taxonomy): domain Bacteria; kingdom Bacillati; phylum Actinomycetota; class Actinomycetes; order Mycobacteriales; family Corynebacteriaceae; genus Corynebacterium; species Corynebacterium sp. HMSC034A01. The sequence continues at coordinate 18,870 of NZ_KV835927.1, read as the reverse complement.
AGGTTAAGTGATGTCCTCCCAGGAGAAGCCCCTGCCTTTCGACGGCCGCTCCGCCTGATCCTGCCGCAGCTTCTCCTGCGGCGCAGGCTGATCCTGCTGCGGCTGCGCTGTCCGCGGGCCAGAGCGGGTTGGCTCTGCGCCAGCCTGGCGCGGATCTACGGCTTCGTCCTCGAACAACACCTTCGCCATGGCGCGGCGCGGGCCCATCGCCGCGTACTGGGACACGGTGTCGATGGGCTTCTTGAACTCCTCGAACCCCTCCAGCTCCCCGTTGAGCTCGGCCTTGGCGTTGTTGATGGCCTTCTTCGCCGCGTAGATCGCCGCGCGCACATCCTCGACAACGGCGGGCAGGCGTTCGGGCCCGATCACGATGAGACCGATGATCAGGATGAAGAAAATTTCGCCCCAGCCGATGTTGGAAAACACCTACAACACCCTACTCCCCGCGGCGCTTCAGCGCGCCCAGAGCCGACTGCAGCAGGTCCTTGACCCTGTCGCGCGGCCCCGGCGCCCCGCCCGGCCCGTCGAGGTCCTCGTCGCACATGCCGGCCAGTCGCTCCACCAGCGACGCCGGGGCGTGCACGCCCGAGTTGTCCACCACGCGCAGCCGGTTCGCGGCGCGGCGCTGGGTGTCCACTTCGGCGCTGCACTCCTCGCAGTCTTCCAAATGGCGGGCGGCGCGGCGGAACGCGGCATCAGACAGTTCACCGTCCACGAAGGCGGCGACCGCCTCCGGGTTCAGGTGGTCGGTGGAGTTGAATTCGCGTCTGGCCATTGACATCACGTCGCTTGTTTAGCGGGTGCGGATGAGTTCCTTCGCGTGTGCGTCGTCAAGCGCCTGCGCCTCCAGAGACTCCCGCAGCTGCGCGCGCCCGCGGTGGATGCGGGAGCGCACCGTGCCCATCTTCACGTCGAGGGTGTCGCCGATTTCCTCGTAGGTCATGCCCATCACGTCGCAGAGCACGACGGCGACGCGGAAATCCGGCGCCAGGTCGTCCAGCGCGCGCTGCAGCGCCGGATCCAGGTTGGCCACGTTGTAGGCCTCCTCCGGCGTCATGTCGGTGCCGGGCACGCGCTCGTAATCTTCCGGCAGCGCCTCCATGCGGATCTTCGCGCGGCGGCGCACCATGTCCAGAAACAGGTTCGTGGTGATGCGGTGCAGCCAGCCCTCGAACGTGCCGGGCTGGTAGTTCTTCAGGCTGCGGAACACGCGCATGAAGGTTTCCTGCGTCAGGTCTTCCGCGTCGTGCTGGTTGCCGGACAGACGGTACGCAAGGCGGTAGACACTGTCGGCGTGTTCTTGGACCAGCTCGGACCAGGTGGGCATTGCCCCCTCGCCTGCGTCGAACGCGGCAGTGCCGGACAGCTGGCTTTCCTCAGAGGTCATGAAGAACAGTTTCGCAGACTCACCTCCCAGATGCCAGCACACCTCCTGTGAGCTCCCTGGGTACATAGGCCCCGCTATGATTGCCGGTGTGAGTGAGACTGCGTTTACCCAACTGAGCACCTACATCGACTCCCGCCGGGACCACCTGCCGGAGGCGGTGGGCGAGGCACTCGCCCGCGCACGCGAGGACGCCGGGGAAAACGGCGTGCCGGTTCCCAGCCAGATCGTCGGCGATCTGCTTTCTGTGCTGGCGGCGGGCAACGAGGCCTCCCAGGGTGCGGTCGCGGTGACCCCGGCGGCGGGTGTTGCTGGCCTGCACATCCTCGCCGGCCTGCGCGAGAAGGCCACACTGACCTGCATTGAGCCGGAGGCGGCGCTGCAGGCTGGCGCGAAGGAGGCGTTCCGCGCCGCAGGCTTTGCGCCGTCGCGGGTGCGCTTCCTCACCTCCCGCCCGCTGGATGTTATGGGCCGCCTCGCCACAGGCGCGTACCAGCTGATCTACGCCGACGTCTCCGCCGTGGAGCTGCGCCCGCTCATCGACGCCGCGTGGCCCCTGCTCGCCCCCGGCGGCACACTGGTCATCGCAGGCTCGCTTCTCGACGGCACCGTGGCCGACCCCACCCGCCGCGACCGCGACACTGAGGCGGCGCGGGAGGCGGATGCCTTCGTCGATACGCTGGCGCTCGAAGATGCGGCCCTTGCGCGCCTGCCTCTCGACGGCGGGCTGACGCTTGTGACCAAACGGCGCTAAATCACCTCGCTCTTCCCCACGCACACCACGCCGTTATCGGAAACCTTGAAGCGCTCCCGGTCGCGCTCCGGGTCCACGCCGATGATCTCCCCGTCGGAGACGTAGACGTTTTTGTCCAGGATGCAGTGGCGCACCACCGCGCCCTTGCCCACCCGAACGCCCGGCATGAGCACTGAGCCCTCAACGGTGGCGCCTTCTTCCACGCGGACGTCGGTAGACAGCACCGAATTGCGCACCGTCGCACCCGAAATGATGGAGCCGGACGCCACGATGGACTCCTGCGCAATGCCGCCAATGACAAACTTCGCCGGCGGCAGGTTGTCCTCCTCCGTGGCGTGGATCGGCCATGCCTTGTTGTAGAGGTTGAACACCGGATGCGAAGAAATCAGGTCCATGTGGGCCTCGTAGAACGAGTCCACGGTACCCACATCGCGCCAGTATCCGCGGTCGCGCTCGGTTGCGCCCGGGACCTCGTTGCGGGAGAAGTCGTACACGTTTGCCTCGCCCTGGGCCACGAAGTACGGGATGATGTCGCCGCCCATGTCGTGGGCAGAGTCTTCGTTTTGCTCGTCTTCCAGCAGCGCCTGGATCAGCGCCTCGGTGGAGAAGCAGTAGTTGCCCATGGACGCGAACGTGGTCTCCGGGTCGTCCGGGGTCCCCGGCGGGTTATCGGGCTTTTCCAGGAACTCCGTGATCGTGCCGTCGTCGTCCGACTGGATGCAGCCGAACGCGTGCGCCTCCGAGCGCGGCACGCGAATGCCAGCCACCGTGGCGGCCTTGCCCGAGGCGATGTGATCCTCCACCATCTGCGACGGGTCCATGCGGTAGACGTGATCCGCGCCGAAGACCAGCACGTAGTCCGGAGCGTCGTCGTAGATCAGGTTCAACGACTGCACGATCGCATCCGCCGAGCCCGAGTACCAGCGCTTGCCGCGGCGCTGCTGCGCAGGCACCGAGGCGATGTACTGCTGCGTCGGGCCAGAGACGTTCCACGCGGTGGCCACGTGACGGTCCAGCGAGTGGGATTTGTACTGGGTCAGCACCGCGATGCGCATATAGCCCGCGTTAACCAGGTTGGATAGGACAAAGTCGATGAGACGGTAGTTGCCGCCGAACGGCACGGCGGGCTTGGCACGGTCAGCGGTCAACGGAAACAGGCGCTTGCCCTCACCGCCGGCCAGGACGATGGCGAGAACTCGAGGCTGGCTTTTCATACCAGCCAGGCTAATGAGAATTTCGGGCCCCTGCAGGGAATCGCGCGCGTAAGTAGGCTCGGCGGTCATGAAAGTCGGAATGTTCACCCGCGAATACCCACCGGAGGTTTACGGCGGCGCCGGCGTCCACGTCACCGAGCTGACGCGCTTCATGCGCGACATCGTCGAGGTGGACGTGCACTGCATGGGCGCACCCCGTGACGCGGAAGGCGTCTTTGTCCACGGCGTCGACCCCGCGCTGGAACACGCCAACGGGGCCATCAAGACACTGTCCACCGGCCTGCGCATGGCGGATGCCGCCGACGGGCTGGACGTGGTGCACTCCCACACCTGGTACGCCGGGCTCGGCGGGCACCTGGCCGGCCAGCTGCACGAAATCCCCCACGTGGTCACCGCCCACTCGCTTGAACCGGACCGCCCCTGGAAGCGCGAGCAGCTCGGCGGCGGCTACAACGTCTCCTCCTGGTCGGAGAAGAACGCCTTCGAATACGCCGATGCGGTCATTGCGGTCTCCGCCGGCATGAAGGAAGCCGTTCTGCGGGCTTACCCGCGTATCGACGAAGCTAAAGTCCACACCGTCTTAAACGGCATCGACCCGCAGAAGTGGTACCCCGATTCCGGCACCATCGCCGAGGAACTGGGCGTGGACCCGGACAAGCCCGTCGTTGCGTTCGTCGGGCGCATCACCCGCCAAAAGGGCGTGGCCCACCTACTCAAGGCGGCCCAAGCCTTCGACGAGGACATCCAGCTCATCCTGTGTGCCGGGGCCCCGGACACCGAGGAGATTGCGGCGGAGACCGAAGGGCTCGTCGAAAAGCTCAAGGCCTCCCGCGACGGGGTGTTCTGGATCCAAGAAATGATGCCCGCGGAGAAGGTGCGCGAGGTGTACTCGCTTGCGGACGTGTTCGTGTGCCCGTCCATCTACGAGCCGCTCGGCATAGTCAACCTCGAAGCGATGGCGTGCGAGACCGCCGTGGTAGCCTCGCGCGTCGGCGGCATCCCGGAGGTCGTCGTCGACGGCGAAACCGGCGTGCTGGTGGACTACGACGCCAACGACACCGCAGGCTTCGAGCACGCGCTGGCCGAAGCCGTCAACGCCGTCGCAGGCGATACCCAGCGCGCCGCCGCCATGGGCGCGGCCGGGCTGGCGAGGGCCAAAACCGACTTTTCCTGGGCAACCATTGCGCAAGAGACCGTAGAGATTTACAAGGGGCTGATGAGATGACCGTTTACCGTCCGGAACTGCACGTCACCGCCGAGCGCGGCATCCTCGAAGGCCCCGCCGGCATCTACCGCACCGGAGCCGCTGGTGAGCGCGTGTGGAACATGTTCTACCAGTACCGCCCCACCCCCGACGCGCCCAGCCGCTGGGGCCACCAGCAAAGCGAAGAAGACGCCTTCAGCTGGGTGGACTGCAACGACGTCATCGTGCCCGTCGGCGGCGAAATCGCTGTGCGCGCCGGCAGCGTCGTCCCTGCCGGCGACGGTGTGGACCTCTACTTCACCTCCGCCACCGCCGCCGGCAACACCATCCAGGTGGCGCACGTGCCGCACGTCGACGAGCTATGCGCAGACCTCGACGACGATGCCGACCTCGATGTCTCCGGCGCCGCGTCCCGCCTCGGCGCCGTCGTTGAAGACGTCGCCGGCGTGAGCAACTTCCGCTCCCCCTGCGTCGTGCCCGACTGGGACGCCGACGCCGACCGCGACGACGCCCACGACGGCTGGCTCATGCTCGCCGTCTCCGGGCCCGAAACCGCGCCGAAGCCCGTCGTGCTCACCTCCGACGACGGCCGCGACTGGAAGCTCGAAGGCGTCCTCGACTTCGAAGGCGACACCGGCTTCGACCTCGACGCTTCCCTGGTCGCCCCCCGCATCGTGCGCCTACGCGACGAAGTGGACGGCCAGATCCGCGACGTGCTGTTTGTCACCCTCGAACGCGACGGCAAAGACACCGCCGTCTACGCCGTCGGCGAGCTGCACGGCCACACCTTCCGCGTGGACACCCCGTTCACCATCGTGGACCACGGCCACGACTTCACCCGCCCCCGCAACACCACCTACAACCTGGTCGAGACGGCGAAGCTGTACGAGCGCGCCTACCTCTACGGGTTCATGACCAACACCGACCGCGCCGGCGACCCCACCCGCGAGCCCAACTGGGATGCCGAAGGCTGGGCCAACGCGCTGACCCTGCCGCGCCGCGTCACCCTCCAAGGCGGCCGCCTCTACCAGGTGCCCGCCCCGGGCCTTCCGGACGCAGTGGACAGCACCGACCGCGCCCGCATGTGGGCCGGGCTGTGCGAGGTCGCGCCGGGCTCCTCCGTTGTCGTGGAAATCCTCGACGGCAACGGCGAGCCGGGCGTGGTGGTCACCCACTCCGGCGACCAGCTCACCCTCGACCGCCTGGACGGCTCCCCCGCCAGCGCCGAGCTCAACGACGACGACGAGGACAACATCACCGTCATCGTCGACGGCTCCACCGTCGAGGTCTACGCCGGCGGCGGCAGCGTGGTCATGTCCTCGCGCGTGTGGCTCGACGGCGCCTGCTCCGGCATCCGCACCCGCGCCCACGACGGCGCGGTGATCCACTCCGAGTGGCGCCGCGGCTACGTGCGCTAACTGCCTATCGACGCACAACTGCCGCCCTTCCACGTGGATGGGCGGCAGTTTTGCGTCGTGAAGCTTAGGCTTTGCGCATGCGGATCAGCTGCGCACGGGCGGTGACCCGCATCTGCTCCGGCAGTTCCGCCAGGCGGGCCTGAAGCGTGTCCCGGTCCAGGTGGCGCGCCGATGGGCTCATGCCCACCTGGGCGGCGATGGCGTCGCGCTCGAGCAGCATGGGGAACTCGATGAGCTCAGGATCCGCGGCCGGGGTCAAGTGGCCCTCGGACTGGGCGATGAGGCGCTCGACCTTGCCCTCCTCGACGCCGAGAATGCCCAGCGGCTCGCGCAGCTCGTCCAAGTGCCCCTGGTCGGCGACGAGCATGACGGCCTCGCCGCCGTCCACAAGCACGCGCGCGAACTCCGCCGGGTTGCGCGGCGCGAACACCACCGCCAGCGCGTGGACGGAACCGGTGCGGACAGGCAGCTGCTCCCACACGTCCGCCACCACAGCCCCCACGCGCGGGTGCGCCTTGGCCAGGTGCTTCGCCGCCGGAACGGACACGTCCAGGCCGACGCCGCGCGCGCCTTCGATCAGGTCCAGGGTGTGGGCCAGGTAGTAGCCGGTGCCGGCGCCGGCCTCCATGATCACCGGGTTATCGGCGTCGCCGGCGGCGCGCTCGACAACGTCTGCTAGCGCGTCGGAGACGGCCTCCACGAACGGCGCGAAGTGGCCGTTGGACAAAAACGTCTCGCGGGAGTTGACCATCTCCAGCGAATCACCCTCGTGCCCGATGCCCTTACCGGCGGCGAGGGTGACGTAGCCCTGCTTGGCCACGTCATAAGAATGCCCCGATTCGGAGACGAGACGGGAAAAGTCGTCTTCGCCCCGAAGCGGGGTCAGGTCTGCCGGGTCGGCGAGCACGTCCACAATGTCGTTGAGCATGTGGCGATACTACCGCGTTCGGCGCGTTAGGCCTCTGCGGCCTCCGTGAGCAGTCGGCCGAGCTCGCCGGCTTCCTCCTTGGACAGCTCCACCACGAGGCGGCCACCGCCGTCGGACGGGATACGCATCACGATCTTGCGGGACTCCTCCACCGCTTCCATCGGGCCACTGCCGGTACGCGGCTTCATTGCTGCCATTCGTCTACGCTCCTTTTACTTCGCGATAGTTGACGTAGACGATTCTACCCGAGCTTCCTGCCTCTCGACGGGCCCAAGGTTGCCGCCGGCCAACTGCTCCAGCAGCGCATCCACCTGATCCATGCGGTAGCCGCGGTGCACCACCTCGAGCTGGATGTCGCCGAAGTTGCCCTCCTCCACGGCGCGGCGGTTGGCCTCCTTAACGTCGGCGGTCGGAGGCATCGGCGGCTGCGCCTCGCCGCGGCCGAAGACGGAGGCGAACACGCGCACACCGATGATGCTCAGCAGCACGAGGATGAGGATTAGCACGATCCAGGAAAGCATGACGGTTAGTTTAACCGTCCACCCAGGCGGGGCGCTCGCGGACCTGGATTCCGCCCACCCCTGCGCGCCCCAGGATGGTGCGCGAGACCACGTCCGCCATCGGCCCCAGCTGGGTCAGCGGGCGGTTGCGGTGCTCGCGTGGGCTCAGCTCAGCTTCAGCGATGGAGGTGGGTGTGTGGGCCGAGGCGACGTCGATGAGCAGGCCTGCCTCGACGCCGTAGCCGGCGACGAACGGGACGCGAAGCGCGGTGTCACGCCGGATGGCGTACTCGCCGGCGAGCGGCTGGCGGATGTGCGCAAGCTGCGGAAACAGGGCGCGCAACAGCGGCTTGGCGGTCAGCTCGGTGACGCGGCCGCCGGCGCGGGCGCGCTCATAGGAGGCCTTGACCAGGTGGATGCCCGGGTCCGAGAATGGCTCGGCGAGCGCGTCGACCCACCACGGCTCCAGCGAGGTCACGTCCGCGTCCACGAACACCACCACATCGCCGGTGGCCGCTTTGACGCCGCGCCACAGCGCCTCGCCCTTGCCCTCCCACGGCTCGCGGGGGTCCACCTCGCGCCACGGCACCACCTTCGCACCTGCGTCGGCTGCGCGCTTGGCGGTGTCGTCGGTGGAGTCGGGGTCGATCACCAGCACCTCGTTGGCATTCGATGCCAAACACTTCTCGACGACCCCCGCCACCGTCTCCTGCTCATTCAACGCAGGGATGACCACGCTGACCCTCACGCGAGCCCCCGCACGGTGTGGAGCGGAGCCATCCCGCCCTGGATCGCAGCGGTCATGCGGATCACATCCAGCGTGGCTGCGACCTCGTGCACGCGGAAGGCCGCGACACCGCGCGCGGCTGCCCACGCAGTGGCGGCGAGTGTGCCGGGGACGCGCTCAGTGATGTCCGCGCCGTTGAGCCCGCGGTTGAGGGTCTCGCCGACGAAGTCCTTGTTCGACAGCGCCATCAGCACCGGCCAGCCCGTGGCCACCAGCTCGTCCACGCGGCGCAGCAGCTCGAGTCCGTGGTAGGTGTTCTTGCCAAAGTCGTGGGTGGGGTCGATGAAGATGCGCTCCTCCGGCACGCCCAGCGACGCGGCCCGCTCGGCCAGCGCGGTGGTCTCGGCGATGACGTCGGCGACCACGTCGTCGTAGTGCACCCGGTGCGGGCGGGTGCGCGGCGTAATCCCGCCGGTGTGCGAGCAGACGTAGCCCACCCGGTGGTGGCCGGCGACCTCCACCAGCTCCGGGTCGAAGCCGGCCCACGTGTCGTTGATCAGGTCCGCGCCGGCTTCGATCGCGGCCTCGGCAACCGGCGCGCGCCAGGTGTCCACGCTCAACGTCACGTCCGGGTGGCGCCCGCGCGCGGCAGCAATCAGCGGCACGACGCGGTCGATCTCCTCGGCCACGGACACGTCGTCGCCAGGCCCGGCCTTGACGCCGCCGATGTCGATGATGCTGGCGCCGGCGGACACGGCGCCGTCGATACGCAATAGTGCTTTTTCGGAGGCGAATGTCGCGCCCTTGTCGTAGAAGGAATCGGGCGTGCGGTTGACAATCGCCATCACCTCGGCGAGCGGCTTAGTCATCCTTGAGGCGCTGATCCGTCATCACCTTGTGCGTGTCCACGATGTGCGCCACCGCCTCGTCGACGGAGTCGGTGACCAGGAACAGCTTCTCGTCGCCCGGCGAAATCAGCCCGCGGCCCAGCAGCTGCTCCTCGATCCACGACACCAGCCCCGACCAGAACTCGGTGCCCATCAGCACGATCGGGAAGTTGGTGACCTTGCCGGTTTGCACCATGCACAGCACCTCGAAGACCTCGTCCATCGTGCCGAATCCGCCCGGCAGGGCGATAAACGCCTGCGAGTACTTCAAAAACATGGTCTTGCGGGCGAAGAAGTACCGGAAGTTTAAGCCCAGATCCACCCAGTCGTTCAGGCCCTGCTCGAACGGCAGCTCGATGCCCAGGCCCACCGACAGGCCGTCGGCGTTGTGCGCGCCGCGGTTCGGCCCCTCCATCAGCCCCGGGCCGCCGCCGGTGATCACCGCGTAACCGGCCGCCACCAGCGCCTTGCCCACGTCGTAGGACAACTGGTACTCGTCCGTGCCCTCCCCCAGGCGCGCCGAGCCAAACACCGTGACGGCCTTCGGCATCTCGCTGAGCGCGTCGAAGCCGGCGACGAACTCGCTCTGGATGCGCATCACGCGCCACGGGTCCTCGTGGCGCCACTGGCTGTCCGCGTGGCCGAACGCCTCAAGCAGGCGCTGGTCGAACGTGGACGTCTGGTGGTCCGAGCCGCGCAGCGCAATCGGGCCGCGCAGCTTCCGGTCGCGCTCCGGGCGGGGGATGTTCAGCGGGGCCATTGACTACTCGCTTTCGTTGACGCTCAGATACGACATCAGCTGCCCAAAGACCTGCGTGATCTGGTCCGTCGGGCACTGCTCGTCCTTCTTGTGGGCAAAACCGGGGTCTCCGGGTCCGAAGTTGACCGCGGGAACACCCAGGCTAGAAAAACGCGACACGTCCGTCCATCCGAATTTCGCGCGGAAATTCCCGCCCACAGCCTTGACCAGCCCGGCTGCCACGGGGTCGCCCAGGCCGGGAAGGGCGGCTGGGGAGATGTCGTCGTAGGTGAGCGTGAGCCCGTCCTCAAGCGAAAGTGCTTCCTCGAGGTGCGCCTTCGCCTCCTCGACGGAGCGGTCCGGCGCGTAGCGGAGGTTCACGATCAGACGCGCGTGATCCGGGATGGTGTTGGTGGCCACGAACCCCTCCAGGCCCACTACGTTGAGGCCCTCGCGGTACTCGCAGCCGTCGATGTCCACGGCGCGCGGTTCGTAGGCGGCGATGCGCGTGAGCACGCCGGCCAGATCGTGCGCCGCATTGTGGCCGAGCCAGCTGCGGGCGGAGTGCGCACGGGTGCCTGCCGCGTCCACGAACACGCGGATGGAGCCCTGGCAGCCGGCCTCGATGATGCCGCCGGACGGCTCGCCGAGCAGCGCGATGTCACCTTCAAGCCACTCCGGGTGATCGCGCTCCAAGTGGAACAGACCGTTGTACTCCTGGGCGACCTCCTCGCCCTCGTAGGCGATCACGGTCAGGTCGTGGGCGGCTTTGCCCGGCTCCGCCAGGCGCGCGAATGCGGCCAGATAGCAGGCCATGCCGGACTTCATGTCGACGGACCCGCAGCCGTGGAGGGTGCCGTCGAGAAGCTTGTGCGGGGTGTTGTCCGCGAGCGGGACGGTGTCGATGTGCCCGGCCAGCACCACCCTTGAACCCAGGCGGAAGTTCGTGCGCGCCACCACCGTGTTGCCGAAGCGCTCAACCTCCGCGTGCTCGAGGCCGCGAAGCGCGCTTTCGACGGCGTCCGCGATCGCCTCCTCATGGTGCGAGGGCGACTCGATGTCCACGAGCGCCGCGGAAAGTGCAATTGGGTCGGCGAAGAGATCTAAGGAAGTCACACGGCGATCCTACGTTTAGACTCGCAGCCATGTCTCAAGGAGCGCGCGCCGTCGGAATCGCCAACATCGCCATGAACGACACCGTGCTGGACACTTGGTTCCCGTCGCCGGAGCTATTGCCTATCGACGCCACCTCCGGCACCCACCGCGTCAGCGCCCACGAACTCACCCCGAAGTTTCTGAAACTTATTGGCGCGGACCACGACCGGCTGGTGGAACTCGTGCCGGTGCGCACCGTCATCGCGGACCTGGACGCGCCGCCCATCGACGCGCACGACGTGTTTCTGCGCCTGCACCTGTTGTCGCACCGCATGGTCGAGCCGCTGACGATCAACATGGACGGCGCACTGGACTTGTTGGAGCCGGTGGTGTGGACCAACAAAGGCCCGTGTTTGGCGGACAACTTCGAAACCGTGCGCACGAACCTGCGGGCGCGCGGGCTGATCCACGTCTACGGCATCGACCGGCTGCCGCGCATGGTCGACTACGTCGTGCCCTCCGGGGTCACCATCGCCGAGGCCGAGCGCGTGCGGCTCGGGGCGTACCTCGCCGAGGGGACATCCGTGATGCGCGAAGGCTACGTCTCCTACAACGCGGGCACGCTGGGCCCGGCGCGCCTCGAGGGACGTTTGTCGTCGTCCGTGGTGGTCGGCGGCGGGACCGACTTGTCGCTGTCGTCGGCGCTGATGGCGTCACGCGTCAGCGAACACGAACGCGCGCCGATGCGGGTCGGGCGGGACTGCCGGCTGCACCCCTCTGCCGGCGTGATCGGGGTGGACTTAGGCGACCGGTGCGAAATCGGCGTCGGTGTGATGCTCGAGCCGGAAACCATGGTCTTCGACGTCGAAACCGGCGCACAGGTGCCCGCGCAGACGATTGCCGGGCGCGACGATCTGCGCATCGAACACGAGCCGTTTTCCACCTCACCGGTAGTGCGGCGGCGGGCGTGAGGCGTCGATGCGCACAAAATAGCGGAATATAATGCCATTGACGCAATAGCTTGCGTTTAAGGTGTTCGACATGTCGACACCAGTTTCCCCCGTCGCGGACTCCACCGCGCTCGCCCGAGGGCTGAAGACACGCCACCTGACCATGATGGGCCTCGGCTCCGCCATCGGCGCCGGCCTCTTCCTGGGCACCGGCGTGGGCATCGCAGCAGCCGGGCCGGCCGTGCTGATCGCGTACGTCATCGCCGGATTCATCACCGTCTGCTTCATGCAGATGCTCGCCGAAATGGTCGCTGCCAGGCCGTCCTCCGGCACCTTCTCCACCTACGCCGCCCAGGCATTCGGCCCATGGGCCGGGTTCACCATCGGCTGGCTGTACTGGTTCATGATGATCATGATCATGGCCGTGGAAATCACCGGCGCCTCCGCCATCGTCGCCGCCTGGTTCGGCATCTCGCCGTGGATCCCGGCGCTGGCGGCCATCGTGGCGTTTACCGTGGTCAACTTCTCCGCCGTGAAAAACTTCGGCGAGTTCGAGTTCTGGTTCGCCCTGATCAAGGTCGCCGTCATCGTCGCGTTTTTGATCATCGGCGTCGCGCTGTGGCTCGGCGTGCTGCCCGCCAGCGGGTTCGTGGGACTGAGCAACGTCAGCGAGGTCGGCTTCATGCCCAACGGCTGGTCCGGCGTGGCCACCGCACTGTTGGCCGTGGCATTCGCATTCGGCGGCATTGAGCTGGTCACCGTCGCCGCCGCCGAATCCGAGGACCCGCAGGCGGGCGTGCACTCCGCAATCCGCTCCATCATCTGGCGCATCTCCGTGTTCTACATCGGCTCCGTGCTGTTGATCGTGCTGCTGTTGCCTTTCGACCAAATCGGCGGAGCGGACTCCGCCGCCGACTCCCCCTTCACCGCCGTACTGGAGCTGGCCAACATCCCGGGCGCAGTCGGCATCATGGAAGCCGTCATCGTGGTGGCGCTGCTGTCCGCCTGCAACACCCAGATCTACGGCTCCTCCCGCTTCATGCAAAACCTCGCCGTGCGCGGCGACGCCCCCGCCTCCTTCGCCCGCACCGACGCCCGCGGCGTGCCCATGCGCGCCGTGATCGTCTCCGTCGCCTTCGGGTTCGCCGCCGTGGCCCTGCAGTACTGGAACCCTCCGGGGCTACTGGCGTTCTTACTCAACGCCGTCGGCGGCTGCCTGATCGTGCTGTGGATCGTCGTCGCCCTCTCGTTCGTGCGCCTGCACCCCAAGCTCGTCGCCGCCGGCGAAATCACCGACGTGCGCATGTGGGCACCAAACGTCCTGCCCTGGGTGATGATCGGCCTTGCCGGCGGCGTGATTGCGCTCATGCTCGCCAACCCGGACGGGCGCTTCCAGATGCTCGCCGTCACCGTCGTCGTCGGCGTCATCGCCATCGCCGGCGCGATCCACCAAAACGTGCACAAGAATAGGGGCGCCTGATGGCCGGAGGAACGTCGACAAGCAACAGCGATCTCGGCTCCGGCCTGAAATCCCGCCACCTCACCCTCATGGGGCTCGGCACCGCCGTGGGCGCCGGGCTGTTCCTCGGCGTCGGCGTGGGCATCCGCGCCGCCGGGCCCGCGATCCTCATCGCATACGCCATTGCCGGGCTGATCGTCATCGCCGTGATGCGCATGCTCGGCGAAATGGCCGCCGCGCACCCCTCCTCCGGCTCCTTTGCCACCTACGGGCGCATGGCGTTCGGCCACTGGGCCGGGTTCCTGCTCGGCTGGATCTACTACTTCCTGCTGATCATGGCGTGCGGCGCCGAACTCACAGGCGCCTCCGCCATGATGGCCGGCTGGTTCGGCGTGCCGCAATGGGTGCCCGGGCTTGTCGTCGTGGTCGTGCTCACCGCCGTGAACCTCGCACAAGTCAAGGGCTTCGGCGAGTTCGAGTACTGGTTCGCCATGATCAAAATCGCCGTCATCCTGGGCTTCCTAGTCATCGGCGCGCTGCTGTGGGCTGGGGTGCTGCCCGCCAGCAGCTTCGTCGGCTTCGAGCACGTGCGCGAATCCGGCTTCGCCCCCAACGGCATCGCAGGCATCGCCGCCGGGCTGCTTGCGGTGGCGTTCGCCTTCGGCGGCATCGAAGTGGTCACCATCGCCGCCGCCGAATCCGAAAACCCCTCCGACAACGTCAAGCGCGCCGTCAACTCCATCATTTGGCGCATCGCGCTGTTCTACATCGGCTCCGTCACCGTGATCATCCTGCTGCTGCCCTACGCCGCCATCGACGGCGCGGACTCCGCCGCAGACTCGCCGTTTACCGCCGTGTTGGAAATGGCCAACATTCCGGGCGCGGCCGGGCTCATGGAAGTCGTGATCGTGCTCGCGCTTTTGTCCGCGTTCAACGCGCAGATCTACGGCACATCGCGCCTGGGCTACCAGCAGGCGCTCGAAGGCGACGCGCCTGCGTGGATGGCGCGCACCAACGCCGCAGGGGTGCCGCGCAACTCCGTGCTCATCTCCGTGTTTTTCGCGTTCGTGGCCGTGGGCCTGCAGTGGTGGAACCCGCCGGGGATGATCGACTTCATCATGTCCGCTACCGGCGGCTGCCTCATCGTCACCTGGATCATGATCACTCTGAGCTTCATCAAGCTCCACCCACGCATCCGCGCCTCCGCGGTGCGTGTGCGCGGCGCGTCGTGGGTGCCGTGGGTGACCCTGGCGGCGCTGCTGGGTCTGACGGTGCTCATGCTTTTCGACGACACTTCGCGCTCCCAGGTCATCAGCGTCACCATCCTGTCGTTGATCCTGGTCGCCATGTCCTTCCTCACCCGCAACCGGGGTGCCGTAAGGTGACTGGCATGAATTCCCCAACTTCCGCGATTGCGCGCGGCGTCGCCACCATCACCCACGACGGCACCGTGCTTGACGTTTGGTACCCCGCCCCGTTAGTAGATGAGCCGGTTGAGGAAACCGGGACGCGTCGATTGGCAGAGCCCGACGCCCGCTTCGAAGAGCTCGTCGGCCCCGACGAGGCACGCGGCGTGGCACGCGTGGCAGTGGAAACCGCAATCAAAGACCTGGCGGAGCCGGCCGTGGACGCCTACGACGTCTACCTGCGCCTGCACCTGCTGTCGCACCGCCTGATCCGCCCCCACGGCGCCAACATGGACGGCGTGTTCGGCCTTCTGTCCAACGTGGTGTGGACCAACTACGGCCCCTGCGCCGTCTCCGACTTCCAGATGACGCGCGGCAAGCTTGCCGCCAAGGGCCCGGTCGTGGTGTTCTCCGTGGACAAGTTCCCGCGCATGGTCGACTACGTCGTGCCGTCTGGCGTGCGCATCGGCGACGCCGACCGCATCCGCCTCGGCGCCCATCTCGCCGAGGGCACCACCGTCATGCACGAGGGCTTCGTGAACTTCAACGCCGGAACGCTCGGCGCCTCCATGGTTGAGGGCCGCATCTCCGCCGGCGTTGTCGTCGGCGACGGCACCGACATCGGCGGCGGCGCATCCATCATGGGCACCCTGTCCGGCGGCGGCAAGGAAGTCATCTCGCTGGGCGAGCGCTGCCTCCTCGGCGCGAACGCCGGCGTGGGCATCTCGCTCGGCGACGACTGCATCGTCGAAGCCGGCCTCTACGTCACGGCCGGCACCAAGGTCGTGCTCACCGCGCCGGTGGCCGAAGCCCTGGGCAAGGAACCAGGCACCGAGATCAAGGCGCTCGAGCTCTCCGGCGCAAACGGCCTGCAGTTCCGCCGCAACTCCGTCACCGGCTCCGTCGAGGCCGTGCCCGCGAAGGGCATCGAGCTCAACGAAGCCCTGCACGCCAACTAACGCTGTGGTCCTCCACGACGCGGAGCTGACGCTGCTCCCCTGGAACGACGTGAACACGCTGCCAGGGGTGCGCAGGGACATCATCGACACCAGCAACGACCCTGCGATGGTGCGCTGGACCACCGTGCCGCACCCCTACACCGGCGAGCACGCCGACGAATTCCTTGCCGGTGTGCCGGAGGGCGTCGAGCGGTGGGCGTATGTCCTTGACGGCCGCTTCGCCGGAAGCATCGAACTGCGCCCCGGCGGTGAGCTGGGCTACAGCACCGCACCGTGGGCCCGGGGCCGCGGCCTGACCACCCGGGCGCTGCGGCTCGTCGCCGCCCACGCGCTCGCCCGCGGACTGCAGCACCTGGAGCTACACATCGCCGTGGACAACGCCGCCTCGCGCCGCGCGGCCGAGAGAGCCGGATTCACATACGAGGACCTTCTCCCCGACCCGGTGCGTATCCGCGGCCACGAGGACACGCTGGCCCGCTACGTGCTCCGCGCCCCCGATGCGGCGGAGCCGAACAGCACCTGCATCGCCCCGTAGGGGTGGTACCGGTTCGGCGCCGGGATCCCGTTGGGTGAAACCCATGTCGGGATCCCTTTGACCCGTTTCACGCTGCCGCGGCGGTTGGCGTGCGAGGCGATGTCGTGGTTGACCTGGTTGTGGTAGCGGCACACCGGCACGAGGTTGCGCATGTTCGTCTCACCTCCTTCGGCCCACGACTGCATGTGATGGATCTCGCAGGCGTCGGAGCCGTGGCGACAGCCCGGCCACGGGCACACCGTCAGCGTCATCCGCGCGAGGTCGCGCTGCTTTTCGTTGGCGTAGCGCTGCGTGTTGTACAGGTTCAACGCACCTTCGGTCGGGTGGAATAGGGCGACTTCCGCCAGCTCGGGCTCCGATGCCAGGTATTCGGCGCCGGTGATGGTCGTGCCGTCGGTGAGTCCAAGG
The DNA here is from genome assembly GCF_001838175.1 of Corynebacterium sp. HMSC034A01. Lineage (NCBI taxonomy): Bacteria > Bacillati > Actinomycetota > Actinomycetes > Mycobacteriales > Corynebacteriaceae > Corynebacterium > Corynebacterium sp. HMSC034A01. The sequence continues at coordinate 2,303 of NZ_KV835927.1, read as the reverse complement.
ATCACATCGTCTCCGTCGCCTGAGAGGATCTGCACGTGCTGGTCCAACCCCACCACCACAATTGGGCGGCGCACGGCAAAGGGTATGCCTCCGCCGCATCCCCGAACGAGATCGAGGAATCGTCGGAGCATTTGCGGCCCTGTCGGCTTAGTCGGGTCGAGACCCTCGCGCAGGTAGGCCTCGATGTCGGCGGCGTCGTGCTCGTCGGCAGTGATGTGGATGGAGCGCCTGCCGTGCACGGACCGTCCGAACCTGACCTGCAGCTTCGGCTTTGTCCGGGCGGGTTTGAGGATGAGTCGGTCGGCCTTGGCTTTCAGCTCGTGGTGGGTGGAAAACTTTTCCAGCAGCTTGCGGCGCACGCGCCACCGCTCGGCTTCGTTCGGGATCTTTTTCAGCCGGTCTTCGATGTAGACCAGCTGGCTCAGCGGGAATTCTTCGGCGGCCTTTCTCGCGAGGCGTTGGTGTGTTTAGAAGATCGAAATGGTAGCGGTGTGGTGAGTTCGTGGTAGCGCTTGAGTGGGGATCCGGTAGCGGTCTCCACTCAAGCGTTTTGTGGGGTTACTGGTTAGCTTCCAGTCTCATGTTTGGTCCTTCGAGGGTGATGATTTCGGCGCCGGCGATGAGTCGGTTGAGGATGGACTCGGCGATGACGGCGTCCGGGATGGATCTGTACCAGTCTTGCGGGGTGAACTGTGAGGTCACGATTGTTGATCGGTTGCCTTCTCGTTCGGAGAGAATGTTGAAGAGCAGGTGCGCGGTGGCGGCGTCGACTGGGGTGGTGAGGAAGTCGTCGAGGACTAACACGTCGACGCTGATCAACTCGCGGGTGAGTTTGAGCCGGGCTGGGTCGTCAAGTGGCATTACTGCGAAGTGCGCGGCGAGCATGTCGGTGCGGTAGAACCTGGCGGAGTAGTCGTTGCGGCATGCTGCGGTGATCAGTGCTTGGGCGAGGTAGGTCTTGCCGACTGAGGATTTGCCCAGGATGACAATGTTTTGGCCCAGGTGGCACCATTGTCCGTGAGCGAGTCGGCTGACTTGTTCTGGGTTGATGTTGCGGTCAGGTGCGTAGACGACGTCTTCGAGGCAGGCATCGGGGTTTGGCGATCGTGATGCCTTGAGCAGTTTGTTGATGCGGCGTTCGCGTCTGGCCGCGACTTCTTTGTCGAGTGCGTAGAGCACCTTTTGGGAGAAGGTCCACGTGTCGAAGGTTGGGTCGTTGGCGATGTCGATGACGCTTTTGCCGAAGGCTGTCATGCGCATTGCTGTGAAGTCCGCGAGGACGGATTCGTCGAGGAAGCGCTCTTGTGGCGGGGTCGGTGGGGTCATGGTTTTGGGGTTCCTTTCTTGGTGAGGTTGTCCAGGCTGAACTGTGCTGCGCCACCGAGGTAGGCGCCGCTGGTGTCGCGTGTGGCAGCGGCGGGTGCGTGGGCCCGATGCCCAGGTGTGGCCGGTGCCGGTTGGTCGAAGCCGTGTGGTCGGGTTGCGGCTTCTTTGCGTACGGCGGCCATCATGTTTTTGACCGCGGTGTAGGACACCGCCCGGCGGGTCCCGTCGGAGGAGACTAGGCGCTTACATGCTTCTTCCAACACGAGCTTGTTGGCGTGTTTGCCCATTGACAGCACGTTCCTGCACGATTGGTACGCCTGGGCCGGGATTGCTTTCGCCGTGATCATTTCCTCGATGACGGTGCGTGTCGCCGGGCCGATCTTTTGGGCTTCGCGCAGGAAGTAATCGCTCGTCCACAGTCCCTGGGTGTGATCCATGTTCGCCGGTATGTGGTCGGCATCGGTGACATACGCCCCGCGGGTGTGGGCAAGCGTGTGGGTTGTAACGGCACGGCCACCATCGAAGACCGTGAGCACTTGCCCGGTGATGCGCACATCGACAGTGCGGCCAACGAGCTGGTGCGGCACGGAGTACCGCACGCTAGCTACGGTGATGTGGAAATCCGGGGCGACCTTGGCGCGTTTCCACTCGGTGCGCTGCCACGGGGTATCGGGAAGCGCTGTCAACAGGTGCCTTTCATGCGCATCGAAAATGTCTTTGCGGCTTGACTGCTGGTGACGAAACGGTACCGCCTGGTTGATCTGGTCAACCAGCTGCTGAATTCGCGAGTTGAGTTCGTCAAGGTCGACGCACTGGTGGCCATCGAGTGCGTGGATGACCTTGTGGGTGACGATCTTGACTGCGGCTTCGACATTCGCTTTGTCTTTCGGCCGTTTCGCCCTCGTGGGCAGTGCTGCGGTGTTGTAATGCTCCAGAAACTGCTCGTAGGGAGGGTGTCAGGAAGTTTGTGTGTGAGG
>NZ_KV835926.1:0-479 GCF_001838175.1 Corynebacterium sp. HMSC034A01 | reverse complement strand
GAGGGTGTCAGGAAGTTTGTGTGTGAGGCTCTGATCTAGAAGGAGTTTCACCGATAATGACTACGGTGTCACCGAAGAAAAACCATGATCCGGCGAGGGTCAACGAGATCAGCGAGAAGCTGATGGAAAATCCTGAGCTCGCCAGCTTGATCAGCGAGCTGTCGACCTCCGCTGATGATGCAAGCGAGCTGGTCAAAGGCCTGCTGCAGGCATCGATCAACGCTGGTCTGCAGGCGGAGATGGATGCGCATTTGGGCTATAGCCATTCTGACCGCAAGACCAAAGCCCAAGTGGAAACCGCACAGGCGAACAATCACCGCAATGGGTCGTACACCAAGACCGTCAATTCTGGCTACGGCGCGGTGGAAGTGACCGTGCCCAGGGATCGTGCCGGCACGTTTACTCCCCGGATGGTGCCCAAGGGCGCACGCCGACTCACAGAACTCGACGACATGATCGTCTCGCTCTACGCCGGCGGG
>NZ_KV835925.1:0-104029 GCF_001838175.1 Corynebacterium sp. HMSC034A01 | reverse complement strand
GATGCGCTACCAACTGCGCTACATCCGCATGCGTTCTACGCTGTCCGCGTCGAATGCGAGAACAGACTTTATCCGCATATTGCCCACCGTTACAAATCGGCACGTCACAGGCATGTTGTGGGGGTTAGGTGCGAATTACGCGGGTGCAATTTGTTCTGCGGCGCAAGCGCTTCTCGACGTCCCGTGGTTAGCCATCCTCGTTATCCGCATTGACCAGCCGATTCGGTTCTTTCCGGTGTGGCGTGTAATCTCTTTTCTCGTTCGGTCCTATGGCTCAGTGGAAGAGCGTTCCGTTCACACCGGAAAGGTCGCTGGTTCGATCCCAGCTAGGACCACTAGGGAGAGCCCCAGGTTGGAAACAGCCTGGGGCGTTTTTCGTTTGCCCCGTACATGACGATATCGGCATTTGCGGCGTTAGCTCTTGGAAAAACCCAGGTCGCGGCTCGGCCTGGAGGCTGAATGCCGATATCGTCGTTTGGGTTGGGGGTGCTCCGTTCATAGTTTTGGGGCGGGTGTGACGGGAACTAACGTGGGCGGGGATACGACTAGTGCTCTTAGCGCCAACCGGCGCGTTGGTTTTACTAGAGGAGGCACCATGCTCATCCCGGCAGGTTTTGCACGAGGTGGCGCAGTCGCAGCGGCGGCGGCCACGGCGACGTTGATCGCGGCGGCACCGGCCGTCGCCCACGACTCCGTCATTGGCGCGGACCCGGAGGATAAGGGCGTGGTCAGCGAGTTCCCGGACGCAATCACCCTGGAGTTTTCCGGGGAGATCCAGGATGGCTTCAACACGGTCGCGCTTTCCCGCGAGGTCGACGGGCAATCCGAGGTCGTGCACTCCGGCGAGCCCGACATTGAAGGACGGTTTGTCACCCTCGACCTTCCGGCCGACCTCGACGCGCAACCGGGCGACTACAAGGTCGGCTTCCAAATCGTGTCCTCCGACGGCCATTCAACGAAGGGGATGACCTCGTTCAGCTTCAGCCCCTCCGGGGCGGAGAACGCCCAGGGCGACGATGCCGAAGCCACCGCGGGTGCAAGCAAGGACCCTGTCGTTGACGCGGCCGACGGTATGAGTTCCACGATGAAGGTGCTGCTCGCCCTAGCCGGCGTGCTGGTCGTTGCCGGTGCCGGCTTCGGGGCTCTGGCGAAGAGCCGCCGAATCTCTGAAACCAACACCGATACGGACAATTAGGAGAACACTAATGAAGAAGCGAACCGTCACGGGTCTTGCAGCGGCGGCTCTGGTTCTGGCGGGCTGCAGTGATGCGGCCGACGACGCAGCTGAGCAGGAGCAGTCCTCCTACAACGAGGTCACCTCGGAAGCGGCAACCAGCAATCCGGCGAGTGATGTTCCGGCCGCGGATCTTGCAAACGACGCGGTCACGCTCGAGGACGGAGCTGTTCGTGCGAAGGCGGCGAAAGATGCTGCGGATGGCAGCGACATGACGTCGATCTTCGGCACGCTGCACAACAACTCGGACAATGACATCTCGGTTGTGGGGTTCACCACGTCGCTCGGAGAAGCGGACTACCAGATCCACGAGGTTGTAGACGGAGTGATGCGCGAAAAGGACGGCGGCTTCGACATTCCCGCGGGCGGAACCCACGAGCTGGCACCGGGCGGCGACCACTTCATGGTGATGGGCTACGCGCCAGCCATCGAGGCTGGCGACACCATCGATGTGACACTGCTGCTCGAAGGCGGCGCGACCGCGACCGTGCCTGATGTCGCCGTGCGCACAATGCTGCCGGGCGACGAAAGCTATGGCGATCTGGGCGATCACGCTGACCCCGGCGACCACGCTGGTCACGACGAGCACAAGCACTAAAGGAGGATGCGGCATGCCGGGTGTGAGCCGGCGGGGGTTTTTGGCCGGAACGGCTGGGGTGGCCGGGGTGGCGTCGACAGGCATGCTGCTCTCAGCGTGCGACGACGCGCCGAGCAACTCCGACCCCAACTTCGAACCGTTGACGGAAGCATCCGTCGCCTTCGACGGTGAGCATCAGGCAGGCATCCAGACACCGACACAGGCGTCGCTCAACCTTGCCGGCTTCAGGGTGAAGGACGGGGTGGACGGAAGCGGCATAATCAGGCTCATGCGGCTGTGGACCGAAGACGCCCGCGAGCTGACCGCCGGCCGCAACCCTTTGTCCAGCCTGGAGCCGGAGATGGTGCAGTGGCCCGCTAACCTCACCATCACCTGCGGGTTCGGCGAGCGCGTCTTCGATATCGCGGCGCCAGACGCCAAGCCGAAGTGGTTGCACGACATCCCCGCGATGCCGCGCGAGCAGTTGCAGCCGGAGTGGGGGCAGACGGATCTGGTGCTGCAGATCTGCTCCGACGACCCGGTGATGTGCGCCTGGGCGCTGCGCCACATGACGCGCGCCGGCATGGACTACGTGGACACCCACTGGCTGCAGCAGGGGTTCATGAACGCGTTTGGCTCCATCCCTAAAGGCCAGACTCCGCGCAACCTCTTCGGCCAGGTGGACGGTACCGTCAACCCGCATTCGGACGAAGAGTACGCCGAGCAGGTGTTCGCCGACGACGGGTCGTCGTCACTCGTTGTGCGCCGCATTGCGATGGACCTCGACGATTGGGAGCGGTTGGACCGCACCTCCCGCGAAGTGGCGGTGGGGCGCAGACTTGACGACGGAGCACCGCTGACCGGCAAAGACGAATTCGATGCCCCCGACCTGGAGGCGTTGGACGAGTACGGGCTGCCCGTGATCGACAAAAACTCCCACATGGCACGTGCCATGCCGCCCGCGGACCACCCGGAACAGAAGTTTTTGCGCAGGCCGTACAACTATTCGCTGCCGCCGGCGCCCGGCGAGCTGTCTGACGCGGGGCTGGTCTTTTTGGCGTACCAGAAGGACCCGGACGTGCAGTTCACCCCAGTGCTGCAACGGCTGTTAGAAGTTGACCGGCTCAACGAGTGGACCACGCACATCGGATCTGCGGTGTACTGGATCCCGCCGGGCACACGAGAGCCCGGTGGGGAAGGAAGCGGCGACGCATACTGGGGCGAAGCCGTACTTTCGGGCGGCCAAGGGTAGACTCCCTGGCGTCCGGCGCGCCACCTGCGCCGTCGGGAGAGAACGTAGAAGATGGGCGGCGTCCAGGTATGACGCAGCCCAGTGACGCGCAAAGGAGCGCACGACAGATATGTCTACCGAAGCAGCAGTCGAGTTCGCACCGTTCGAGGTTCCCGCCGGCACCGCCGTCGGCGCGGCCATGCGGGAGCTGAACCTGCCGAATAAGGGGGAGGACGCCGTCGTGTGCGTCCAGGACGAAGCGGGCGAGCTGAAAGACCTCTCGCACGTCCCCGAAGCAACCGCGACGTTTACGCCGGTACCTGCAAACACTGAGCTCGGCCGCTCCGTGATCCGCCACTCCTGCGCCCACGTGCTCGCCCAGGCTGTGCAGGCCGAGTTCCCCGGCACCAAGCTGGGCATCGGCCCGGCTATCGAGGACGGTTTCTACTACGACTTCGACGTTGCGGAGCCGTTTACCCCTGAGGATCTGAAGACGCTGGAAAAGCGCATGAAGAAGATCATCAAACAGGGGCAGAAGTTCGTCCGCGGCGTCTACTCCTCGCAGGAAGAGGCGGCCGAGGACCTGAAGGACGAGCCGTACAAGCTCGAGCTGATCAACGACAAGGGCAACGTCGACCCGGACTCCGACGAGGCCACGGAAATCGGCGCCGGCGAGCTGACGCACTACGACAACGTCAACCCGCGCACAGGCGAGGTGGAGTGGCACGACCTGTGCCGCGGCCCGCACGTGCCCACCACCAAGTACATCCCGGCGTTCGCGCTCACCCGCTCGTCCGCAGCGTACTGGCGCGGCGATCAGAACAACGCCGGCCTGCAGCGCGTCTACGGCACCGCCTGGGAGTCCAAGGAAAAGCTCGAAGAGTACATGACCATGCTCGAAGAGGCGGAAAAGCGCGACCACCGCCGCTTGGGCAACGAGCTGGACCTGTTCTCCTTCCCGGACGAGGTCGGCTCTGGCCTGCCGGTGTTCCACCCGGACGGCGGCATCGTGCGAATGACCATGGAGCAGCACTCGCGCGAGCGCCACGTCGCCGCCGGCTACTCCTTCGTCAACACCCCGCACGTGACCAAGGGCGACCTGTTTAAGAAGTCGGGCCACCTGGACTGGTACGCCGACGGCATGTTCCCGCCGATGAAGCTCGACGGCGAGGTCGACGAAGACGGCAACGTGACCAAGCAGCCGGTGGACTACTACGCCAAGCCGATGAACTGCCCGATGCACAACCTCATCTTCGACTCGCGCGGGCGTTCCTACCGGGAACTGCCGCTGCGCCTGTTCGAGTTCGGCACCGTCTACCGCTACGAGAAGTCCGGCGTGGTCCACGGCCTGACGCGCGCCCGCGGCTTCACGCAGGACGATGCTCACATCTACTGCACCGAGGAGCAGTTGGAAGACGAGCTGACCAGCGTGCTGGAGTTCATCATTTCCCTGCTGCAGGACTACGGTTTGGACGACTTCTACCTGGAGCTGTCCACCAAGGACCCGAACAAGTACATCGGCGACGATGAGATCTGGGAGCGCTCCACCAACATCCTGGAGTCCGTGGCCAAGAAGTCCGGCCTGGAGCTCGTGCCGGACCCGGCGGGTGCCGCATTCTACGGCCCGAAGATCTCCGTGCAGGCGCGCGACGCCATCGGCCGCACCTGGCAGATGTCCACTGTTCAGCTGGACTTCAACCTGCCGGAGCGCTTCGACCTGACCTACACCTCCTCAGACGGCTCAAAGAAGCGCCCGGTGATGATCCACCGCGCTCTCTTTGGCTCCATCGAGCGCTTCTTCGGCGTGCTGCTCGAGCACTACGCTGGCGCGTTCCCGGCCTGGCTGGCCCCGCACCAGGTGGTGGGTATCCCGGTGGCCGACGCGTTCGCCGACCACTTGGACGGTGTCGTTGCAAAGCTGCGCGAGCGCGGCATCCGCGCCGAGGTGGACCACTCGGACGACCGCATGCAGAAGAAGATCCGTACCCACACCACGTCCAAGGTGCCGTTCATGCTGCTCGCGGGCGAGCGCGACGTGGAGGCGAACGCGGTGAGCTTCCGCTTCCTCGACGGTAGCCAGATTAACGGCGTGCCGGTCGAGCGCGCTGTGGAGCTGATCGCGGACTGGATCGCTGCCAAGCGCAACGATCAGCCGAGTGAGGAAACCGTTGCAACCGCCAACTAACGGCGAGACTTACGTCGACACCGGCGTGGGCGATCCGGACCGTCTTGCCCGCCTGTGGGCGCCGTACCGCTCCAGCTACATCACCCAGATGCCGGCGGAAAGCGAGACGGGGGAGACCGGAGGATCGTCGAGAAGCACAGGCGATCCATTCCTGGAAATCCCGCAGATGAGCGACGAGGACGGCCTCATCGTCGCGCGCGGCAAGACGGTGTACGCGGTGTGCAACCTGTACCCGTACAACGCCGGCCACCTGATGGTGGTACCGTACCGCAAGGTCGCTGAGCTGGAAGAACTCACCGACGCGGAGACCGACGAGCTGATGGTGTTTGCGAAGCACGCGGTGAAAACGCTCAAGCGCGTGTCCAAACCGGAAGCGATCAACGTCGGGCTCAACCTGGGCAAGGCCTCGGGCGGGTCGGTCGGCGACCACCTGCACCTGCATGTGGTGCCGCGCTGGGCGGGCGACGCGAACTTCATGACCGTCATCGGCGGCACCAAAGTACTGCCGCAACTGCTACAGGAAACGCGGGCGCTGCTTGCCGACGGCTGGCGCGAAGTCGACGCGATTGAATCAGGTGAACACCATGCTTAGCGTGCACGGACGCAAACCCGCCGCAGTAGTGGTCGAGCCGGTGGCGAAAGGGCTGCTGAAGATCGGGCTGACCCCGAACACGACCACCGTTGCGGGCACCGCGCTGACCATGCTCACGGCGATGGTGCTCATCCCTACAGGCCACCTGGTGTGGGCGGCCGTGCTCAGCCTGTTCTTCGCCGCCTTCGACATGGTCGACGGCACGATGGCCAGGCTGCGCGGCGGAGGCACCGCGTTCGGGGCGACGCTGGACGCGAGCTGCGACCGGCTGACCGACGGTGCACTCTTTGGGGCGATCGCGATGTGGCTGATCTACGGCGCGGATGCGGCTCCCGTGAACGTGGCGGTGTGCCTGGCGGTCATTGTGCTTTCGCAGACCATCAGCTACATCAAGGCCCGCGGAGAGGCCGGCGGGCTGAAGATCGTCGGCGGGCTGATTGAACGTCCTGAGCGCTTGATTCTGGGGCTCGGAGGCATTGCGCTGGAGGGCTTCGGTGTGCCCAACGCCGTGGTGGTTTCGTTATGGATCCTGTTGGTCGGTTCCGTGATCACTGTGGTTCAGCGCCTGATGTTTGCCGGGCGCGACAAGGGGGCGGACGCGAAGATCGCGCCGCCGGCGGGGGCGTAGATGGTCTCCGCTCGGGAGCGGCTCGTCGCCGCGGGCTACATCGCCGGCTGGAAGATCGCCGGCGCGCTGCCTGCGCCGTTGACCGCGCGGGCCACCGAGTGGGCCGCCGACCTCGCCTCCGGCGACGGCGCGGGCATGGACATGCTCCGGCGCAACCTCACGCGTGTGGTGGGGCCGGAAAACGTCACCCGGGAGCTGGTCCGAGACGCCCTGCGCTCGTACGCACGCTACTGGCTGGAGGCCTTCCGTCTGCCGCGGATGGCGGGCGATCCGGGGTTGAACTCGACGCTTTCGGCAGGGGTCGCCGGACGCGAGCACTTGGATGCCGCCGTTGCGCGGGGCCGCGGGGTGGTGCTGACGTTGCCGCACACGGGCAACTGGGACATGGCGGGGGCGTGGCTGGCGGAAAACTACGGCGGGTTCACTACCGTCGCGGAACGCCTGAAACCTGAGGCGCTGTTCGACGCGTTCGTGCAGTTCCGGGAGTCGCTCGGCTTCGATGTTGTGCCTTTGACCGGGGGTGAGCAGCCCCCGTTCGAGCGGCTGAAGGAAGTGCTCGCCGCCGGCGGCATCGTGTGCCTGCTAGGGGAGCGGGACTTTTCACGCAACGGAGTGCCGGTGACGTTCTTCGGCGAGGAAACGACGTTTCCGGTGGGCCCGGCCAAGCTGGCGAAGGATACCGGTGCGACGCTGCTTGTAGCCCACTCTTGGTTCACGGGCACCCGCCGCAACCCCGGCTGGGGCTTCAGCATCTCCGCCCCATTGGAGGTGACCACGCTCGAAGAAACGGCGCAACGGGTGGCCGACCAATTCGCCGAGAACATCGCCGCGCACCCGGCGGATTGGCACATGCTGCAACCGCTGTGGCCTAAGGACGCGCCGAAGCCGAGTCGCCGCCGGGAGATGGAACAGCGGCTGCGAAAGCACCGCGAACAGGGGAGGTAGCCGGGGTGAGAATCGGTCTGGTGTGCCCATACTCCTTCAACGTGCCGGGCGGAGTTCAAGCCCACGTCCTTGACCTTGCGGTCAAGCTGCGCGAGATGGGCCACCACGCTGAAGTACTCGGGCCAGCCTCCGGCAGTGCCGAGCTTCCGGCTAGGGTGACACGGGGCGGGGCTGCAGTACCGGTGCGATACAACGGTTCGGTCGCACGCCTGTCCTTCGGCCCGCAGGTGCGGCGCACAACGCGGCAGTTCATCGAGCGCGGCAACTTTGACATCCTGCACGTGCACGAACCGAATTCGCCGAGCTATTCCATGGCGGCGTTGCGCATGGCTACCGGCCCGATCGTGGCCACATACCACGCCTCGGCGGAGTCCTCCTACGCGCTGAAGCTCGCGTTGCCTGCGTTGCGTGGCAGCCTGGAGAAGATCCGCGCAGGCATCGCCGTGAGCGAAGAAGCGTGGCGTTGGCAGTCGCAGCAGGTGGGCACCGACCCCGTGATCATCCCCAACGGAGTGGACACCGGCAGGTTTGCGGCGGCACGGCGCGTGTCGGAGTCCCCAGAGCGCACCGCCGAGGTGGTGTTCCTGGGCCGCTTGGACGAGCCCCGCAAGGGCCTGGACGTGTTCCTGCAGGCGATAGAGCAGCTACCGCACAAGCCACGCGTGACGGTCATCGGAGCTGGCGCACCCCGCAAGGTCGAGGGCGTCGAGTTTGCGGGCCTGGTTTCCGAGGATGAGAAGGCGGAGATCCTCGGCCGCGCCGACATCTTTGTGGCGCCGAACCTTGGCGGTGAATCTTTCGGGATCATTCTCGTGGAGGCGATGGCCGCCGGTTGCGCCGTCGTCGCCAGCGACATTCCGGCGTTCGCCGCAGTGTGCGAAGGCGACGCGGGGTTACTGTTCGCGCCCGGCGACGCTACGGCGCTCGCGCAGAAGTTGCAGTTGCTTATCGACGACGTCCCGTTTCGCGCCAACCTGGCCGCCCGCGGCGTGAAACGGGCAGAAGACTTCGACTGGTCTGTCGTGGCGCGTCAAGTGCTGGCGGTGTACGAGGCGGTGTCGATTGGGGAGAAGGTCGGGGTGGAAGGGTGGCTATGACTTTCATGTGGGTGGTGTTGGCGGTGGTGGTCACGGCGCTGACCGCATGGGCCTACAACACGGCGCAGCGGCTCAACCGCCTGCACATCCGGCTCGACCGTTCGCGCGATGCTTTACAAGCGGCTCTGGACCGGCGCTGCGCCGTCATCGCCGCAATCTACCCCGAGCTCGGTGCTGCAGCGCAGCGCACGGAGCAGGTCAGACTGACACCTGAGGATGTGCGCACGCGTCTCGCGCAAGAGGAGCACTTGGCGTCGCAGGTGGCTGAACGGTACGCAGGAGCGGGTGCGCCGGGCCCGCTCAACGACGCGGACATCCGAGCTGAGTTGGCCATCCGCTTCTACGACGACGCTGTCGCGGATACGCGTGCGCTGCGTCTTCGCCCGTCGGTGAGCTTCTTGCGGCTCGGTGGCACGGCGGCATTGCCACAGTTCGCGCGGGACGACCGGTAAAAGCTTTGGCGCGGCGGTGCGTATAATGCCGTCTGTTACACGTCAACCGAGGAAAAGGGGTGCGTTATGGCGGGCCACTCAAAGTGGGCAACCACGAAGCACAAGAAGGCCGCAAACGACGCGAAGCGGTCGAAGTTGTGGGCGAAGATGATCAAGGACATTGAGGTCGCGGCACGAACCGGCGGCGGCGACCCGGCCGCGAACCCCACCCTTGACGACATGATCCGCAAGGCCAAAAAGGCTTCGGTGCCGAACGACAACATCGAGCGCGCCCGCAAGCGCGGCTCCGGCGAAGAAGCTGGCGGCGCGAACTGGGAGACCGTGATGTACGAAGGCTACGGCGTCAACGGCGTCGCAGTGCTCATCGAGTGTCTGACGGACAACCGCAACCGCGCGGCCACCGAGGTGCGCACCGCGATGACCAAAAACGGCGGCAACCTAGGTGAGTCGGGCTCCGTCGGCTACATGTTCGAGCGCACCGGTGTGGTGACCATCCAGAAGGGCGAGCTCAGCGAGGACGACGTGCTCATGGCGGTGCTCGACGCTGGCGCCGAGGAAGTCAACGACCTCGGCGAGGAGTTCGAGATCACCTGCAAGCCGACCGACCTGCCGGCAGTGCGTGAGGCACTCGTCGGCGAGGGTATCGAGATTGAGGAGGCCGGCCAGGAATTCCGTGCGGACGTTGAGGTTGACCTCGACGTCGAGGGTGCGAAGAAGATGATGCGCATCATCGACGCACTGGAGGATTCGGACGACGTGCAGAACGTGTACACCAACATGAACCTCTCTGACGAGGTCGTGGCTCAGCTGGAGGACTAGGCCTTTTACTGGCCTTTCGCAGTCTTTCGCTATGCGCAACGCCCGCGCCGCCGTTGGTGGCGCGGGCGTTTGTTGCGCCTCCTGTGGTAGAACATATGTGTCACATGTGTGGAAGGGAGGATGCGATGTCGCTGGAAGGTCTGCGGGTCATGGGGATCGACCCGGGCTTGACGCGCTGCGGCCTTTCCGTTGTGCAGGCGGGCCGTGGCCGGCAGATCATCCCCGTCGCCGTCGGCGTCGTGCGTACTCCGTCCACGGCGGAGCTGGCGGAGCGGCTGCTGCGTCTGTCGCGCGCGGTAGGTGAGTGGATCGACGACTACCGCCCGGACGTCATCGCCATGGAGCGCATTTTTGAACGCGGCAACGTCTCTACTGTCATGCACACAGCACACGCGGTAGGCGTGATGGTGCTGGCGGCGGCAGAGCGGGGCATCCCGGTGCACATGTACACCCCGTCAGAAGTGAAAAAGGCTATCTCCGGCAATGGGCGGGCGGATAAGAAGCAGATGACGGTGATGATCACGCGCATCCTGGGCTTGTCAGAGGCGCCGAAGCCGGCGGATGCGGCCGACGCGCTCGCTATCGCGGTGTGCCACTGCTGGCGCGCCCCCTTGATCGCACGGACCAACCAGTTGACCATGAAAGCGGCGAAGCAATGATCGATTCTCTCAACGGCGAAGTGCTCACTATCGGGCTCGACCATGCGGTCATAGAGTGCTCGGGCGTGGGCTACCGCTTCCTCGCCACTCCGCAAACGCTCAGCCGCTTAATCCGCGGCGAACAGGCCCGGGTGATGACGTCATTGGTGGTCAAGGACGACGGTGTCACTCTGTACGGCTTCGGCGACGCGGACGCCCGCGAGATGTTCCACAAGCTCCAGGGTGTCTCCGGGTTAGGCCCGAAGTTGGCCCTCGCGTCGCTGTCCGTGTTTGACCCGGGCGAGCTGTCCTCCCACATCGCCGCCGGAGACGCGAAGACGATCCAGTCCATCCCCGGTGTAGGGAAGAAAATGGCGGAGCGCATCGCCCTCGAGCTCAAGGACAAGGTGGAGGCCTTCATCCCGAATGGAGATTCTCCGTCCACTGCTGGCGCGTCCGCACCTGGAAAGGGCTCCTCGCTCGTCTCCGAGCAGGTGGTCGAGGCGCTGGTGGGCCTGGGGTTCCAGGAACGCTCGGCGCGGCCGGTGGTCGACGCGTTGGTGGAGGAGCTGCCGGAGGAGAACGCGTCCGCGTTGCTGCGCCAGGCGCTGAGCCAGTTGGGCAAGAAGTAGGGGAGGTACACCGTGTCGGATGTGGAAAAGACCGAGTTCGAACTGCCGGAGGGGTTCGCGGCGAAGCCGCCGTCGCCAGTAGACGCACACGCGCAGGCAGACGAGCACGACATTGAGCGCTCGCTGCGCCCGAAGTCGATCAACGAGTTTATCGGCCAACCCAAAGTGCGCGAGCAGCTCAACCTCGTGCTCGCAGGTGCGCGCAGCCGCGGGGTGACGCCGGACCACATCCTGCTGTCCGGCCCACCAGGTCTGGGTAAGACCACTATGGCAATGATCGTGGCGCAGGAGCTTGGGACCTCGCTGCGGATGACCTCGGGTCCTGCGCTGGAACGCGCGGGTGATTTGGCGGCGATGCTGTCCAACCTGATGGAAGGTGACGTGCTTTTCATCGACGAAATCCACCGCATCGCCCGTCCGGCCGAGGAAATGCTGTACATGGCGATGGAGGATTTCCGCATCGACGTAATCGTCGGCAAGGGCCCTGGCGCAACTTCGATCCCGCTGGAGATTCCGCCGTTTACCCTCGTCGGTGCAACCACCCGCGCTGGCATGCTCACGGGGCCGTTGCGCGACCGCTTCGGGTTTACCGCCCAGATGGAGTTCTACGACGTGGAGGATCTGACCCAGGTGGTCAGCCGCGCGGCAGACATCCTCGGCGTGCGCATCGACACAGATGCCGCGGTAGAAATCGCCTCGCGTTCGCGCGGCACGCCGCGAATTGCCAACCGTCTGCTTCGCCGCGTGCGCGACTGGGCTGATGTGCATGGGGACGGCCACGTCGACCTTGATGCGGCGCGTTCAGCGCTCAGCGTTTTCGACGTGGATGAGCTAGGACTAGACCGCCTTGACCGGGCGGTGCTCGACGCACTGATCCGCGGCCATGGCGGGGGGCCGGTGGGCGTGGGCACACTCGCCATTGCCGTCGGTGAAGAACCCGGCACTATCGAGGAGGTGTGCGAGCCTTACCTTGTGCGCGCGGGATTGATGTCGCGAACCGGGCGAGGGCGAGTAGCTACCGCCGCGGCGTGGGAGCACCTGGGGCTGCAGGCACCCCCTGATGCACCGGGACAAATGTCGCTCTATTAAGGCTGGCGCGGACCGGACTGCCAGTTTTTCGGGGCTATGCCGTAGCATGTTCCGTTGTGTCTCCACCGGCACGCCCTTCATTTGTGCCTCTTATCGGGTGTTGTGGGCTCCGGTGGAGGAGAAAATTGGAGCTCGGAAAGCAGAGGAGTCAGCTCAGTGTCCAACAACACTCGGCGGTCCCGCGAAGTGAAGGGAAAGAAGCGCTGGCCTGCTCGGCTGCTCGCGCTGTTTACCCTCATTGTCATCGGCGTCTACGCCCTAGTCTTTTTCACCGGAAGCAAAACCGCTGAGCCGAAGCTTGGCATTGATTTGCAGGGCGGCACCCGTGTCACTCTGGTCCCGCAGGGCGACGAACCGACGAACGAGCAACTGCAGGACGCGCGCAATATCCTTGAAAACCGCGTCAACGGCATGGGTGTCTCCGGAGCCTCCGTGGTTGTGGACGGCAACACGATTGTCATCGAGGCGGCCGGCGACGACACGGCGGAGATCCGCAACATCGGCCAGACCTCGCAGCTGTTCTTCCGCCCGGTGCTTGACCCGCCGGCAGCGGACAGCACCACAATCGACGACGTCACTTTGGACATGACCAATGAGTGGGTCAAGTACGGCATTTTCTCCCCGCAGGAAGGCCAGGCCGTGCTCACCCAGATTGCCGCGCGTAAGGAAGCCGCGGAGAAGCAAGCCGAAGAGGCTGCAGAACAGCCGCAGGATGAAAGCGGCGTAGGCAAGGACATCGCGCCGAAGGAAGAAGCCCCGGAGGCGCCGAAGGATGTCCCGCAGGTGAGTGCTGAGCCGCTGCCGGAGCCGAACGGTCCGGTCGAGGCGGCGGAGCGCCGGCAGGAGACGACGGACATGCTCCGCCGCACCCGCCAGTCCACCGACCCGACCGAGCAGTTCGCTGCCCTGACCTTGATGTCGGCGCGCTGCATGGGCCAGATCACCGACCCGCTGGCTGGCTCCGACAAGGCCGACCTGCCGCTGGTCTCCTGCGACCCGACAACCGGCCAGGCGCTGCTTCTCGACGAGGTGCCCCTGCTCAACGGCGTTACCGACGCTGACGGCCCGCGCCTGACCGGTGAGCAGATCGACACCAACCGCGCGATCACCGGCGGTTTCAACCCGCAGTCCAGCCAGATGGAGATTAGCTTCGCGTTTAGCCAGGCAGGCGAGCCCAATGGCTCCGAGACGTGGGCGCGCCTGACCAGCGAGATGCTGCAGAAGCAGATTGCCATCACGCTGGACTCCCAGGTGATTTCCGCGCCGGTGATCCAGGGCGCGACCCCGCCCGGTTCCGCAACGTCCATCACCGGCAACTTCACGCAGGAAGAGGCGGAAGGCCTCGCCAACAACCTGCGCTACGGCGCGCTGCCGCTGTCGTTTGCCGGTGAAAACGGCGAGCCGGGCGGCACCGCGCTGTCCGTGCCGCCGTCACTCGGCCAGGCATCCCTGAAGGCCGGCCTGTACTCCGGCCTGGTGGGCCTGATCCTGGTCGCTCTGTTCGTCTTCGCCTACTACCGCCTCTACGGCCTGATCTCGCTCGCGTCGCTCGTCGCCGCAGGTGCGCTCGTCTACGGCACCTTGGTGCTGCTGGGCCGCTGGATCGGCTACTCCCTGGACCTCTCCGGCATCGCTGGCCTGGTCATCGGTATCGGTGCCACGGCCGACTCCTTCATCGTCATCTACGAGCGCATCAAGGACGAGGTGCGCAAGGGCAAGACGTTCCGCTCTGCCACCGCCTCCGGCTGGCAGCGGGCGAAGGACACGGTCATCACCGGCAACATGGTCACCCTGATCGGTGCTGTGATCATCTACTTCCTCGCCGTTGGCGACGTGAAGGGCTTCGCCTTCACCATGGGTCTGACCACCGTGTTCGACCTGATTGTCACCTTCCTGGTTACCGCACCGCTGCTTATTATCGCGTCGCGCAGCCGGTTCTGGTCCAAGCCGTCCGTCAACGGCATGGGTAAAGCGTTTAAGACCGCCGAAGCACGTCGGTCGGAGGCTCGACACGTCGAGCAGCCGGGGGACGTCGACAAGCAAGTGCTTCAGCCAGCCGCAACGATTGAGGAGAACTAGACATGTCGAGAACCAAGGCAACTCCGGCTCAGACCTCCGCTGAGGCAGGGGGAGCAGGGGACACCCTCGCCCCCGTGAAAACCAAGCGTTCAGCGGAAACGCTCTACGATGGCAGCGGCGCCATCGACTTCGTGGGGCGCCGCAAACTGTGGTACGGCATCACCCTCGCTCTGGTGGTTATTTCCCTGCTGGCCATGCTGCTGCGCGGTTTCAACATGGGCATCGACTTTGAAGGCGGCACGAAGATGACCATGCCCGCCGGCGAGCTCGTTGCCGAGGAGGTGGAGGAGACCTTCGTCGATGCGACTGGTGTGACGCCTGAGCTGACCCAGATTGTCGGCTCCGGCGACACCCGCACGTTGGAGATCAATTCCGGCCACCTCACCCAGGAGCAGATTGACGCCGCACGTCAAGCAATTTTCGACGAATACCAGGTAGAAGACCACACCGGCGAGCCCAACGCCGACGCAATCGGTGATTCCACTGTGTCCGAGTCCTGGGGCTCCACCATCACCAACCGCATGCTGCTTGCCATGGCTGTCTTCCTGGTCGCCGCTGCGGTGTACGTGGCGGTGCGCCTGCAGCGCGAGATGGCGGCAGCGGCAATGGCTGCGCTCATCGTCGACGCGGTGCTGATCGCCGGTATCTACGCTCTGTTCGGCCTCGAGGTCACCCCGGCGATGATCATCGGTCTGCTCACTGTGCTGACCTTCTCCCTGTACGACACGGTCATCGTGTTTGACAAGGTGCGCGAGAACACCTCGGGTGTGTTGGATTCGCGCCGCTCCACCTACGCCGAGGAGGCGAACTTGGCCGTCAACCAGACGGTGATGCGTTCCATCTCCACCTCCGTGATTTCGGCGCTGCCGATTGTGGCGCTGATGATCGTGGCCGTGTGGATGCTTGGTGTGGGCACCCTGAAGGATCTCGCACTGATCCAGCTCATCGGTGTCATCGAAGGCATTTTCTCCTCGCTGTTCCTGGCCACCCCGCTGCTGGTGAGCCTGGTTAACCGCAAGAAGAAGTACAAGGACCACAACGCCGCAGTGGAGCGCTACCGCGCCCGCGGCGCTGGCGAGGTCGAGGACGAGGCAACCGAAGAGGTTGTCCACGAGAAGCGTCAGGTTGCCGCTCCGGTACGCCGTACCGAATCGACGGTCGACGAGTCCACCGGTGCCACCGGTTCCACGACCTGGCGTCCAGGTAGGTAGACGGCGGCATACCATGGCAGGACGTTTCACCCGTGCGGTCGCCGCAGTCGCGGCGACGGCGCTCAGCGTCTTCGCTCTGTCCGCGTGCGGCGTGGACGACCGCGAGGACCAGGAATCGAAAAAGTTGTTCGGTTATCAGGCACTTGGAGAGTTGCGCACCACAAACGCCGGCACCTTAGAAGGTGCCACCGATCTAGCGGAGTTGCTTTCGGTGCGTTTGTATCCAGGCGTGTACGTGCCTGGGCCGAGCGGCCAGATGATCCCGAACACGGATTTGGTCACCACCCAGGTGCTACCGGGCGACCAGCGCAAGGTGATATACACCCTGTCCGATGCCGCGGTATTTTCCGACGGCACACCGGTCACGTGCTCCGACTTCCTCCTCACGTTCACGGCCGGCCACTACCCGGGCATGTTTGGCTCGCACATGCCGCTATTCGATGACACGGAAGGGCTGTCCTGCACCCCCGGGTCCAAGGAATTCACGCTCACCTTTAAGGAGAAGCGCGGCGCGCGCTGGCGCGGGCTTTTCGACGCCGGCACCGTGCTGCCGGCTCATGCCGTCGCGGCAAAACTGGGTAAAAGTGTGGAAGAGCTCGATGGCGATTTGCAGTCCAACGACTTTTCCCGCCTCAAGCCGATCGGCGACGTGTGGCGGCACGGTTTCAATCTGGCAGAGTTTGATCCCGAACTGCAGGTGTCCTTCGGGCCGTTCAAGATCGCGGAGGTGGGCGAGCGCGGTGAAGTGACACTGGTGGCCAACGAGCACTACTACGGCGACGCGCCACAAACCCCGGAAATGGTTGTCTGGCCCGGTTCCGCTGATTCCGCCGAGTTGTCTGAGGACGAGGCGCTCCGCATAGGCGATCTGCGAGAGACATCGCCGGCATGGCACGACGTCAACGCCGAAGGCAACCGTCTCAGCGTTGACTCTCAGATCGGTGAACTCACCGAGGCGCTGACTTTCCCGCAGGTCGGTATGTGGGCGATCCACGAGAACCGGCAGGCGTTTGCCAAGTGCGTGGACCCGCGTGCCGTCGCAAAGGCGTCGAGCGACGCAGCGGGCATCGACGTGCCCGTTGCGCCGTTGCACGTGCTGCCCCACGCAGACCCGCTGTCCGCGCGCGTCAAGGACGTAGCGGCGCCGAACCTCGACGTGGACATTGAGGGCGCATCCGCGCTTTCCGGCACAGAGATCCGCATCGGCTACCCGTACCCGGACGCGCGTTTCGCCGCCATGGTGGAATCCATCCGCCGCACGTGCGAGCCCGCGGGAATTACGGTGAAGGACGTGACCGAGGGCGGAAAAACGCTCGCGGATCTGCCACGGGCGGAGTACGACGAGTGGGGCAATGAGACCTGGACCGACGGCGCGGCCGACGTGATTTTGCACGCCACGGACCCCATGCGGGAGTTCCCATCCGCCAATAACCGCGCCCAGGAACTTGGTGCGCTTCGCGCCCAGGAAGAGCACCTGTGGAAGCAGCTGCCGTCCATTCCGCTCGCCGCGCAGCCCCGCACCTTCGCCGTGGATGGCGCAGTGCGTAACGTGGTGCCGTACACAGGTCTTGCCGGCATCGGCTGGAACATGGACCGGTGGCAGCTGAACACAGAAACAACCCCGTCCGAAAAGTAACAGGAGAATCCACACCAATGGCCCCCACACCTATCGACGGCAACCGCTACGCCACCGCCCGCGACGCCCTGAAGGAGAAGATCCGTCAGGTGCAGGACTTCCCGGAAGAAGGCGTCCTGTTCGAGGACCTCACCCCGGTGCTCGCGGATCCGGCAGCGCTGAACATCGTCATTGCGGAAATGGCCACCGCCAGCCGCAAGCTCGGCGCCGACCTCATCGGCGGCCTGGACGCGCGCGGGTTCCTGCTCGGCTCAGCTGTGGCGTATGAGCTCGGCACCGGCATCCTGGCCATCCGTAAGAAGGGCAAGCTGCCGCCGCCGGTGATCACTCAGGAGTACACCACGGAGTACAGCTCGGCCGCGCTCGAGATTCCGGCGGACGGCGTGGATATCACCGGCAAGAGCATCGTGCTTGTAGACGACGTGCTGGCCACCGGCGGCACCCTCGTCGCCGCCCGGGATTTGATCGAGCGCGCCGGCGGCACCGTCGCAGGCTATGTGGTCGTTCTCGAGGTGCCGGGCCTCGGCGGGCGCAGCAAGCTTGGCGACGCCCCGCTGGTGGTTCTCGGCGAGGAGCACCCCGAGAACGCGTAGGATTACGTTTTTAGTCGCGGGAGAAGTTCTGGAATCGGAGGCTAGGAATGACTGACAAGCCGGTGAAGAGGACAGGCCCCTCCGTGCGCAGCATGTCTGCCCGTCTGGCGCGGTCGCTGACGGGCAACAGCCGCTCGAAGACAAACCCGGTGCTTGACCCGCTGCTGTCGTTGCACCGCAAATTCCACCTCAAGGCAGACGCGGAACTGCTCGACCGCGCGTACTCCACTGCGGAGCACCTGCACGAGGGGGTTTTCCGTAAATCGGGGGATCCGTACATCACCCACCCGCTCGCGGTGGCGACCATCTGCGCCGAAATCGGCATGGACACCACAACGTTGGTGGCGGCGCTTCTGCACGACACTGTCGAGGACACCGACTACTCCCTCGACGACCTGACCCGCGACTTCGGCCCCGAGGTGGCAAAGCTGGTCAACGGAGTGACCAAGCTGGATAAGGTTGCTCTCGGCGCGGCGGCCGAGGCGGAGACGATCCGCAAGATGATCGTGGCCATGGCAGAAGATCCACGCGTGCTGGTGATCAAGGTGGCGGACCGCCTGCACAACATGCGCACCATGCGCTTCTTGCCTCCGGAGAAGCAGGCGAAGAAAGCGCAGGAGACCCTCGACGTCATCGCACCGCTGGCTCACCGCCTGGGAATGGCGAGCGTGAAGTGGGAGCTGGAAGATCTCGCGTTTGCCATCCTGCAGCCGAAGAAGTACGAGGAGATCGTGCGCATGGTCGCGGACCACGCGCCGTCCCGCGACAGGGCGCTGCGGGAAATTACCGACGTCCTGCAGAAGGAGCTCGCCTCCAACGGCATCACTGCCGAGGTGATGGGCAGGCCGAAGCACTACTGGTCGATTTATCAGAAGATGTCGGTGCGGGGCCACGACTTTAACGAGATCTTTGATCTGGTGGGCATCCGCGTACTGGTTGATTCCGTCAACGACTGCTACGCGGCCATCGGCGTGGTGCACTCGCTGTACTCCGTGATGCCGGGCCGGTTCAAGGACTACATCTCCAATCCGCGCTTCGGCGTGTACCAGTCGCTGCACACGACCGTGATGACGCACACGGGCCGCCCCCTTGAGGTCCAGGTGCGCACCCACGAGATGCACTACAACGCCGAGTTTGGCGTGGCGGCGCACTGGCGCTACAAGGAGACGAAGGGCTCGCACAAGGGCGATCAGTCCGAAGTGGACCAGATGGCCTGGATGCGGCAGCTGCTCGATTGGCAGAAGGAGGCCGCTGACCCGAACGAGTTCCTCGATTCTTTGCGTTACGACCTGACAAGCCAGCAGATCTTCGCCTTCACCCCGAAGGGTGACGTGGTGGACCTGCCTGCAGGCTCCACCCCTGTGGACTTCGCGTACGCAGTCCACACTGAGGTCGGCCACCGCTGCATCGGAGCAAAAGTCAACGGCAAGCTGGTTACGCTTGAAACCGAGCTCAAGTCAGGCGACAGGGTCGAGATTTTCACCTCCAAGGACCAGAACGCGAGCCCGTCGCGCGATTGGCGGGACTTTGTGGTTTCCCCGCGTGCGAAGGCGAAGATCCGCCAGTGGTTTGCCAAGGAGCGCCGTGAGGAGCAGCTCGAAGCTGGCCGCGATGCGCTCGCCGCAGAAGTGCAGCGTGGCGGGCTGCCCATGCACCGGCTGTTCACCAACGAGTCCATGCGGCAGGTGGCCACGCGCCTGCACTACCAAGACGTGGATGCGCTGTACACCGCCATCGGTGCAGGCAACGTCTCGTCCCAGCACGTTGCGCACCTGCTGATGGACATGTTCGGCGGCGATGACGATGCCGTCGATGCGCTCACGGCACGCACACCGATGTCGGCGCTCGTGCGCCCGCAGGCCAGCAGCGATGGCCCAGGCATCCTTGTGGAGGGCAGCCCAGATGTGATGGCGAAGCTGGCAAAGTGCTGCCAGCCGGTGCCGGGCGACGCCATCTTCGGTTTTGTCACCCGTGGCGGGGGAGTGTCGGTGCACCGCACTGACTGCACGAACGCCAACAAGCTCAAGGACGAGCCGGAGCGCTTGGTTGATGTTGAGTGGGCGAACCAGCGGTCGCACAGGAGCTCGTCGCGAGCCACGATCCAGCTGGAGGCGCTGGACCGCAACGGATTGCTCACGGAGACCACAGGGGTGCTCTCGGAGGCGAAGCTGCCGATCTTGGCCATGTCGTCCCAGGCGGGCGACGACCGCATCGCCACCATCCGTTTGACCATCGAGGTCTCCGACATTAAGCAGCTCG
Source organism: Corynebacterium sp. HMSC034A01 (assembly GCF_001838175.1). Lineage (NCBI taxonomy): Bacteria > Bacillati > Actinomycetota > Actinomycetes > Mycobacteriales > Corynebacteriaceae > Corynebacterium > Corynebacterium sp. HMSC034A01. The sequence continues at coordinate 84,132 of NZ_KV835925.1, read as the reverse complement.
GTTCCATCATGAACCAGATTCGCAACATTGAGGGCATCTTCGATGTCTATCGCGTGACTGCTTAACGACGGCCAAAGGTCGCTCACGCCCTCCTTTTAGCCGGCGCCAAGGTTTCCGGCAGATGAAATGTTGGTGCACGGAAGGTTATTTCCCCAGCAAAAGGGTTTGTATGTGGCGAAGTTGTTCTGCGGGAACTCGGAAACCGGGATACAAGGGAGGGACACCATCCCGCATATTTGAGGAGTCTCCCGTGTTTGATTTCCGCCGCGCTGGCGCCCTGATCGCCGCAACCACCACGACCGCTGTGGTGCTCACCGCAGCACCGTTCGCCGCAGCCGCTGAGGCCGACCAGGTCACCATCAACGTTGCCAACATCACCGACTTCCACGGTCGCCTGAAGTACAACCCGTCCACGACCACGGTGAAGGACGCCGCAGGCAACCCGGTCCTCGACGAGAATGGCAAGGAAGTCAAGGAAATCACCCCGAAGGCCGGCGACGAGATGGGTGCCGCCAATGTCGCGGGCATCATGAACTACCTGCGTGAGCAGAACCCGAACACCATCGTCACCACCTCCGGTGACAACCAGGGTGGCTCGGCGTTCGTTTCCTTCATCTCCGACGACAAGTACACGATGGACTTCATCAAAGCCATCGGCACCGACGGCTCCGCTGTGGGCAACCACGAGTTCGATAAGGGCTACCAGGACCTGATCGACCGCATCGTTCCGGGCACCAATGACAAGCAGCTCGGCGCGAACATCTTCGTTGATGGCGAGCAACCGGTGAAGCCGTACACCATCGTGGAGAAGGAGGGCGTGAAGGTTGCCCTGGTGGGCACGACCTCCAACCTCACCCCGGAAAAGTCCAGCCCGGCCAACGTTGCGGGTGTGAAGTTCACGGATTCCGCCGAGCAGGTCAACGTCGAGGCCAAGAAGCTCAAGGAGTCCGGCAAGGCTGACCTCGTCATCGCTCTGATTCACGATCCGGCCCACACCAGCGCACCGAAGCTCGACGCGAAGTACGTCGATTTCGTATTCGGTGGCGATGACCACATCAAGCGCCTGGAGCTCGACCGCGACGGCAAGGTTCCGTACGCGCAGTCCCACGAGTACGGCAAGGTCGTCACCGATATTGCTTTCACCTACGATAAGGCCGAGAAGAAGCTCGTCGAGGTCGACGGTCGCCAGATCGAGGCGTCGCAGCTCGAGGAGCTCGGCATCACCCCTGATGCCGAGGTTGAGAAGATCGTTGCAGAGGCAGACAAGATTGCCAGCGAGCTCCGCCAGAAGGTCGTCGCCAACATCGCCGCCGACTTCAAGCGTGGCTCCAATCCGGAGGATAAGCCAGGCTCCAACCGCGGCACCGAGTCCACCGCGAACAACATGCTGGCGCAGTCCGCCGTCGCTGCGCTTTCCGCATTCCTCGACACCGAGATCGACTTCGGTGTGATGAACGCCGGCGGTGTTCGTGCGGACCTGACCAAGGGCGATGTGACCTACGAACAGGCCGCCACCGTCCAGCCGTTCGGCAACAACATCGCTGTTGCCAAGCTGTCCGGCGCCGCCATCAAGGAAGCGTTGGAGAATCAGTGGCAGACCCCGGAGGTTGCAGCAAAGTCGGGTCGCCCGCGTCTGGACATGGGCCTGTCCGACAACGTGTCCTACACGTACAACCCGAACGCTGAGCGTGGCAACCGCATCCTGGACATCCAGATCAACGGCGAGTCCGTGGATCCGGAGAAGGACTACACCGTTGCAGCGTCGACCTTCCTGCTCGACGGTGGCGACGCCCTGATCAACGCTGACGAAGTCCGCGACCGCAACGATGTGGGCTACAACGATCTGCAGGCATTTGTGGACTACCTGCAGACCGGCGACGCCCAGGTCCGTGAGGGCCAAAAGGACGTCGGCGTGGTGCTCCCGGAGGGCGGTCTGAAGGCTGGCCAGAAGAACACCATCGAGCTGACCTCCCTGAGCTACTCCTCCGAGGGCGAGGCGCAGGCTGAGACCGTCACCGCGAAGGTGGGCGAGGCAACGGCTACCGCCGACGTCGACAACGCGGTCACCGACGCCGACAAGGGCTTAGGCGAGCAGGGCCGCGCAAAGATTGAGTTGGAGATCCCGGCGGGCGTGTCCGGCGAGCAGACCCTGGAGATCACCACCGACAAAGGCACCAAGGTGTCCTTGCCGGTAACTGTTGCCGAGGCTGAAAAGCCGGCTCCGGAAGAGAAGCCGACCGAGGAGCAGAAGCCGACCGAGGAGCAAAGCTCCGCTTCTTCCTCCTCCGACGCTCCGATTGGCGTCATTCTCGGCATCATCGCCGCTGTCCTGGCTCTCGTGCTGCCGCTGGCGCTGGCGTTCCCGATTGACTCCGTGCTTGGCCCGATCGCGCTGCTGAACAACAACAAGTAGGACGAGCACGATCCTGACCTGATAGAGGCTGCACGCGACAACGCCGCCGTTTCCCGCGAGGGGGAGCGACGGCGTCGCCGTTGGCGCGGTCGTGGGGCTGGAACGAAAAGAACCGGCTACCTAGAGCCGGTTACCAACGGAAATTTTCGCTGGTAGCCGGTAGTAGGTAGCCGGTTGTGTTTTGCGCAGCGGCGCGAGTGTGCCCCGTGCGAGAACGCGGTGGCTCTAACGCGCGAACTTAGACGCGATGGACAGCACCTGGGTGAGCATGCCGATGATCGCGGTGACCACGGCGATCCAGCTCTTCAGCTCCTCCGGGCTCATGTCCTCGATAGAGGAGCCCTCTTCACTCGAGGAGGACAGGCTGTCCTTGATGGTCCTCTTGTCGGAGTCCTTGCCGCCGGAGTCCTTGGACTTGCTCTCTGCGGTGTCGTTGACCGTCGGAGCTGCGTCGGCGACTGCGGCGCCAGAAACCATGACCGCGGTGGCGGTTGCTGCCGCTGCAAGGCTGGTGCGAAGCTTCATCGAATTTTCCTCACTCGTAAAAATGTGTGTGCTTCTCGGAATGCTATCGGGTGCGCTGGTAGAGCGCTACCTAGGACAGTAAGCTCTGAGGCGATTCCCAGAGCTACGTCGCTTCAACGGGCTGAAGCGTTACTGCCCGCTGCTACTTCACGGACGCCTTCTTGATGCGGACCTCGTCGGCCGGTGCACCTTCCTGCTGGCCACCTTCGACGCCTGCCTCGGCGATCTTGTCCAGGGTGGCAAGGCCCTCGTCGTCGATCTGGCCGAAGTAGGTGTACAGCGGCGGCAGCACGGAGTCGCCGTAGTTGAGGAAGAACTGGGAGCCGTTGGTGTCCACACCGGCGTTCGCCATGGCGATGGTGCCGCGGTCGTAGCGCTGCGGCTGGCTATTTTGCTGCAGCATCATCGTCTTGGCCTGCATCAGCTCTTCTTCCGAGGCGCCCTCCGGGAGGCCCGCTTCAGACAGGTCGATGCCCTCGAGCGCCTGGTCGGTGGGCAGCTCGTTGGCGAACTGGAAGCCCGGGCCGCCGGCGCCGGTGCCGGCGCGGTCGCCGCACTGCAGGACCTTCAGGCCGTCGCCGGTGGTCAGGCGGTGGCAGACGGTGTCGTTGTAGAAACCTTCCTCGGCGAGGTACTCGATGGCGTTGACGGTGCAGGGGGAAGCCGCACGGTCCAGCTCCATGCCGATCGGGCCCTGGTTGGTGTCCAGCTTGACGGTGAGGGTGCCCTCAGTGGACACGTCGTCGGTCTTCGGGATGCCGACGCCGTCGCCGCCCTGCTCCTCAGCCTCGTCGTAGGTGCAGTTCACCGTCGCCGGCAGCGCCTGCTCACGCTTGGTGGCGATCGGCTCGAACTGCGAGGCGTCGAACGGTTCCTGCTCCTCGGTGGTGGCCTCGGAGGCGGCGGTGGTCTCGCTGGCGGCGAGGTCCTCGCCGCTGTCGTTGTTGGCTGCGAAGTAGATGCCGCCGCCGATCAGCGCGATCACGGCCGCGGAGATCGCCGCCACCGACCACGGGCGGGACTTCTCCTTGCGGTCGCGCGAATCCAGCTCGCTTTTCAGGTGGGACAGTGCTTCTTTGCCGCGCTGTTCGTTCGATGCCACTGGGGTATACACCTCGCCAATTTGTCGGGATGGGCGGAGTAGACGTCGATAAGCATCCGCCCTTGAACGGCTAGAAAGCCTATCAGCACCGATATAGTGGCCGGCATGAGAATCGCCGGTTTCGCCGCAGGACCTTTTCAAACCAACTGCTACGTCGTTTCCAACGGGGATCGCGCGTTTGTGATCGACCCCGGGCTCGGCGCGCACGAGGCGGTGAGCCAGCTGGTGCAGGAACAGGGGCTGACCGTCGAGGCGGTGGTGCTCACGCACGGCCACATCGACCACATCCGCGACGCCGCGGCGTTCGGGTTGGAGACGTTCATCCATCCCGCCGACGCGTTCATGCTGCTGCGCGGCGAGGGGGTCAGCGAGCAAGCACGCCAGCTTTACGACGCCTCCGCCATGCCCCCGATCGACAACCCCACGCACATCGAGGACGGGCAGACGCTGACAGTAGCGGGCGTGGAGTTGCGGGTGGTGCACGCCCCGGGCCATTCGCCGGGCTGCGTGATGCTGGTCGCCGACGAGGTAGTTTTCTCCGGCGACGTGCTGTTCCGCGGCGCCATCGGGCGCACAGACTTGCCGGACTCGGACCCGGCGCAAATGCAGGAATCGCTGCGGGGGCCGGTGTGGGACTTAGCCGACGAACTGCAAGTGCTGCCCGGCCACGGCCCCGCGACGACCGTGGCGCAGGAGCGCGCGACCAACCCGTACCTGCGCCAGGCCAACGCGGACCGCTAAACGGGCATTCGCCCCGGGCGGGGGACGGCTGCATTAGACTTGCCCGGTGTGAGCGAGAACAAGAACGACCAGTTTCAGAAGCTTTCCGCCCCGAAGGGCGTGCCGGATTATGCGCCGCCGCAATCGGCGGCGTTTATCCATGTGCGCGACGAGTTCGCCCGCCAGGCTCGCATCGCCGGCTACCAGCACATCGAGCTGCCGGTGTTCGAGGACACGACGCTATTCGCCCGCGGTGTGGGCGAGTCCACGGATGTGGTGAGCAAGGAGATGTACACCTTCGAAGACCGCGGCGGCCGCTCCGTGACGCTGCGCCCGGAGGGCACCGCGGGTGTCATGCGCGCGTTCATCGAGCACAACATGGACCGCGGTTACCTGCCGGTGAAGCTGAACTACTACGGCCCGTTCTTTCGCTACGAGCGCCCCCAGGCTGGCCGTTACCGCCAGCTGCAGCAGGTGGGCGTGGAGGCCATCGGCATGGACGACCCGCTGCTGGACGCCGAGGTCATCGCGTTGGCGGACCGCAGCTACCGCGCAATCGGCCTGAGCGGGTTCCGCCTTGAGTTGACCAGCCTGGGCGACAAGAACTGCCGTCCGGCGTACCGCGAGAAGCTGCAGCAGTTCCTCTTCGACCTGCCGTTGGACGAGGAAACCCGCAAGCGCGCGGAGATCAACCCGCTGCGCGTGCTCGACGACAAACGTGAGGAAGTCCGCGAGATGACCGCGGATGCGCCGCTGATGCTGGATCACCTCTGCGACGAGTGCCGCGCCCATTTTGAGGCCGTCACCGCGGCGCTGGACAGCTTCGGCGTGCCGTATGTGATCAACCCCCGCATGGTTCGCGGGCTGGACTACTACACCAAGACCACCTTCGAGTTCGTCCACGACGGGCTGGGCGCGCAGTCCGGCATCGGCGGCGGCGGCCGCTATGACGGTCTGATGGCCCAGATTGGTGGCCCGGACCTGTCCGGCATCGGTTACGGCCTCGGCGTGGACCGCGCCGTGCTCGCGCTTGAGGCAGAGGGCGTGGAGCTCGAAGAGGCGGCCCACCGGGTAGATGTCTTCGGCATCGCCATCGGCGACGAGGCTCGTGTGAAGATGAGCAAGCTTATCGACGAGCTCCGCGCCGCCGGCGTCTCCGCCGACATGTCCTACGGGCAGCGCGGGCTCAAGGGCTCGATGAAGGGCGCCGACCGCGCTGGCGCGAGGTACGCGCTCGTGCTCGGCGAGCGCGAGCTCGAGGCCGGTGAGGTTGCGGTGAAGAACCTCGCGGAGCACTCGCAGGAGTCCGTGGCGCTCACGGTCCAGGCGGTGACCCAGGCGGTCACCGGCGCGGGAGCCTAAGTTTTAGCACTCGGTGATGTTCACCGGCAGGCCAAGCTGCACCGCTAGGCCGCCCATGGACGTCTCCTTGTACTGCGTCATCATGTCGCGGCCTGTGGCGGCCATGGTCTCCACCACGTCGTCGAGGGTGACGATGTTGGTGCCGTCGCCAAGCTTGGCCAGTCGCGCCGCGTTGATGGCCTTCACGCCGCCGATGGCGTTGCGCTCGATGCAGGGCACCTGCACGAGACCGCCGACGGGGTCGCAGGTCAGGCCGAGGTTGTGCTCGAGGGCGATCTCCGCGGCGTTTTCCACCTGGGCCGGCGTGCCGCCGAGGGCGGCGCACATGCCGGCGGCAGCCATGGAAGACGCCGAGCCGACCTCGCCCTGGCAGCCCACCTCGGCGCCAGAGATCGACGCGTTGGTCTTGATGATCGAACCGACTGCGCCTGCGGTGAGCAGGAAGTCGCGGGCGCGTTCGACGGTGAAGTCGTCCGTGAAGTCGCGGCAGTAGTGCATCACCGCGGGAATGATGCCGGCGGCGCCGTTCGTCGGCGCGGTGACCACCTGGCCGTGCGCGGCGTTTTCCTCGTTGACGGCCAACGCGTAGAGGTTGACCCACTCCATCGCGTCGAGCCCGCGGGCGGTGGACGCCTCGTACTCGGCGGTGAGCAGGCGGTGCAGGCGGTTCGCGCGCCGCTTGACGTTGAGCCCGCCGGGCAGCGTGCCCTCCGTCTTCAAGCCGTGCGCCACGCATTCCTGCATCACGTTCCACACCGCGTCTAGGTGGGCGTCGAGCTTTTCGCGGCCGTGGATGGATTCCTCGTTGGCGCGCATGATGTCGGCGATGGTCAAGCCGGTCCCGTCGCAACGCTGCATGAGCTCGGCAGCAGTGTTGAAGGGGTAGGGCACCGAGGGGATCTCGCGGGCTGCCGCAACGCCGGTTTCGTCACGGTGCTCCTCCATCTCCCAGCGGTCCTGGATGAAGCCGCCGCCGACGGAGTAGTAGTCCTCGCGCTCGGCGAGAACGTTGCCCTCGGCATCCCACGCGTCGAAGATCAGGCAGTTCGGGTGGGCGGCAACTGGGGCGGGATCGAACCGGAGCTCGTATTCCACGGTGCCGGTGGGGCCGGAGACAGTGCCCGTAGCGGGGATCGGCTCGCCCGGTTTCGGCTCGATATCAGCCGATGTAGTGGTGGGGGTGTAGCCGACAAGCCCAAGTAAGGCTGCTCGGTCGGTGCCGTGGCCAACGCCGGTGGCAGCGAGAGATCCCCGCAGCTCCACCAGCACTTTGGCCGGGAATGTGTCGAGTTTGTCGATGAAGGCTTGGGCTGCACGCATCGGGCCGACGGTGTGGGAGGAAGACGGGCCGATGCCAATGCTGAACAGGTCAACAACGCTCACAAAGTTTGCAGACATGCCGGGGATACTACCGCACGAAAAGGTGGGCGGCGCCACAGCGAAGCCGGAATATTAACTTTCCTGCGCAAGCGCCGGAATGTCTGTCGCCCCCAGCACAGAGATGGGCTTCTGCGACGGCTTTCCGTGTTCCGTGATGATGGCAAGACGAGGCACTGCACCAGAGCTCAGCGGGGTGCTCAACGCCTCAACCGCAGCGGCAGCGGTCACGGTGCGCGGAAGAAAGATCGGCTCATCCAGCTTGCCGCTGTGCTCAAGCACCTCCGCCACAGTCCCTGTGGAAATGGTGTCGTCGTCTCGCAACTCTGCGGCTAGCCAACGCGCAATCGCATTGGTGGTGAGCAAACCGACGCACTCGCCGCCCTCGTAGACCGGGAACTGGGCGAGGCCATCGGATGCGATGACCTTGAGGGGCTCATGGATGTCCGTGTCCGGGGAGAAGGTGACCACCCGCTGGTGCTCCACCACATCCAGCGCAAGTGTCGGGGCGAGCAGAGCATCTCGGATCCGCTCGATCTCCGCAACAGTTTCGGGCAGCGGCTCGGCGATCGGGCGCAGGTTGTCGTACTCGCCGTGGCTGATCGCGTTGCGCAGATCAGCGAACTCCTGCAGCGTCTCGGACTGCTCGAGGGTGATGATGCCTTTCTTCGCCGCCAGCCGGGCCATCCAGGAAAACGAGTCGGACCGTTTCGCGTCCAGCTCGCTGCGCAAGAACTTCTCGATGGAATTGAACGCAGCAAGAAACGGCACGGCGCGGTTAGGCTCAGCATTGCTCATGCCGGCCACTGTAGCGACGTGCCGTTTTGGAGTGGGAAGCAAGGGTTTCGGTGGGCTTATGGCGCGGGCCCCATCCGCGGATCCAGCTATCAAGGTCCAGCTAATCGGCCCCAGGGGGCGATAAATGAGGTGCCACTAGCTGGATCCAGCCCCGTCGGGGTAAAGGAGAGAGGGATACGCTAGATCTCGTGCATCTGCTGGTCCTTGGTCCCGTGCGCGGTGAGTCGGCGGTTTAGCTCTTGTACACGCCGCGGTTGAGCGTGTCGCAGGCGGACATTTGGCCGGTTTCGTAGCCGGACTTGAACGCCTGCATGCGCTGCTCCGAAGAGCCGTGCGTCCACGCGTCCGGATCGACCTCGCCGCCGGAGCGCTTCTGGATGTTGTCGTCGCCGATGGACTGCGCCGCCTGCAGCGCCTGCTGCAGCTGCTCGTCGCTGATCGGCTCAAGAGCTGCGTTCTCGCCCTTGGAAGCGTGGTGCGCCCACAGGCCCGCGTAGCAGTCGGCCTGCAGCTCGATTGCCACCGCGGCGGAATCCTCGCCCGGGTTCTTGTAGTCGCTCAGGCCGAGGGTGCCCTCGAGGTTCTGGATGTGGTGGCCGTATTCGTGGGCGGTGGCGTACTCCTGCGCGAGCGGGCCGTTGGAGCCGCCGAGTTGGGACAGCTGGTCGAAGAAGCTCACGTCCAGGTACGCGGTGGTGTCCTGCGGGCAGTAGAACGGGCCAGTGTCTGAGCTGGCAAAGCCGCATCCGGAATTCACGCTGCCTTTGAAGATGGTCATTTCCGGTTTAGTGAACTGGGTTTCAGACTGCGCCGGCAACACCTCGGCCCAGATGGTGTTCAGTGAACCCATGGTCGCCGCCGCGCGGCAGTCGTCGTACTCGTTGGAGGAACCCTGCTCCTGGCAGTGCTCCAGGGAGTACTCGCCCTGGGACTGCGACTGGGAGTCGCCTCCGCCACCGAGGATTCCGTCGAATGCGCCGCTGAAGTACAGCAGGGCAAGCAGGACCAAAATGATCGTGCCTCCGCCGCCTCCGCGCAGCAGGAGCGGAAGCAGCATCATTGCGCCGTTTCCTAAGCCGCCGCCTCCGCGGCCGCCACCGGAGCTGGTATTGACGTTGCCGCCTTGGCCCTGTGCGTAGTCGCCTCTGAAAGTCATGGTCAGGATTCTGCCAAATAACTAGGGTAAGTGTGGGATCTGGGTCCTTTGGCACTTGTGTCGAGCCTGCGGCAAGAGGGGGCCGGACGCGTGGAGCCACAGCGCCGGGTAAACTTTGCCAGGTTAGATTTGCCATCACGTGGAAGGACGTGGATACCTTGCTGCGCACTCACCTTGCGGGGAACCTGAATAGAGAACTCGAAGGCCAAACTGTCACTCTCACCGGCTGGGTGGCCCGTCGTCGTGACCACGGCGGCGTGATCTTTATCGACCTGCGCGATCGCTCCGGGCTGGCCCAGGTGGTCTTCCGTGAGTCTGAGGTTGCTGAGGCTGCGCACGACCTGCGCAGCGAGTACGTCGTTCAGGTCACCGGCACCGTCGAGCCGCGTCCGGAAGGTTCTGCAAACCCGAACCTGGCATCCGGTGAGATCGAGGTCAACGTCACCGACCTGCAGGTGTTGAACAAGGCCGCGGCGCTGCCGTTCCAGATCGAGGACGCGTCCTCTAGCGAGGTCGGCGAAGAAGCTCGTTTGCGTTACCGCTACCTCGACCTGCGCCGTGAGCGCCAGGCAAAGGCGATGCGTCTGCGCGCGAAGGCGAACCAGGCGGCACGCCGCGTGCTGGACAACCACGACTTCACGGAGATTGAGACTCCCACGCTGACGCGTTCGACGCCGGAGGGTGCGCGAGACTTCCTGGTCCCCGCACGTTTGAAGCCGGGCTCGTGGTACGCCCTGCCGCAGTCGCCGCAGCTGTTCAAGCAGCTGCTCATGGTGGCGGGCATGGAGCGCTACTACCAGCTGGCACGCTGCTACCGCGACGAGGACTTCCGTGCGGACCGCCAGCCGGAGTTCACCCAGCTGGATGTTGAGGCCAGCTTCGTGGACCAGGACGACATCATCGAGCTTGCTGAGGAGATCCTGGTCGAGCTGTGGAAGCTGATCGGCTACGACATCCAGACGCCGATCCCGCGCATGACCTACAAGGAAGCGATGGAAAAGTACGGCTCCGACAAGCCGGACCTGCGCTTCGACATCCCGCTGGTGGAATGCACCGAGTTTTTCAAGGACACCACCTTCCGCGTGTTCAAGGCGGAGTACGTCGGCGCTGTGGTCATGGACGGCGGCGCGTCCCAGCCGCGCCGCCAGCTCGACGCTTGGCAGGAGTGGGCGAAGCAGCGGGGCGCGAAGGGCTTGGCCTACATCCTGGTGCAGGACGACGGCGAGCTGACCGGCCCGGTGGCCAAGAACATCACCGACGAGGAGAAGGCCGGCATCGCCGAGCACGTCGGCGCGAAGCCGGGCGACTGCATCTTCTTCGCCGCCGGCGAGACCAAGGCGTCCCGCGCGCTGCTGGGGGCAGCCCGTGGCGAGATCGCGCGCAAGCTGGACCTGATCAAGGACGGCGACTGGGCATTTACCTGGGTCGTTGACGCGCCGCTGTTCGAGCCTGCCGCGGATGCCACTGCTTCTGGCGATGTAGCGCTCGGCCACTCCAAGTGGACCGCAGTGCACCACGCGTTCACGTCGCCGAAGCCGGAGTTCCTGGACAACTTCGAGGAGAACCCGGGCGAGGCGCTCGCCTACGCCTACGACATCGTCTGCAACGGCAACGAGATCGGCGGCGGCTCCATCCGTATCCACGAGCACGATGTGCAGAAGCGTGTGTTCGAGGTCATGGGCATCACCGACGAGGAAGCGGAGGAGAAGTTCGGCTTCCTGCTGGACGCCTTCCAGTACGGTGCCCCGCCGCACGGCGGCATCGCTTTCGGCTGGGACCGCATTGTTTCCTTGCTCGGCGGCTTTGAGTCCATCCGCGACGTCATCGCCTTCCCGAAGTCGGGTGGCGGCGTGGATCCGCTGACGGATGCCCCGGCACCGATTCCGGCGGAGCAGCGCAAGGAGACCGGTGTGGACTTCAAACCGAAGAAGGACGCCGAAGCGCAGGGCAGCGAGGCCGGGGCCGGCGACCAGAAGTAGGCCAGCCATGGGCGATACGCAGGAGATCATCCGCGCAGCCGCCGACATTCTGACCAAGCGCTACGGCGGCGAGCAGGAGCTTGTCGACGTCGAGAGGCTCGACGGCTCAGGGCTTGCGGACGTGTTTCGGGCGCGGGTTGTGAACAACCCGTTTTTCCAGCACCGCTCGGTGGTGGTGAAGCACTCGCCGGCCACCGGCGACGAGCTGGCGGACGCGGCGTTCTTGCGTGAGACGGTGGCCTACCAGTTCGCCACGTCGTTAAGCGAGGAAGTGCGCCCGGGCCCGGTGCTGCTGGGCTACGACACTGCGCAGCGCATCCTGATCATTTCGGATCTGGGCGACGGGCGCACGCTTGCGGACCTGCTGCAGGACGCCGATGCGGAAACCCACGTGGATCTCCTGCGTCGCCTTGGCCGCGCGCTGGGCAAGATGCACGCCGGCACCGCGGACGACGAGGACGCGTTCAACGTGCTGTTCCAGCGCATGACGCGTTCGCGGCAGAACGCGGCGAACCTGCAGCTCTTGCGTGACCGCTTGCTGTCGCACCGCATCCGCATCGGCGTGGAGTTTTTGGAAAACGCCGGCATCGAGATTCCGGGGGAGGTCCGGTTCGCCGCCACAAACGTGCGCACGCGGCTGCTCCGCGGCGGCATGCGCGCGTTCACGCCGTTCGACCTGACCCCGGACAACATCATCCAGACCGGCCACTCCTTCCATTTCCTGGATTACGAGTGGGCGGGTTTTCGGGACGTCACCTTCGACGTGGCGTTTGTGGTTGCCCGCTTCCCGGTCTTCCTCGCGGCGCAGCCGTTCAACGCCGCAGCCACGGACGCCTTCGTCGACGCGTGGGTGAGCGAGGTGCGCGGCATCTGGCCCAGCGTGGAGCACCCGGATACGCTCCAGGCACGGATTACCGCGGGGCTCATTGGCTGGGCGATGAGCAGCGTGGCCATGCTGGACCCGGTCAGCCCGGCAGAATTGCTCGAGCACGACGCCAAGCTCAAGGAGGACTTCGAGGCTGCAGGCCTCGACGTGTCCGGCCTCGGTCCGCTTGAGGCGAGCGTGGATGCAGAAGAGCATTCCGCGGACCACGCCGGTGATGTGCTGCGACCGCCTTCGAAGGGGCCGTTTACCGCAGATGAGGTGCTTGTGCGCCGGGATCTGCGCGAGACGTTCGAGTCCCTCGCCGCGTTCGCGGGCACCGGCAAGGACCCCGCTTACCGCACGATAAGCGAGTTCGCCCAGACGCTGGCCGAGCGCTTGCGCTAGGAGAGGTTCTGGTGGAGCAAGAGGGACTCTTCGCAGCCGCTGGTGGCAATGACGGCCGCGGCGATTCCGGCAACCGAGGCACCGCCTTTTTCGAGGCGGGGGCCTCGGCACCTCTGGCCGCGCGCATGCGCCCGCGAACCCTCGACGAGATTGCGGGCCAGCGGCACCTGCTCAGCGAGGGCAAGCCGTTGCGAAGGCTTATCGACGGTTCCGGGGCCGCCTCCGTGATCCTCTACGGCCCGCCGGGCACAGGAAAGACCACCATCGCATCGCTGATCGCGTCCGCGATGGGTCAGAACTTCGTTGCGCTCTCGGCGCTGTCCTCGGGCGTGAAAGAAGTGCGTGCCGTGATCGACGAAGCACGGCGCGATCTCATCCGCGGCGAGAAAACCGTGCTGTTCATCGACGAGGTCCACCGCTTTTCCAAGACCCAGCAGGACGCGCTGCTCGCCGCAGTGGAAAACCGCACCGTGCTGTTGGTCGCCGCGACCACGGAAAACCCGAGCTTCAGCGTGGTTGCGCCACTGCTGTCGCGCTCGCTGCTGCTAAAGCTGGAGTCCCTCGACACCGACGATCTGCGCGGGGTGCTGGACCGCGCGATGGCGGACGAGCGCGGGTTCAACGGCGAATTCGAGCTTGACGACGACGCACGCGACCAGCTGGTCCTCCTCGCCGGCGGCGACGCCCGCCGCGCGCTGACATATTTGGAGGCCGCGGCCGAGGCGGTGCAGCCGGGGGAGACCATCACCGTCGACACGGTGAAAGAAAACGTCAACCGTGCCGTTGTGCGCTACGACCGGGACGGCGACCAGCACTACGACATCGTCAGCGCGTTCATCAAATCCATCCGCGGCTCAGACGTCGACGCCGCCCTGCACTACCTGGCCCGGATGATCGAGGCGGGGGAGGACCCCCGCTTTATCGCGCGGCGCCTGGTCATCCACGCCTCCGAGGACATCGGCATGGCAGACCCGACCGCGCTGCAGACCGCCAACGCTGCGGCGAACGCGGTGCAGTTCATCGGCATGCCCGAGGGGAGGCTCGCACTCGCGCAGGCGACGATCCACCTGGCCACGGCGCCGAAGTCGCCGTCGGTGATCCAGTCCATCGACCGGGCGTTAGCGGACGTGCGCGCAGGCCACGCCCCGCCGGTGCCGGCGCACCTGCGCGACGGGCACTACGAAGGCGCGAAGGCCATGGGCAATGCGGTGGGCTATGTCTACCCGCATGATGATCCGTTGGGCGTCGTCAAGCAGCAGTACATGCCCGACGGCCTCGAAGAGGCCGTCTACTACGAACCCACCGACCACGGCGCGGAGCGGCGCATCAAAGACTTCATCGGGCGGCTGCGTGCCCTCGTCCGCGGGCGGTGACACCGGGCTGCGTCCGGGCGCGGGGTAGAGTAAGCGCGGATAAAAACCGGCGCTGCTGAAAGGACAATCACGCGTGCAGACCCATGAGATCCGAGAGCGGTTCACCAACCACTTCGTCGAGGCCGGCCACACCCCGGTGCCGAGCGCCCCGCTGATTCTGGACGACCCGACGCTGCTGTTCGTCAACGCCGGCATGGTGCCGTTCAAGCCGTACTTCCTGGGCGACCAGACTCCGGATTTCGCTAACGGCACCGCCACCTCCATCCAGAAGTGTGTGCGCACCCTGGACATCGAGGAAGTGGGCATCACCACCCGCCACAACACGTTCTTCCAGATGGCCGGCAACTTCTCGTTCGGCCAGTACTTCAAGGAAGGCGCAATCACGCACGCCTGGACCCTGCTCACCGGCGCTGTCGAGGACGGCGGGCTGGGCCTGGACCCGGAGCGCCTGTGGGTGACGGTCTACCTGGACGACGACGAGGCTGCCTCGATCTGGCGCGACAAGATCGGTATCCCGGAAGAGCGCATCCAACGCATGGGCATGGAGGACAACTTCTGGTCCATGGGCATCCCCGGCCCCTGCGGCCCGTGCTCGGAGATCTACTACGACCGCGGCCCGGAGTACGGCGTCGAGGGCGGCCCGATCGCCGACGACAACCGCTACATGGAGATCTGGAACCTCGTGTTCATGGAGTCCATCCGCGGCGAGGGCGACAAGAAGGGCAACTTCGAGATCGTCGGAGAGCTGCCGCAGAAGAACATCGATACCGGCATGGGCATCGAGCGCGTCGCCTGCATCCTGCAGGGCGTGGACAACGTGTATGAGACCGACCTTCTGCGCCCCGTCATTGACGCTGCCGTGGAGCTGACCGGCGCGAAGTACGACGCCGGCAACAAGGACGACGACGTGCGCTTCCGCGTCGTCGCCGACCACGCGCGCACCGGCATGATGATCATCCTCGACGGCGTGACCCCGTCCAACGAGGGCCGCGGCTACATCCTGCGCCGCCTGCTGCGCCGCATCATCCGCTCCGCACGCCTGCTGGGCGCGACCGGCCCGGTCATGGAGACGCTGATGAACACCATCATGGACACTATGACCCCGTCCTTCCCGGAGATCGCGGACAACCGCGAGCGCATCCTGCGCGTCGCCGTCGCCGAGGAGAAGGCGTTCTCCAAGACCCTGGAGGCGGGCACCTCGCGTTTCGACGAAGCCGCCTCCGCCGTCTCCGCATCCGGCGCCAAGGTCCTGCCGGGCGCGCAAGCCTTCGAGCTGCACGACACCTACGGTTTCCCGATCGACCTGACCGTGGAGATGGCCCGCGAGGCTGGCCTGGACGTGGACATGGACGCCTTCAACGCGGCTATGCAGGAGCAGCGCGAGCGCGCCAAGGCCGACAACAAGGCGAAGAAGCACCGCAACGTGGACGAGTCGCTCTACCGCGAATGGGTGGACGCGAACCCGACCGAGTTTGTGGGCTACGACCAGCTCACCCACGACGCGAAGGTCATCGGCCTGGTGCGCGGCGGCGAGAAGGTCGGGGAGGTTGCCCAGGGCGACGAGGTCGAGGTCATTCTTGATGTGACCCCGATGTACGCAGAGTCCGGCGGCCAGATGGCCGACCGCGGCCGCCTGGTCATGGGTGAGACCATCCTCAACGTCAACGACGTGCAGCGCGTGGGCAAGAAGCTGTGGCTGCACAAGGCCACAGTGCAAAACGGCGGGCTGGATCTGGGCTCCACCGTCACCGCCGAAGTGGACGAGGCATGGCGCCACGGCGCCCGCCAGGCGCACTCCGCGACCCACTTGATCCACGCCGCGATCCGCCAGGTGCTCGGACCCACCGCAGTCCAGGCTGGTTCCTTGAACAAGCCCGGTTACCTGCGCTTCGACTTCAACTACACCGAGCAACTCACCGACGCGCAGCTGCAAGAGATCGCCACCATCACCAACCAGGCGGTGGACGCGGACTTTGCGGTCAACACCCTTGAAACCTCGCTCGAGCACGCGAAGGAGATGGGTGCGATGGCGCTGTTCGGCGAGAGCTACGGCGACACCGTGCGCGTGGTGGAGATCGGCGGGCCGTTCTCCATCGAGCTGTGCGGCGGCACTCACGTCGAGCACGCCTCCCAGATCGGCCCCGTGGCTGTCCTCGGCGAGTCTTCCGTCGGCTCCGGCGCGCGCCGCATCGAGGCCTACTCCGGCATGGATTCCTTCAAGTTCCTGTCCAAGGAGGCCGCGCTCGCGTCCGGTCTGGCCGCGGAGTTGAAGGCCCCGACCGATCAGCTGCCGGACCGTATCGCCCAGCTCACCGAGCGCCTGCGCGCGGCCGAGAAGGAGATTGCAAACCTGCACCGCCAGCAGCTTTTGGCCTCCACCGCCAACTTGGCGGATGAGGCGCAAACGGTGGGCGTGCACCGTCTCGTCGCAAAGCAACTGCCCGAAGGCATCAACACCGGCGACCTGCGCACGATCGCGAACGACCTGCGAGGCAAGCTGCAGGCGGAAGACGCTGTGATCGTGCTGCTTTCCCAAACGGGCGAGAAGGTGTCCCTGGCCGCTGCTGCGACGCCGCAGGCCGTGGAATCTGGTGTGAAGGCTGGGGACTTGGTCAAGCTGATCGGCCAGTACGTGGACGGTAAGGGCGGCGGCAAGCCGGATCTGGCGCAGGGCACCGGCGCCAACCCGGCCGGCATCGATGATGCGCTGTGCGCGGTGCGTGAATCGCTCGTGGGATAGCCACGTTGTAATCCGTGACACGCCGAGCCAGCGCCCCGCCGGTTCCACAGGAAACGGTTAGGTTTAACCAAGGCCAGTTGACCGCCCCGCCGTTAACCGGTCTGTTACTCACGTAGCCGTCGAAGGTGGAAAGGAAACACGGATGAAGGTGCAGCCAGACACCCCGGGGCTCGACGACCCGGGGCAGGGCCGCCGCATCGGCATCGATGTGGGCACCGTCCGGATCGGCGTCGCTTCCTCTGACAAGGATGCGACGCTGGCTACCCCTGTTGAAACGGTCCGCCGGGTCACCGGGTTCAAGGACCGCGACGGCGAGGACATCGAACGCCTGCTGGCGCTCATCGACGAATTTGATGCGGTGGAGGTTGTCGTCGGCTTGCCGTCGAACCTCAACGGCGACGGGTCGAAGAGTGTGAAGCACGCAAAAGAGATCGCTTTCCGTATTCAGCGTCGCAGCGACGTGCCGGTGAAAATGGCGGATGAGCGGCTGACCACGGTCGCCGCCACCCAGGCTCTGCGGGCGTCGGGTGTGCGCGAAAAGGACGCACGCGCCGTGATCGACCAGGCGGCAGCGGTGGAGATTCTGCAATCATGGCTGGACGGCCGCAAGAACTACCTCAAGGAGAATTAACCGTGACCCCACGACAAGCCGCCATGCGGCGCACACGGAGCACCGCAGTGCTGGTTGCTTCGCTCCTGCTGATCATCGGCTTGATCGCCTGGATTGCCATCGCCCGCGGCAACAACGTGTCCGACTACGAGGGTGCGGGCAACGGCGAAGAACAGGTAGTGCAGATCAAGGAAGGCGCCAGCCTTTCCGCACTTGGCCCGGAGCTGGAAGAGCGCGGCATCGTCGCGTCCGACAATGCGTTCCAGACAGCTGCGGCGAACAATCAGAACGCCGACAACATCCAGCCCGGCTTTTACCGCTTGCAAGAGGAGATGAGTGCCGAGTCTGCTGTGGAGGCACTGCTTGATCCGCAGCAGCGCGTCACGCCGTTGCAGGTCTACGGCGGCGCGACCCTGATGGACATCAACATCCTCGGCGGACAAAAGCGCCTGGGCATCCTCACCATGATTCAGCAGTCCGCCTGCGGTGAGAAGCCCGCGCCCGACTGCGTGAAGCTGGAGGACCTGAACAAGGTTGCGGCGGAGGCCGATCCGGAATCCCTTGGTGTGCCGGAGTGGGCGCGTGAGACGGTCGCTGGCCGCGCTGGTGACGCGAAGCGTCTCGAGGGTCTGATTGCCCCGGGCGAGTACATCATCGACCCGCACGCGAGCGCAGAAGAGATCCTGACAGATCTGATCACCCGGTCCGCGAAGCAGTACGAATCCACCGATATTGTCGGCCGCGCTCAGGCTGTTGGGTTGACTCCGTACGAATTGCTCACTGCAGCGTCGCTGGTTGAACGCGAGGCGCCCGCGGGAGAGTTTGACAAGGTCGCCCGTGTCATCTTGAACCGCCTGGATGAGCCGATGCGCCTGGAGTTCGACTCGACGGTCAACTACGGCCTGCCGTCTGTTGAGGTCGCAACCACCGACGAAGACCGCGGTCGTGTCACCCCGTGGAATACCTACGCCATGGACGGGCTGCCGCAAACGCCGATTGCCTCTCCGTCGATCGAGGCCATTGAAGCGATGGAGCACCCGGCCGAAGGCAATTGGCTGTTCTTCGTCACCGTGGACAAGGACGGCACGACGATCTTTAACGACACATTCGAGCAGCACCTCAACGACACCCAGCGTGCGGTGGACTCCGGCGTGCTCGACTCTCAGCGTTAACCCATGGAAACCACACACCGCGCCGCCGTGCTCGGCTCGCCCATCGCGCACTCCCTGTCCCCGGTTCTGCACAACGCCGGATACGAGGCGGCGGGCCTTGACGGCTGGGAGTACACCCGGATCCTCTGCGAGGCGGACGACCTTTCCCGGATCGTGGGGGAGGCGGACGAATCCTTCCGCGGATTCTCGGTGACCATGCCGTGCAAGTTCGCGGCGCTGGATGTCGCAGATGAGGTGACCGAGAGGGCGAAGCAGATCGGTTCTGCGAACACGCTGACGCGTGTCGCCGGCGGATGGCGCGCCGACAACACCGACTGCGAAGGCGCGTTGGTGGCCCTGCAGGAACTGCTGGGAAAGACCCCGGCCAAACGCGCGATCCTGGTCGGTGCCGGAGGTACCGCCCGTGCCGTGATGTGGGCCCTGCGCGAGAGCGGCTGCGAGCAGGTCACCGTTGTCAACCGTTCAGACCGCGCGGCTGAGTATGTGGAATTGGTGCAGGGCATGGACGTATCCTTCTGCACCTTCGACGCGGACCTTGAGGCTATCGCTTTGGAAGCGGATGTCGTCGTGTCCACCGTCCCCGCGAATGCGTTGGAGCGGCACGCCGAGGCACTCGGGCATGCCCCGGTGTTCGATGTGATCTACAACCCGTGGCCGACGCCCTTGGCTATTCGCGCCGCTTCGAACGGCTACGCGGTGGTGGGCGGGCTGTCCATGCTGGCGGGGCAGTCTTATGCCCAGTTCGAGCAGTTCACTGGCGTTGTAGCTCCCCGCGAGGCTATGCGTGAGACGCTGTTGCACCACTGGGAGCGCTCCCGCTAGTCTCGCCATCATGGGGTACGGGGGAGTCGCGGCCTTGCTGCTTTGGTCTGTGCTGTTGTGCACTTACGACATCCGTGAGCGCAGGCTGCCGGACGCGCTGACGGTGCCGCCTGCGGTTGCAGCTGCGGCCGCGTGTCTGTGGGACGTGTCCCTGGTATGGGGGCTGATGTGGCCAGCGTGGTATCTGCTGGTGGGGCGGGGCATCGGCGGGGGCGATATCAAACTTGCGGTACCGCTCGGGGTAGTCTGCGCGGCGGCCGGCGGGCCGTTTGGCGTGGTTGCGGGACTTGGGCTATCGGGCCTGCTCACCGTCGGTGCTGCCGTCGCGTGCGGCAGGCGCTCTGTGCCGCACGGACCGTCCATGCTGTCCGCTGCGTGGGCGCTGATTCCTCTTTTGTGTATGTATTCGGGGGTTTAAGGGCGGAGAGGAGCTCGGCTTGTGCAAGAATATCGCCATGCTTCGTTGGACAACGGCCGGTGAATCGCACGGCCAAGCCCTCATTGCGTTAGTGGAGAATGCGCCGGCAGGTTTGCCGGTGCGTAAAGAAGAGATTGCCCATCAGTTGGCCCGCCGCCGTCTCGGCTACGGGCGCGGCGCCCGCATGAAGTTTGAGGCCGATGAGCTCACCCTGCTCACCGGCGTGGTGCACGGAACGTCGATTGGCAGTCCTATTGCCATCCAGATCGGTAACACTGAATGGCCGAAGTGGACCACCATCATGTCCGCCGAGCCCGTGGACTTGGAGGACCCGGAGGTGGCGAAGGCCATGTCGTCCGGGCGAGGAGCGTCGTTGACCCGCCCGCGCCCGGGCCATGCGGATTTCGCGGGCATGATCAAGTACGGCTTTGATTCGGCGCGTCCAGTGCTCGAGCGCTCGTCTGCGCGCGAGACCGCAGCGCGTGTGGCGGCGGCGACTGTGGCCCGCAGCTTCCTGCGTGAAACGTTGGGCGTCGAGGTGTTTTCGCATGTGATCTCCATCGGCGAGTCTGCTCCGTACAACGGCCCACACCCGAGTTTTGCGGACATCGAAGCTATCGACGCTTCGCCGGTGCGCGCCTACGACAAGGACGCGGAAGCCGACATGGTTGCCCGCATTGAGGCGGCGAAGAAAGACGGCGACACGCTCGGCGGCATTGTCGAGGTCATCGTGGACGGACTGCCCGTTGGCTTGGGTTCGCACGTCTCCGGCGAGCGTCGCTTGGATGCGCGCCTGGCTGCCGCGCTCATGGGTATCCAGTCGGTGAAAGGCGTTGAGGTCGGCGACGGTTTTGAGGAAGCGCGCCGTCGCGGCTCGCAGGCGCACGACGAGATGGTGCGCGGGCAGAGCGGCATCGAACGTTCCACCAACCGTGCCGGCGGTCTCGAAGGCGGCATGACCAACGGCGAGCAGCTGCGGGTGCGTGCGGCGATGAAGCCGATCTCTACCGTCCCGCGCGCGCTGAAAACCGTGGACATGTCTACCGGAGAGGCAGCGACCGGTATTCACCAGCGCTCGGACGTGTGCGCGGTGCCCGCCGGTGGTGTAGTCGCTGAGGCGATGGTTGCGCTGGTGTTGGCTCAGGCGGTGTCAGAGAAGTTTGGCGGCGATACTGTGGACGAGGTGCGACGCAACGTGGAGTCGTACCGCGCATACACGGCAGACAGGCTGGCGTTTGTCCAAGAGGAGGACATGACATGACCACCCCGGCCGGGGGATCCCCGGCAGACATCGTGAATGACTTGGTGGATGATCTGGCACCGGAAAGCGCGACGCCGTTCGACGAAAACGACGCGCCGAGTGCGACCGAGCTCGTCGCCGCCTCTCCGGCGATGGTGTACTCCGCACCGCGTGTCGTGTTGGTTGGCATGCCGGGGGCTGGGAAGTCCACCATCGGCCGTCGCATCGCCAGCGCACTGAACCTGCCCATCGTGGACTCCGACGTGCTGATCGAGCAAGGGGAGGGCAAGACTTGCGGCGAGGTGTACGCGCAGCTCGGCGAGGAGGAGTTCCGCAAGCTCGAGGTGGGCTACGTTGCCCGCGCGCTTGCCACTGGCGGAGTAGTCAGCCTCGGTGGCGGCGCGATTGTCTCCGAAGAAGTGCGAGCGCTGCTGCAGCGCCACACTGTTGTGTGGATTGATGTCACCGTCGAAGAGGGGATCCGCCGCACCGCCGAGGACGCGTCGCGCCCTGTGCTCGACGGCGACGACCGTGAGCAGCGCTACCGCGACTTGTTGGAGCAGCGCGAGCCGCTCTATCGCGAGGTCTCCAGCTTCCGCGTGCGCACGGACGAACGCCCGCCGCAGCGTGTGGTGGCGGAAGTCCTCGGGTTCATCGACGTGGATTAACCTTTTAGGAGAAAGGCGAGACGCATGGCCGTAGTTGAGGTTACGGGCCAAAACCCGTATTCCATCCATATTGAGCGCGACAATCTTGACCAGGCTGCCCAGCGCGTCGCACACATCGGTGCCCGCCGGGCGCTTGTCGTGCACCAGTCGCCGCTTGGGGATGCCGCACAGGCGCTCGCAGGAACGCTCAATGACGTAGGGGTGGAGCCGGTTGCGGTGTGCGTGCCTGACGCGGAGGCCGGGAAGGACCTAGCGGTTCTTTCCAACCTCTGGGACACGCTCGGTGCGCACGGTTTTTCTCGCCAGGACGCGGTTGTCGGCCTCGGCGGCGGCGCGGTGACGGATCTTGCCGGTTTCGCCGCGGCGACGTGGATGCGCGGCATCAAGGTCGTGCAGGTGCCCACAACGCTTTTGGCCATGGTGGATGCGGCCGTGGGCGGCAAGACCGGCATCAACACCGCTGCCGGCAAGAATCTCGTTGGGGCGTTCCATGAGCCGGATAGTGTGTTCATAGACCTTGCCCACATTGACACCCTGCCGGCAGCAGAGGTCGTCTCCGGCTCCGCGGAGCTGATCAAGACCGGGTTCATTGCGGATCCGCAGATCCTCGAGCTTTACAAAGACGGTGCGGAGCACCATTGGCCGGAGCTGGTGCGCCGTTCCGTGGCGGTGAAGGCGTGCGTTGTCGGCCAGGACCTCAAGGAGTCCGGACTGCGCGAGATCCTCAACTACGGCCACACGCTCGGCCACGCCATCGAGCGCCGCGAGAACTATTCCTGGCGCCACGGCAACGCGGTCGCGGTGGGCATGATGTTCGTCGCGCACTTGGCGTTGGGCAGGAAGCTTATCGACGCACCGTTGGTCGCCCTCCACGAGGACATCCTCACAAGAGCTGGCTTGCCCACACGCTACGAGGCGGGCGCTTTCGACGAGCTGCACGACGCCATGCTGTTGGACAAAAAGAACCGTGACGGCCGTATCCGCTTCGTCGTCCTCGACGGGTTGGGCTCTGCCACCCGTCTCGAAGACGCGACGGTGGATGAGATGCGTGCGGCCTTTGATGCGATTTCGGAGTAGCGATGAAGATTCTGGTGCTCAACGGGCCGAACTTGAACAGGCTGGGCAAGCGGCAGCCGGAGATTTACGGGTCGGTCACGCTGGCGGACGTCGAAAAGCAATTGTGTGAGCGCGGCAGCGAGCTCGGCGTGGAGGTGGAATGCCGCCAGTCCAACCACGAGGGCGAGTTGATCGACTGGGTGCACGAGGCTGCGGACAACGGCTGGGCCGTGGTCATCAATCCCGGCGGATTTACCCATACCTCCGTCGCGCTGCGTGACGCACTGGTAGAACTGGAAGATCACCACGGCTTTATCGAGGTGCACATTTCCAACGTGCACGCACGCGAGCCGTTTAGGGCGCACTCCTACCTTTCGCCGATCGCCGAAGGCGTTATTGCGGGGCTGGGGGTGGACGGCTACCGGCTCGCACTCGACTACTACGCAAGGAGGCTCTGATGGCATTGGCAGACACCCGATTTGAGGACCGCCGCCGCAAACTGTCCACGAAGCTGGCGGAGCGCCGGATCGACGACATGCTGGTCACGCACCTGACGCACGTGCGCTACCTGTCCGGTTTCGCCGGGTCGAACGGAGCCATGCTGGTGTCGAAGGACCGCACCGCCGCCATCGCCACAGATGGGCGCTACACCACACAAATCGGCGAGGAGGTGCCCGACATTGCGGCCACGATTGAGCGCAACGTCGGCGTGGCCATGCTGTCCAAGGCTACCGAGGGCCACCGTGTTGGCTTCGAGGCGGACTATGTGTCGGTTGCCCAGCTGGAGAAGTTGCGCGAGGCGTGCCCGGAGGGCGTCACGCTGGTGCCTGTCAGCGGGGTGATCGAAGAGATCCGCTTGATCAAGGACAACCTGGAACTCACGCGGCTGACCGAGGCTGCGGAGCTGACAGTTGAGGCGCTCGAGGGGCTGCTGGAGGCCGGGGAGCTGTGCGCCGGCCGCACCGAGCGCGAGGTCGCTGCCGACCTGGAGTACCGCATGCGCGTCCTCGGTGCGGAGCGCGTCAGCTTCGACACCATCGTCGCCTCCGGACCGAACTCCGCCAAGCCGCACCACGGTGCCGGTGACCGCATGATCGCGGAGGGGGATTTGGTCACCATCGATTTCGGCATGCACCGCCTCGGATTCAACTCGGACATGACCCGCACGTTCGCGATCGGGCACATCGGCGACCTTGAGCGCGAGATCTACGAGGTCACCCTCGCCGCTCAACTCGCGGGTGTGAAAGCCGCGGTGCCGGGGGCGAAGCTTGTGGACGTGGACAAGGCCTGCCGCGACGTGATCTCGGAGGCGGGCTACGGCGAGTACTTCGTGCACTCCACCGGCCACGGCGTGGGGCTGGACGTGCACGAGGCACCCAGCGCGGCGAAGACTGGCTCCGGCGTGCTGGAAGAGGGCATGACGCTGACTATCGAGCCGGGCATCTACATTCCCGGCAATGCCGGCGTGCGCATCGAGGACACGCTCATCATCACCTCGGCGGCGCCGAAGGTGATCACGGAGTACACCAAGGATTTGACCGTGCTGTAACATTGCTGTGTTTGCACACGCCCCGATACTCCCAGGAGGAAGGTACTTACCATGGCAACTACCGCCGATTTCAAGAACGGCCTGGTGCTGAAGAACGAAGGCAAGCTGCAGCAGATTGTCGAGTTCCAGCACGTCAAGCCCGGCAAGGGTCCGGCGTTCGTGCGCACCAAGCTCAAGGACGTTGTCACCGGCAAGACCGTGGATAAGACCTGGAACGCTGGTGTGAAGGTGGAAACCGCAACCGTTGACCGCCGCGACATGACCTACCTGTACAACGACGGCACCAACTACGTTGTCATGGACGACAAGACCTTCGAGCAGTTCGAGCTGCCGGCAGAGAAGTTCGGCGAGGCCGCCCGCTTCCTGCTGGAGAACATGCGCGTGCAGGTCTCCTTCCACGAGGGCGACGCGCTGTTCGCGGAGCTGCCGATCTCCGTGGACCTGAAG
Source organism: Corynebacterium sp. HMSC034A01 (assembly GCF_001838175.1). Classification (NCBI taxonomy): domain Bacteria; kingdom Bacillati; phylum Actinomycetota; class Actinomycetes; order Mycobacteriales; family Corynebacteriaceae; genus Corynebacterium; species Corynebacterium sp. HMSC034A01. The sequence continues at coordinate 59,335 of NZ_KV835925.1, read as the reverse complement.
ATTGAGCAGACCGAGCCGGGCCTGCAGGGCGACCGCTCCACCGGCGGCACCAAGCCGGCCACCCTGGAGACCGGTGCTGAGATCCAGGTTCCGCTGTTCCTGGAGACCGGCAACGTGGTCAAGGTGGACACCCGCACCGGCGAGTACCTGTCCCGCGTGAACAACTAATGCCCGATTACAAACGACATGGCGCGCGTTACCGTGCGCGCCGCCGGGCAGTAGACATTCTCTTCGAGGCGGAGACCCGCGACATCGACCCGGTCTCTATCGTGGAGGACCGCGCCCAGCTGTCCCAGAACCCGCTCAACGCCGTCGCCCCGGTTGCGGACTACACCCGCACCATCGTCGCCGGCGCCGCGGAGAAGCTGGACGACCTCGACGATGCCATCGAGCGCCACCTTTCCGAGGACTGGGAGCTGTTCCGCCTGCCAGCCGTAGACCGTCAGATTCTCCGCGTCGCGGCGTGGGAGATTCTGTTCAACGACGAGGTGGATGCGCCGGTCTCAATCGCCGAGGGCGTGGAGATGGCCGCGGAGTACTCCGGCGCACAGGCCGCGCCCTACATCAACGTTGTGCTCGACGGTATCGCGCAGCGGGCGGCTTCCAACTCGCCGTTTGCCGGCGAGGGCGCGGAAGACGCCTACCCGGTAGAGGACGATAGTGCCCCCACCGATGAGCACTCGAAAGACTCCGGGCTGGAGCAGACGGAGGACACCGACGCAGCCACGGCTCACGAGATCGCCGAGTCCACCGAAGACTTGGAGGCCGGGGAACCGGCGACGGACGGGACCCGCGGCTAGTACCGGGCCCGGCAAAAAGTCGAGTAAAGGAGGTCGAGTACACGCCCATTGAGCGGCGTACTCGACCTCCTTTACTCGACTTCCAGACCGAAGACCACCGAAAAGGAAGCGACATGTCCAAACTCACCGTCGAAGAAGCCAAGCAGTTTTTCGTGAGCCCCGATTTTCAGCTCGCGGACGTGGATCCGGAAGCCACGCCAGGTGTCTCGGATGTCGACGACGCGTTCAACGACTACGACGACGACCTGGACGAGTTGCAGGAGATGCTCTTTGCCAACGGCCGCGCGGGCAACGAGGACGCCGGTTCGATCCTGTTGGTGCTCCAGGGAATGGATACCTCTGGTAAGGGCGGCATTGTCCGCAATGTCATCGGTGCGACCATGGACCTGCAGGGCGTGCACGTCCAGGGGTTCGGGCGCCCGACGGAGGAGGAAGCCGCGCACGATTTCTTGTGGCGCTTCACTCCGCACCTGCCCAAGCCGGGGCAGATCGCGGTGTTCGACCGCTCGCACTACGAGGACGTGCTGGTGCAGCGCGTGAAGCAGATGGCGCCGCCGGAGGAGATCGAGCGACGCTACGGCGCGATCGTGGAATTTGAGAACGAGCTCGCCGCAAACGGCACGAAGATCATCAAGGTGATGCCGCACATTTCGCGCGAGTTCCAGGCGGAGAACCTCAAAGAGCGCATCGAACGCGCGGATAAGCACTGGAAGTACAATCCGAGCGACATCGACGACCGCAAGCTGTGGAGCCAGTTCATGGCCGCCTACCAGATCGCCATGACGCGCACGTCCACCGAGGTCGCGCCGTGGTACTGCATCCCGTCCGACAACAAGAAGTACTGCCGCACGGTGGTCAAGGCATTGCTTTTCGACGCCCTGAAGTCGCTCAACCTCGAGTGGCCTGCCGCCGATTTCGATCCCGAGGTTGAGCTGGAGCGTTTGGCGAACTCCTAGTCGGCGGAGTTCGCGCTGTCGTCGTCGCCCGACGGGGCGACGCCGGCGGCCTGGGCCTGCTTCTGAATCTCGCTGACCAGCGCGCGCATCGCGTCCTGGGTGGCCAGCACGCCGTCGACGGCGGCCTTGAGCGAATTGGAAAGCTGGTCGTCTGCGAGTCCCGCGCCCACCTGGACTTCAGCTTCGGTGCGCACGACGAGGTTCTCGGTGCGGTTGACCACGAGTGCGCGTGCATCCAGGTAGGAGCTGTTTACCTGGTTGGCCGCCAGGTACAAAGTGGCGTCCGGGGTGTCCGCCGGGGTGTCGGTGACGGAGTCCGCGCGAACGATGAGCACGGAATCCAGCAGGACGAACAGCAGGTTGTAGCCGTTGACGTTGGCGTGGCCCGCGCGGCCCGAGGGGTCGTCGGAGACCTCCACGTCGTGGCCGGCCATGGCCTTGATCACGCGGTCGATGGTCACGAGCGTTGCGTTGCTCATTACTGCGGCTCCTCCCAGGTGACAACGGTGGGGAAAGTGTTCTTCAAAAAGTCGAAGGCCTGCAACGTGGTGTCGATGGAGCTGGCGATGAACGCGCCGAGCTGGTTGAACGACGCACCCTCGGCGATGCGCATCGCGCGGATAGCGCTGATGGCCAGCTGGTCCTCGCCGCGTTCGAAGAAGCGCAGGGTGGGCGCGAAGTGAGTCTGGTTGTGCTCGTTGCACGCGTAGAGCACCTTCGGCGCCATTTCGCGCGGGAACTCGCCGCGCCACAGTGCTTCGAACACGAGGTGGTCGCCGTCGATGGCGACCACGATGGCGGCGTTGATGAAGCCGGAGCGCACTGCCTGGTCTTCGATGCGGTACTCGAGGTTTTCCTCCTCGAAGATCGCGGCGACGGCCTCGGGCGTGACCTGCTCGGTCACGTTGCGTTCGGGGTGCTCGCTCGGCTGGACGGGCTCTTCGGTTTGATCTGTAGTCACGCCTGCGAGACTAGCAGCTGCTCGCGGCCCAACTCGTGGCGCAGGGCTGCGTCGAGGCTGGGGTAGCGCAGCCGCCAGCCGTGCTTCGCCGCCACGGTGGGCAGGACACGTTGGTCCGCCAGCGTGAGCTCGTGCGCGCCTTCTTCGCCCAGCAGCAGTTTCGGGCCGAACGTCGGGATGGGAAACAGGTCCGGCCGGCGCAGCAGGCGGGCGAGGGTGGAAGACATTTCGGCGTTGGTCACCGGCTCTGGCGCAGTGGCGTTGACGGGCCCGGAGACCGTCTTGTCCAGCAGGGCGCGCATGTAATAGTCAGTGAGGTCGTCTAGCGCCACCCAGCTCATCCAGAAATCGCCGCGGCCGAACTGTGCGGTGAGCCCCGCGTTGACGCTGGCCTTGAGTACCGGCAGCAGCCCGCCCGCGCTGGACAGCGCTAGCCCGGTGCGGATGTGCACGCTGCGCATCCCGTCGGCGTTGGCGGCGTCCTCCCACGCGTCGCAGACCTCGGCCAAGAACCCTTCGCCGGGCCCGTCAGCTTCCGTGCGCGGCACGCTGCCGGCATCGGTGCCGTAATAGCCCACGGCCGAGGCGCCCACGAAAACCTTCACTCCCGAGTCCGCGGCGAGGCGGGCGAGTTTGCGGGTGGGCTCCACACGCGAGTCGCGGATGCTGCGCTTCTTTTCTTCGGTGAACCGTCCCATGATGGTTTCGCCCGCGAGGTGGATCACCCCGTCCACGCCGGCTAGCAGGTCAGCTGCCGGGTTGTCCATGTCTCAGTGCCGCTCGCCGGGACCCGCCTGTCCGCGCACCAGCGGGACCACGGTGTGCCCGGCGGTGGTCAGCTGCGCGCGCAGGTGGGTGCCGACGAGGCCGATGGAGCCGGTCATAGCCACCGTCTTCGGGGCGGCGTGAGGCAGGGAAGCGATGAACCGCAGGTCCTCCACCAGCTGGCGCTGGCGGTAAGCCCAGGCGGGGCGGAGCGCGAACTCTGGGATGCGGGCGCTGACGTCGTCGATAAGCAATGTGCCCTCGCCCGCGTCCTCGAAACGGTGCACATGGCGCCAACCGGTGGCCGCGCGCACCGGCTGGTTCGCGGCCACGTCGGTGAACTGGTGGCCCGCGACGTAGCCGTCGGCGAGGTGGCGCGCGACCCACTTCTGGCCCGCGGGGAGGCGGAACACTGTGGTGCCGCTGCGTATCGACGCCGCTTCGCTTGCCACCCGCATCGGCAGGAAGCCGGGGGTAAGGCGGGTGACCGCGCCCGGGCGGGTGTGCCAGCGCCAGACGGTGTCGCGGTCGAAGGGGAGGGTGTACTCGGCGTGGATGCCCATGGAATCCTTCCCGGTTGATACATGCAGGTGCTAAAGTGAAACGCGGTCCCAAGACTACACACGGCCCCGGCAGGCGGGGCCGGTTCGAAATCCTTTAAATTCCGCACTGTGAGGCGGGGAAGGAGGTTCGATGAGTGAGAACGAACGGTCGACCGTTGAGTTGCTGAACGCTCAAGACGTCGGCCGCACTGTTGCACGCATCGCGCACCAGATCATCGAAAAGACGGCGTTGGACGATGAGACCAGTCCGCAGGTTGTGCTGCTGGGAATTCCGTCCGGGGGAGTGCCGCTGGCGCAGCGCATCGCCGAAGCCGTTGAGGAGTTTTCCGGGGTGGTTATCCCCGTGGGCAGCCTGGACGTGACGCTCTACCGCGACGATTTGCGCAACCGCCCACACCGCGCCCTGCGTCCGACCAACATCCCGGTGGACATTGACGGGGCAGTGGTCATCCTGGTCGACGACGTGCTGTACTCCGGCCGCACCATCCGCGCGGCGCTGGATTCCTTGCGCGACATCGGCCGCCCCGCAGCCATCCAGCTGGCGGTGCTGGTGGACCGCGGCCACAGAGAACTGCCCATCCGCGCGGACTACGTGGGCAAAAACACCCCCACCTCGAAGGACGAGGACGTCACCGTGTCGCTGACGCCGCTCGACGCCGAGGACCGGGTCACGCTGGCGAGGGAGGCGTAAATGAAGCACCTGATCGATATCGCGGACCTTACCCGCGAGGACATTGTCTGCCTGATGGACGAGGCGGACCGCTTCCGCGAAGCCCTGGACGGCCGCGAGATAAAGAAGCTGCCCACCCTGCGCGGCCGCACGGTGATGACGCTGTTCTACGAGAACTCCACCCGTACCCGGTCGTCGTTTGAGACTGCGGGCAAGTGGATGAGCGCGGACGTGATTAACCTGTCCGCGTCCTCGTCGTCGGTGAAGAAGGGCGAGTCGCTCAAAGACACCGCCGCCACCCTCGAGGCGATCGGCGCGGACGCGATCATCATGCGCCACCCGGCCTCGGGCGCCTCGCAGCTTCTGCGCCAGTGGTTGCCGGAAACCAGCATCGTCAACGCCGGCGACGGCCAGCACCAGCACCCCACCCAGGCGCTGTTGGACGCGGTGACCATGCGCCAGCACATCGGCGACGTGGCGGGCAAGACCGTGCTCATCGTCGGCGACATCCTGCACTCGCGCGTGGCCCGGTCCAACGTGGACCTGCTGCACACGCTCGGTGCTGAGGTCGTGCTGGTGGCTCCGCCGACGCTTCTGCCCACCGGCGTGCAGTACTGGCCGGCCCGCGTGTCGCACGACTTCGACGCGGAGGTTGAGCAGGCTGACGTGGTCATGATGCTCCGCGTGCAAGCTGAGCGCATGCACGGCGGGTTCTTCCCGTCGCACCGTGAGTACGCCACCCTCTACGGGTTGAGCAAGGACCGCGCGAACCGCATGAAGGACTCGGCGCTGATCATGCACCCGGGCCCGATGCTGCGCGGCATGGAAATCAACTTCGACGTCGCGGACCGCGACAACGCCGTAGTGCTGGGCCAGGTGTCCAACGGCGTTTACACCCGCATGGCCGTGCTGTTTACCCTGCTCGCCGGCTCTGACGAGCAGGGCGGCAGCGAGGAAGGAGCTAGCAAGTGACCACGCTCGCTTTGAACAACGTTCGCCCGTACGGCGAGGACGTGACCAACATTCTCATCGACGTCGCCGACGGCGTGATCGACGCGGTCGGGGAGAACCCCTTCGACGACGCGGACGAGGTCGTGGACTGCGGGGGCAACGTGCTGCTGCCGGGCCTGGTGGACATGCACGTGCACCTGCGCGAGCCGGGCCGAGAGGACACCGAGACCATCGCCACCGGTTCCGACGCCGCGGCCAAGGGCGGGTTCACCGCCGTGTTCACCATGGCCAACACTAGCCCAGTGATCGACCAGCCGTTCCTCGCCGAGGCGGTGTGGGCGAAGGGCCAGGAGTACGGCAAGTGCGACGTCTACCCGGTCGGCTCCATCTCCCAGGGACTGAAAGGCGAGCAGCTCACTGAGATCGGGCTGATGTCCCGCAGCGGCGTGCGCATGTTCTCCGACGACGGCAAGTGCGTCAACGACCCGCAGCTGATGCGCCGCGCCATCGAGTACGCCAAGGCGCACGACGTGGTTCTCGCGCAGCACGCCGAGGACCACCGCATGACCGAAGGCTCCGTCGCCCACGAGGGCGAGCAGGCCGCGCGACTGGGCCTGCGCGGCTGGCCGCGTGTGGCGGAAGAGTCCATCGTGGCGCGCGACGCGATCATGACCCGCGACTACGGCGGCCGTTACCACCTGTGCCACGCCTCCACAGAGGGCACCGTGGAGCTTCTGCGCTTTGCCAAGAACCAGGGCATCGACGTCACCGCCGAGGTCACCCCGCACCACCTCATGCTCACCGACGAGAAGCTGGCCACTTACGACGGATTGTTCCGCGTGAACCCGCCGCTGCGCGAGGCCCGCGACGCCGAAGCATTAAAGCAGGCGCTTCTCGACGGCACCGTCGACGTGGTCGCCACCGACCACGCCCCGCACGGCTCCGAGGACAAGTGCGTGGAGTTCGAGCACGCCAAGCCCGGCATGCTCGGCCTGGAAACCTCCCTGGCTGTGGTCCACCGCATCTTCGTGGAGCCGGGCGACGCCGATTGGCGCTTCGTGGCCAAGGTCATGAGCGAGCGGCCGGCCGAGATCCTGCGCCTGGAAGACCAGGGCCGCCCGATCGCCGTTGGCGAGCCGGCCAACCTGGTGCTGGTGGACCCGCAATCGCCGTGGACCGCCTACGGCGAGCAGATGGCGTCCAAGGCATCCAACACCCCGTACGAAGGCATCGAATTTTCCGCCCGCGTGGTTGGCACCTGGCTGCGCGGCACCCAAACCTACGACGCAAAGAAGGCGTAAACCATGTCTGAAAACACCACCGCACAACCCCAGCGCACGCGCGCAACGCTCGTGCTTGACGACGGCTCCGCCTTCCCCGGCTTCATCTTCGGGGCGACGCCCGCAGCGGACACCTCGGACGAGATCGCCGGCGAGGTCGCCTTCACCACCGACATGTTCGGTTACGAGCGCGAACTGTGCGAGGCCGAGCGACAAGGCCAGATCCTTGTTTTCGCCTCCCCGCAGGTGGGCAACGTCGGCTGGACCGGCGAGGGCGCGTCCGGCAGCACCGAGATCACCGCCGCAGCCGTCATCGTGTGCGACGTCGCGCGCATCGCCTCCAACCACAACGCCCAACGCACCCTGGCCGAAGAGCTTGCGGCGCAGGCTGTTACCGGCCTGTGGGGCGTGGACACCCGGAAGCTCGTCCGCCACCTGGCCACTGCTGCCCGCGATGGAAAGACGGTGCGGGGCCAGGTCACCGTCGATAAGCACGAAGCCTAAGAGAAAGACCAGGAGATACAGACATGAAGCGCAACGACTTACACCACGTCCTGGTTATCGGCTCCGGCCCGATCGTGATCGGCCAGGCCTGCGAGTTCGACTACTCCGGCACCCAGGCGTGCCGCGTGCTCAAAAACGAGGGCCTGCGGGTGACGCTGGTGAACTCCAATCCGGCGACGATTATGACCGACCCGGAGTTCGCCGACCACACCTATGTGGAACCGATCGAGCCCGGCTACATCGACCGGATCCTCGCCCGCGAGGCAGAGCAGGGCCACCCGGTGGACGCGATCCTGCCCACGCTCGGTGGCCAGACCGCCCTGAACGCCGCGATCAAGCTGGACCGCCTCGGCATTTTGGAAAAGCACGGCGTGGAGCTCATCGGCGCGGATATCGAGGCCATCGAGCGCGGCGAGGACCGCCAGAAGTTCAAGGACATCGTGGAGAAAATCGGCGGCGAATCCGCCCGCTCCCGCGTGTGCTACACCATGGAAGAGGTCGAGGAAACCGTCGCTGAGCTGGGTTTCCCGTGCGTGGTGCGCCCCTCGTTCACCATGGGCGGCCTCGGTTCCGGCCTGGCCTACGACATGGATGATCTGCACCGCATCGCCGGCGACGGCCTGGTGGCCTCGCCGGAGGCGAACGTGCTGATCGAGGAATCCATCCTGGGTTGGAAGGAAATCGAGCTGGAACTTATCCGCGACTCCGCGGATAACTGCATCGCCATCGCCACCATCGAAAACGTGGACGCGATGGGCGTGCACACCGGCGATTCCGTCACGGTGGCACCGGTGCTGACCATGACCGAGCCCGAGGTCACTACCATGATCGAACAGGGCAAGGCCATCATTCGCGAGGTCGGCGTGAAAACCGGCGGCTGCAACATCCAGTTCGCCATCAACCCCAAAGACGGCCGCATGATCACCATCGAGATGAACCCGCGCGTGTCGCGTTCCTCGGCGCTAGCCTCCAAGGCCACCGGCTACCCGATTGCGAAGGTGGCGACCCTGCTGGCCATCGGCTACACGCTCGACGAGATCCCCAACGACATGACCGGCGGCGAGACCACCGCACTCGCGGAGCCGTCGCTGGACTACGTCATTGTGAAGATGCCGCGTTTTGCCTTTGAGAAGTTCCCGGGCTCCGACGAGACCCTGGGCACGTCCATGAAGGCTGTGGGCGAGGCCATGGGCATCGGCCGCAACTACATTCAGGGCCTGAATAAGGTCATGCGCTCGATGGAGGACAAGCCGAACGGCTTCTGGACCCGCCCGGACGAGTACTTCGCCGGCGAGCGCGCCACCGACGTCGCGGCGGTTCTTGAGGATCTGAAGGTGCCCACCGACAAGCGCCTCTACGACGTGGAGCTTGCGCTGCGTCTCGGCGCCAGCGTGGACGAGGTGTACGAGGCCTCCGGCATCGACCCGTGGTTCTTGGAGGAGCTCGTCGCACTCATCGACTTTAGGCAGCAGCTTCTCGACGCCCCGGTGCTCGACGCCGAGCTGTTGCGCGAAGCGAAGGCGTTTGGACTGTCAGACGCGCAGATCGCCGCGCTGCGCCCGGAGCTGGCGGGGGAGTCCGGTGTGCGCCAGCTGCGCTGGTCGCTGGGCATTACCCCGACGTTTAAGACGGTGGACACCTGCTCCGGCCAGTTCGACGCGAAGGTGCCGTATCTGTACTCCGCCTACGAGCTCGACCCGGACGCCGAGTCTGAGGTTGTTGCTTCTGATGCTGCTTCGAGCGACAGCGACAAGCAGAAGGTGATTATCCTCGGCTCCGGCCCGAACCGCATCGGCCAGGGCATCGAGTTCGACTACTCCTGCGTGCACGCTGCGCTGGAGCTGTCGCGCGTGGGCTACGAGACCGTGATGGTCAACTGCAACCCGGAGACCGTCTCCACCGACTACGACACCGCGGACCGCCTCTACTTCGAGCCGCTGACGTTCGAGGACGTCATGGAGATCTACCGCGCCGAGGCCGCCACCGGAACCGTCGCCGGCGTGATCGTGCAGCTGGGCGGCCAGACCCCGCTGGGGCTTGCGCAGCAGCTTGAAGACGCCGGCGTGCCCGTGGTGGGCACCTCGCCCAAGGCCATCGACATGGCGGAGGACCGCGGCGAGTTCGGCAAGGTGCTCGACGCCGCGAACCTGCCGGCGCCGGCATTCGGCACCGCCACCACCTTCGAGGGCGCGCGCGAGGTGGCAGACCGCATCGGCTACCCGGTGCTGGTGCGCCCCTCCTACGTGCTCGGCGGCCGCGGCATGGAGATTGTTTACGACGAGGACAACCTGCGCGACTACATCAACCGCGCCACCGAGCTGTCCCCGGACCACCCGGTGCTGGTGGACCGCTTTTTGGACAACGCCATCGAAATCGACGTCGACGTGCTCTGCGACGGCACGGACGTCTACCTCGGCGGCGTGATGGAGCACATCGAGGAAGCCGGCATCCACTCCGGCGATTCAGCCTGCGCGCTGCCGCCGATGACGCTGGGGCCAGACGACATTGCCAAGGTCCGCCGTTCCGCAGAAGCTCTCGCGCACGGCATTGGCGTCGAGGGCCTGATGAACGTGCAGTTCGCGCTCAAGGACGACATCCTCTACGTCATCGAAGCCAACCCGCGCGCGTCGCGCACCGTGCCGTTCGTGTCCAAGGCCACCGGCGTGCACCTGGCCAAGGCCGCAGCGCGCATCATGATGGGTGCCACGATTGCGCAGCTGCGTACAGAAGGGATGATCCCGTCCGACTACGACGGCGGTTCGCTGCCGATGGAGCACCCGATCGCGGTGAAGGAAGCGGTGCTGCCGTTCACCCGCTTCCGCCGCCCGGACGGCGCGCTGCTGGACACCATCCTCGGCCCGGAGATGAAGTCCACCGGCGAGGTCATGGGCCTGGCGCCGTCCTTCGGCGTGGCGTACGCCAAGGCGGAGGCCGCGGCGTTCGGCGAGCTGCCCACCGAGGGCACCGTGTTTGTCTCGCTGGCTAACCGCGACAAGCGCACGCTGATCTTCCCGATTCAGCGCCTGTCCACCATGGGCTTTAAGGTCCTGGCGACGGAGGGCACCGCCCAGATGCTGCGCCGCAACGGCATCGAGTGCGAGGTTGTGCTCAAGGGATCCCAGGTCCGTGAGGGGGCCGAAGGCAGGTCGATTGTGGACCGCATCCTCGACGGCGAGATCGACCTGGTGCTCAACACCCCGGCGGGTTCCGCGGGCGCGCGCCACGACGGCTACGACATCCGCGCGGCAGCCGTCATCGCAGACGTGGCCATCATGACCACCGTGCAGGGTGTTACCGCCGCAGTGCAGGGCATCGAGGCGACCCGCGCAAAGGAATTCTCCGTGACCAGCCTGCAAGAGCTCGAGCACGGCAAGACGGAGACGAAGTAATGGCCGCGCAGACCTTCAGCCAGCGCCTCGTTGAGGCCGGGCAGGAGCACGGCCGTCTGTGCGTGGGCATCGACCCGCACGCCGCCCTGCTGGAGCAGTGGGGGCTTAACGACACCGTCGAGGGCCTGCGCGCGTTCGCTGAAACCTGCGTGGAGGCATTCGGGGGTCACGCCGCGGTGGTCAAGCCGCAGGTGGCGTTCTTCGAGCGCTTCGGTTCGGCCGGATTCGCGGTGCTCGAGACCACGCTCGCGCAGCTGCGAGCAAGCGGCACCTTGGTCATCGCGGATGCGAAACGCGGCGATATCGGATCCACGATGGCGGGATACGCGTCGGCGTGGCTGCAGCCGGGCGCACCGCTGGAGGCCGACGCGTTGACGTTGACGCCCTACCTCGGAGTCGGATCCCTTGACCCAGCAATCGCATTGGCGGCCCAGCACGGTAAAGGCGTTTTTGTGATGGCCGCGAATTCGAACCCTGAAGCTGCGGCCCTGCAAACCGGCACTATCGACGGGAAGATGCTTTCACAGCGGATGGTGGACGAGTGCGCGGAATACAACCGGGCTGACGACGATTCCATCGGGCACGTCGGTGTTGTTGTCGGCGCAACGGTGGAACATCCGCCCATGCTCGACCGCCTCAACGCCCCGGTGTTGATGCCCGGTGTGGGCGCACAGGGCGCGACAATTGCCGACGCGGAAGCCATCGCGGGTGAAGTTGGGCACCTCGTTTTCCCCAGCGTGTCCCGCTCGGTACTCACCGCAGGTCCAGATATCGCTGAGCTGCGCAAACGTGTATCTGACCTGGGGAAACAGGGGAGAGGCTAGGGTCTATTTACCGCCTGGCAAAATCCCTGGTAGTTTAATTCCGTCGCACGGTGACGTGGAGAAATGCGCCTCTCAGCGCTCTCCGCTGCACCGTTGCAAGAAAAAGCAGTGTTAGACTGTGCCGAACGTGGCGAATTGCACCGATGACATTCGGCGGAGTGCGCCCCGGATCCGGCACATGTCGGACTGGATAAATGTTCGTAACTATCACATGGAGGAACACGTGGCACTTCCACAGTTGACCGATGAGCAGCGCAAGGCAGCACTTGAGAAGGCGGCAGAGGCACGCAAGGCGCGCGCTGAGCTGAAGGCATCCCTGAAGCGCGGCGAGACCACGCTGAAGGACGTGCTGGACAAGGCTGACACCGACGAGATCATCGGCAAGACCAAGGTCTCCGCACTCCTCGAGGCTATGCCGAAGGTGGGCAAGGTCAAGGCCCGCGAGATCATGGAAGAGCTGGAGATTGCTCAGACCCGTCGTCTGCGCGGCCTCGGCGACCGTCAGCGTCGCGCACTGCTCGAGCGCTTCGGCTACGAAGAGAACTAAGCGTGTCCGGGGTGGCTCCTCGTGGGCAGCTGGTCGTACTGGCCGGCCCGTCCGCGGTAGGAAAGTCGACGGTGGTGAGCGGCCTTCGTAGTGCCGTACCGGACCTGTATTTCTCTGTCTCCATGACCACCCGCGCACCGCGACCGGGTGAAGTGGACGGCAAGGACTACTTCTTCGTCACCCCCGAGCACTTTCAGGGCCGTATCGACCGCGGAGAGATGCTGGAGTGGGCCGACATCCATGGAGGCCTGCAGCGCTCCGGCACGCCAGCCGGTCCGGTGCAGGAAGCTATGGAAGCGGGGCGTCCTGTCCTGGTCGAGGTTGATCTAGCAGGTGCCCGGAACATCAAGCGCCTGCTGCCGGAAGCACAGACTGTGTTTTTGGCGCCGCCGTCGTGGGACATTCTTGTGGAGCGCCTCACCGGGCGCGGCACGGAGACTCCTGAGGTGATCGAGCGCAGGCTCACCACAGCCCGCGAGGAGCTAGACGCTCAGGGTGAGTTCGATACCGTGGTGGTCAACGACAACGTGGATACGGCAGTGGCGACCATCGCCGGCATTCTTCAAGGCACATCTTCCAACAACAGTTAGCGAGTGGGTTACACGTGAGCAACACAACACAGGATTTGTCCGAGACGTCCACTGCTGAGGAAACCACCCAGCGGGAGAGCGTTTACGACACTCCGGAGGGCATTACGGCGCCCCCGATCGACGAGCTTCTGACGAAGGTGTCGTCGAAGTACGCGCTTGTCATCTTCGCAGCGAAGCGTGCCCGCCAGATCAACAGCTTCTACCAGAACTCCGAGGACGGTGTCTTCGAGTTCGTCGGACCGTTGGTCTCCCCAGAACCGGGCGAGAAGCCGTTGTCGATCGCACTGCGTGAGATCGAGGCAGGACTGCTCGAGCACGAGGAAGGCCAGTAAGCCTCCCCTCATGCCTCCTGCGCTGCACTAGCGCCCGATAGGCAACCGCCGCCGCCCAGCAACGCTGCTGGGCGGCGGCGGTTTTGTATGCTTAAGCGTCATGAGCGATGCCCTAGACCCGTCCCACCCGCTGCGTATTGTTGTTGGAGTCTCTGGAGGAATTGCCGCGTACAAGGCGTGCCACCTCGTCCGCAACTTCAAGGAGGCTGGGGACGAGGTGCGCGTCATTCCAACAGAAAACGCGTTGAACTTCGTCGGCGCAGCGACGTTTGAAGCGCTCAGCGGCAACCCGGTGGACACCGGCGTGTTCACCCGCGTGGACGAGGTACAGCACGTGCGGGTGGGGCAGGAGGCAGACCTGATTGTCGTCGCGCCCGCGACCGCGGACCTTATGGCCCGGGTGTCTGCCGGACGGGCGGACGACCTGCTCACCTCCACCATCCTCGTCGCCACCTGCCCGGTGGTGCTGGCACCCGCGATGCACACGGAGATGTGGCTCAACCCGGCCACGCAGTCGAACGTCGCTACGCTGCGCGAGCGCGGAATAACGGTGCTCGAGCCCGCGCACGGGCGACTCACCGGCAAAGACACCGGTCCCGGGCGCCTGCCGGAGCCGGACGTGATCGCCCAGCTCGCCCGCACCGTGGTGCGCACGAAAGCATTCGCCCCAACACTTGCGGGCAAACGAGTGCTCATCAGCGCCGGCGGCACCCAGGAGAACATTGACCCGGTGCGTTACATCGGCAACCGCTCTTCCGGCAAGCAGGGCTACGCCCTCGGCGACATCGCCGCGCAACGCGGAGCGAAGGTGACCATCGTGGCGGGGGCGACCGACGAGCTTCAACCGCCGTCGGGCGCGAAGGTGATAGAGGTCGGCTCCACCCGCGAGATGCAGCAGGCGATGGCGGATCGCGCGCCGGACGCTGACGTGGTGATTATGGCGGCCGCGGTGGCGGATTTCCGTCCAGAAGCGGAAGCGGACACGAAGCTGAAGAAGGGGCAGGCGGACGACGCGTTGTCCACGATCCGCCTCACCGAGAATCCGGACATTCTCAAGGGCCTGGTGGAGATGCGCAAGGCGGGTCAGACCGCCGCGACCATCATCGGTTTCGCCGCTGAGACGGACAACGAACTGGAAAACGGCCGCGCGAAGCTCAAGCGCAAGGGCGCGGACATGCTCATGCTCAACTCCGTGGCGGGCGGCGGTGTCTTTGGGCAGGCGCGTAACCGGGGCTGGCTGCTCAGCGCCGACGGCCGCGAGGAGGAGATCCCGGACGGCACCAAGCACGAGGTCGCTGCCCGGATTTGGGACGCGATTGAGCGCCTCTCGCAGTGACATTGCACATTTAGACAGCTTGGTCTATCGTTGGCATGACTTAACGACGTGCCGATTCCGTTTCAGCCTGCACAGAGCTGAGCCACCCAGCAGGCGCGCCGGAACATAATCCCTCCGCCCAGATGCAAAGGAAAGACTGCTTTGTCCACTGATACGTACTTCCGCTTGTTCACAAGCGAATCGGTCACTGAGGGCCACCCCGACAAAATCTGCGATGCGATCTCGGACTCGATCTTGGACGACATGCTCGCCCAGGATCCGGACGCGAAGGTGGCTGTGGAGACCCTCGCCACAACAGGCCAGGTACACGTCGTGGGCGAGGTGCGGACCTCCGCCTATTCCAACATCGCGCGGATCGTGCGCGAAAAGCTGGTGGAGATTGGATTCGACTCTTCCGAGGTCGGCTTCGACGGCCGCAGCTGCGGCGTGAACATCGCCATCGGCGACCAATCCGCGGAGATCCACGATTCCGTGGTGACCTCGCAGGAGGTCCGCGAGAACACCTCGACCGGCGAGGACGACCAGACCGGCGCGGGCGACCAGGGCCTGATGTTCGGCTACGCCACCAACGAGACCCCGGAGTACATGCCGCTGCCGATTTCTACGGCGCACCATCTGGCGCGCCGCCTGTCCCAGGTGCGCCACGAGGGCATTGTGGAAGGTCTGCGCCCGGACGGCAAGACGCAGGTGACCTTCGCCTACGACGGGCAGACCCCGGCGTTCATCGACACCATCGTCATCTCCACCCAGCACGACCCGGACTTCACCGGCAAGACGCTGGAGGCTGCGCTTCGCGAGCACGTGATCAACTGGGTGCTCAAGGACGCGGACCTTCAGCGTTACTACCGTAAGGACACCAAGGTGCTGGTCAACCCGTCCGGGTCCTTCATCCAAGGCGGCCCCATGAGCGACGCCGGCCTGACCGGCCGCAAGATCATCGTGGACACCTACGGTGGCATGGCCCGTCACGGCGGCGGCGCGTTTTCCGGCAAGGACCCCTCAAAGGTGGACCGCTCCGGCGCGTACGCGATGCGCTGGGTGGCCAAGAACATCGTCGCCGCGGGCCTGGCGGAGCGCGTCGAGGTGCAGGTGGCCTACGCCATCGGCCGCGCGAACCCGGTGGGGCTGTACGTGGAGACGTTCGGCACCGCCACGGAGGGCCAGACAGACGAGAGCATTCAGCAGGCGGTGGAGAAGGTCTTCGACCTGCGCCCTGAGGCGATCATCCGCGAGCTGGACCTCAAGCGCCCGATCTACGCGCAAACCGCCGCGTACGGCCACTTCGGCCGCACGGACATCGACGTGCCGTGGGAGCGCACCGACAAGGTCGACGACTTGAAGGCCGCCGCCGGCGTCTAGTCCGTCTCCGGCGTCTTGTCCGCCTGGTGTTCCTGCCAGGCGGCTTTTTCTTGCTCGGAACGCCGGTGGTTGCGCAGCGCGACCACTCCGACGACGATGCCGATGAGAACCGGCACCCAAATCTTCGAGTACTCGAGCAGCCACAGCGCCCACTCGGGCACCTCCGGAAGGTTGAGCTCCGGCACGTCGATGTCGGGCAGCGGCAGGTTGAAATCGGGCAGCGACGGCACCGGCAGGTCCATGTGCGGCAGCTGCCAGTCGGGCAGGTCGGGCAGATCCCAGTCGGGCACGAACCCAAGCAGCCAGCGAATAAACCGGGAGACGATCGGGCCGAGCACCAGCACCGCGAGCGCCCAGCCGCCCTTGCCCAGCCCTTCCGCCATTGGGATAAGGGTGCGCTTGAGCTCGCTGGACTCCATGGTTTCGCGCCGGTGCGCGCCGCGGGAGCCGGCGGGCGGGTCGAACTCCACCACCGTGTCGCCTTCGCGAAACTCCACGCTGAGCAGCTCATCCAAGCTGCTCACCCGCAGTTTCAGGTGCGGCTTCTTGCGGTTGGTGCCAAGCCCCACCGGTGCTTCCAACTCGTTTGCGGGGCCGTCGCCGAACAGCGGCAGCCGGGCGCTTGCAACGTCGTTGTAGCGGTGCTGCACCTCGCCGTCGACGCGCACCTCCATGCGCTCGGTGGGGTTCATCGACCACAGTGTGATCCGCTCTTTGAAAGAATTCTCCGCCGTTGCCAGGGTGCCCGCCTTGTCCGCCTCGTCGCCGGGCCAGCTGGAATCCTCGGCGGCGAAGTCGCGGTCGAAACCGACGCTGACCTCGATCAGGCCGTACTCGGGGTGGTTCAGGCTCCAGGTTTCCATCGGCTAGGCCTCCGCCTTGCTTCTCGACGAGCTGCCGCCCACCAACGCCCCCACCCACATTGCCGCCGCGCAGATCAGCGTCACGGCGATGGAATAGATGAACGTGCCGTCGTTGAAGTACAGGGCCTTGGCAATCCAAAAGCCCACACCGGTGAGCAGCGGGAGGGACCAGTTGGGGCGGAACGCGACACCGTCGACAAGCCCGGCGATGATGGCCACCGCGACAATGAACCCGACCATGACCCACGGGTTGCCCACCAACGGGATGAGCAGCAAGGGCCCGAGGGCGTAGGCAGCGAACATGGCATACGGGATGGCTTTGACCCACCCTTGGCGGCTGTCGTTGTCTTGCTGTTCAGTCACGGGCAGGAGTATAGGAACTAATCCGCGCGGGTGTAGACGTGACCCGCCTCGGGGTGGGCGATCATTTCGTCCAGGCCGACGGGATTGAGCCCCTTGGCGCGCAGACCGTCGATGACGCACTCCGCCGCGTCGACGGTGGGTTCGTGGATGTCGTGCATGAGGATGATGGAGCCCTCGCGCGCGCCGTCCACCGCACGCTTGCAGGTGGTGGCGGGGTTGCGGTGCTGCCAGTCGGCGGTATCCACATCCCACACGGCCAGCGCCATGCCGCGAGCACCGGCGGCGGAGGCCACGCGCGGGTCGTGGGAGCCGTAGGGCGGGCGCATCCAGTGCGGGTCGAGGCCGGCCTGATTCTTCAGCGCGGCATCAGTGTCGTCCAGCTGGGCGGCGATGGTGCCGTCGGACTGCCGGGCCAGGTCCGGGTGGGAAAAGGAGTGGTTGCCGATGGTGTGGCCCTCGTCGCGGATCCGTCGCAGGATCTGCGGGTGGGCGTTGGCGTTTCGGCCAACCACGAAGAAGGTGGCGTGCACGCCCTTTCGCTTGAGAATGTCCAGCAGGCGCTCGGTGCTGCCTGGCACCGGGCCGTCGTCGTAGGTGATGGCGACGCAGTTGTAGCACTTGGGCGGCACCGGCGAGGACGAAGGCTCCTGCGCGGGTGCGACGGTGACCTCGGCTGGCTTCGCCGGCTCCGGCGGGCGCAGGTGCGGAGGCACGGCCTGCTTGACCTGCGCCGGGAGGCCGTTGAAGGCGCGCCGCCAGCCGTCTTCCGCGGCGCTGCGGGCGCGGTCGGAGGAACCGGTGATGAAGGCGGAGCTGCCGTCGATAGGCAAACCTGCCCCCTGCGCCAGGACGGGGCCGAAGGAGTGGCCGGGAATGATCTTCGCGTCTCCTAACCGCGCCAATTGCGTCACTTTGACGGGCTCCGCGGTGGCAGGCGCTGGCGTGAGCGCTGCGGCGGCGAGGAGTGTAACGGAAGTGGCTGCTACGAGCAGGCGTTTCATGGGGCAGTGGGGTCTTTCAAACGCGCGTAAGGGGAAAACTTTCAGTCTTATTAGTACTCCATTGGGGTCTGAAACTGGGGATTGGTGCGATTGCGCTCAATGGCAGTGTCGGGTGGTGGTTTAGAATCCGGGGTCATGTCTGACACGCCCGCCGCCGAAGCCCCCGTCGCGCGAGTGTTGCCCATGCTCGGGCTGGCGCACCTGGACAGGCCCTTCGACTACCTGGTGCCTTCACAGGATGCGGACGCGGCGCAGCCCGGGGTGCGGGTACGGGTGCGCTTCGCGGGCCGGCTCGTGGATGCCGTGGTGCTCGAACGCGTCTCGGTATCGAGGCACGAGGGGTCGCTGCGCTTCATCGAGCGCGTCATCTCGCCGGAGGTTGTGGCGCCCGCGAAGACGCGGGAGCTTATCGACGCGCTGGCGGACCGTTACGCAGGCGTGCGATCCGATATCTACCGCTCCGCCATCCCGGCGCGCCACGCGAAGGCGGAGGAGACAGACAATTCCACGCCGTGGGAGGAGCTGGGGGAGGCCGGTGAGCCGGACTTGTCGGCGTGGACGGCGTACACCTTCGGCGAGTCGTTCGTGGACGCGGTGGTGGCTGGCAAGATTGCGCGGGCTGCGTGGCAGGTGGCGCCGGGGGACGACTGGGCCGCCGCACTTGCGTCGCTGGCGGCAAAGGTGGCGCTGGACGGAGCGGGCGCGCTGATCGTGGTGCCGGACCAGAAGGACGTGGACGCGTGCGAGGCGGCGCTGAAGGAGATCGTCGGCGCGCGGCAGGTGACCACGCTGACTGCCTCGCAGGGCCCGCAAGCGCGGTACTCGCGCTACCTGTCGGTGCTGCACGGGCAGGGCCGAATCGTGGTGGGCACGCGCTCGGCGGCGTTCGCCCCGGTGCACAACCTGCGCTTTGCGGCGTTGATGTTCGACGGCGACGACAACTTGGTGGATCCGCGCGCGCCGTACGTGCACGCGCGTGAGGTGCTGACCACGCGTTCGGCGCATGAGGGATGCTCGCTGATTATCGGCGGGCACGCCCGTACGGCCGAGGCACAGCTGCTGGTGGAGTCCGGATGGATGCACGAGCTGGTCGCCCCGCGACAGAGCCTGCGCACCCGCTCGCCCTACATTCACGCGGCGGGGGATTCGGACTATGAGATGGAGCGCGACCCGCGCGCGAAGCAGGCCCGGCTGCCGTCGTCGGCGTTCCAGGCGGCGGCGAAGGCATTGGAGCGCGGGGCGCCTGTGCTGTTCCAGGTGCCGCGCACCGGCTACATCCAGTCGCTGGCGTGCGGGCAGTGCCGCACGCCGGCGCGCTGCAGGTGGTGCAATGGGCCGCTCGGCCTGCCCTCAGGCGGCGAGGCGGCGGCGCCGACGTGCCGGTGGTGCGGGCGGATGGACCCCGCGCACGTGTGCCCGGCGTGCGGCTCGCGCAGGCTACGCGCGGTGGTGCTGGGCACGGAGCGCACGGCTGAAGAGCTCGGCCGAGCGTTTGCCAAGTACAAGGTGATCACTTCCGGCGGGGACAACGTGCGTGCGCAGGTGCCGGCGGGCCCGGCACTGGTGGTGGCCACGCCTGGCGCGGAGCCGCACGTTGAGGGCGGTTACGGTGCGGCGGTGCTCCTGGACGCCTGGGCGCTGATGCAGCGGCCGGACCTGCGCGCTGTGGAGGACACCTTTGCCAAGTGGATGGGGGCGGCCACGCTGGTGCAGCCGCACAGTGCCGGCGGGGAAGTCGTCGTGGTCGCCGAGCCCTCCCTGCCCGTGGTGCAGCACCTGATCCGCTGGGACGCGCCCGGGTTCGCGGCTCTAGAGCTTTCCTTGCGGCGCGAGGCACGCTTCCCGCCGGCGGTGCACGTGGCGGTGGTGGACGCCCCGCGCGACGGGATGGAGGAATTCTTCGCCCGCACCGAGCTCCCGGAACACGCGGAGCTGCTCGGCCCGGTGGATCTGCCGCCGGGGGTGCGGCTGCCGGGCGAGTGGAACCGGGAAGCGCTCGGGCCTGCGCAGCGGATGCTGGTGCGCACCCCGCTTGCCGGGCGGACCGCGCTGGGAAAGGCGTTGCGGGCCGGCGCGGTGGCGTGGACGACGGCGAAGCAGGATCTGCCGCTGCGCATCCAAGTCAATCCGGTGGACATCGGCTAGCTGGGTCGCGCGACCGGGCGTGCCACTACACTTGCACCCCATGGCTATTCGCGACATCCGCCTGTTCGGCGACCCAGTGCTCAACACCGCTGCAGCAGAGGTCGCAGTTTTCGACGCCGCCTTAGAGCGGCTGGTCGCCGACATGCTGGAGACCATGGACCACGCCGGCGGGGTGGGTTTGGCCGCCAACCAGATCGGGCTTGCGCGCCGGATCTTCGTCTTTGACTGCCAGGGCATGCGCGGGCACATCATCAACCCCGTGTGGGAGCCGCTGGGCGAGGAGATGCAGACCGGTGTCGAGGGCTGCCTCTCTGTGCCGGACGTGCGCGGGGAGGTCACCCGCCACAAGACGGTGGTGGCCCGCGGCCAGGACTGCTTCGGCCGCCCGCTCACGCTGCGCGGCACCGGGCTGCTGGCTCGCTGCATCCAGCACGAGGCGGACCACTTGGACGGCGTGATGTTCATGCGCAGGATGGCACCGGAGCAGCGCAAGGAAGCGATGGCGGCGATCCGGGCCGCCGACTGGAGTTAAGGAGAACGTTTGTATGCGACTCGTATTCGCCGGCACCCCCGAACCTGCCGCCGCGGCACTTGAGCGGCTCATCGCGTCCGACCACGAGGTCGTCGCGGTGCTTACCCGCCCGGATGCGCGCCGCGGCCGTGGGCGCACGCTGCACCCGTCGCCAGTCAAGGCGCTCGCGCTCGAGCACGGTATTGAGGTGCTCACCCCGGAGAGCCTCACGCGCGACGACGCCATCCGGGACCAGCTGAGGGAGCTGGCCCCGGACGCGATTCCGGTGGTGGCCTACGGCAACCTCATCCCGGCCGACATGCTGGACATACCCACACACGGCTGGGTGAACCTGCACTTCTCGCTGCTGCCCAAGTGGCGCGGCGCGGCACCGGTGCAGGCGGCGATCGCAGCCGGCGACGCGGTCACCGGAGCGACCACCTTCCGCATCAACGAGGGTCTGGACACCGGCGACATCCTGAACACGCTGGAAACCGAGATCGGCGAGGTAGAAACCAGCGGCGAGCTGCTGGAGCGCCTCGCCTACGCGGGTGCTGAACTGCTGGTTGAGACCATGGATGCGCTCGAGGCCGGCACCGCGGCACCGACGGCGCAGCCGGAGGAGGGCACCTACGCCCACAAGATTGCCCCGGCGGACGCCCGGGTGGACTGGAACCAGCCGGCCGCCGTCATCGACCGCGGCATCCGCGCCCACACCCCGGCGCCGGGTGCGTGGACGATGCGCGGGGACGACCGCTTCAAGCTCGGCCCGGTCACCCCGACGGGTTCGGGCACGCTCGCCCCGGGCGAGGCCGCGTTTGGCAAAAACGAGGTGCTCGTGGGCACCGCCGACGGGGACGTGCGTCTGGGCACGATCCAGCCGCCGGGCAAGAAGATGATGAACGCCGCGGACTGGGCCCGCGGACTTCACCCCGAAGCGAAAGAAGGAGTGGTGTTCGAGTGAGCGGAGGATTCAGGTCGCGCTCCGCGGGGCGGCGCAAGGATACGCCCGCCCGCAACCGGCAGCAGGGGCGCAATGCACAGCAGCTGCCCCGCAAACAAGGCGGAGGGCGCCAGCGCTACACGGTGAAGGGCCGCCCGGCCAGCATCGGCGACCCGGCGCGCGAGGCGGCCTTTGAGGTGGTGTTGCGCGTCTCCCGCGACGGCGCGTTTGCCAACCTGACGCTGCCCGGCATTCTGCGCGAGCGGAAAATCACCGGACGCGACGCCGCGTTCGCCACCGAGCTGGCCTACGGCACGCTGCGCAGCCTCGGGGTGCTCGACGCGGTGATCGCGAAGAATTCCTCGCGCGAGCTCGAGCGCATCGCGCCCGAGGCGCTCGCAGCACTTCGCCTGGGCGCCTACCAGCTGCTCTACACCCGGGTGGGCGACCACGCCGCGGTGGACACCTCGGTGCGTCTTGTCGAGGCGGCTGGCCACGAGAAGGCGAAGGGCTTCGCCAACGGCGTGCTGCGCTCGATCGGCCGCACGCCCGCCGACGAGTGGCTGCGCACCCTCGCCCCGGATAACGAACTGGGCGCCCTGGCGTTCACCCACGCCCACCCGGAGTGGATCGCGCGGTCTTTCGCCGAGGCGCTCGGCGACAAGCGCGGCGAGCTCGAGGCCGCGCTCGAGGCAGACTCGGCCCGCCCAGTCGTGCACCTGGTGGCGCGCCCGGGAGAGATCTCCGCGGAAGAGCTCGCGCTTTCCACCGGCGGCGAGCAGGGCACGTACTCGCCGTACGCGGTGTACCTGCCGGAGGGGGATCCGGGCCAGCTCGAGCCGGTGCGCGAGGGTCTTGCCGCGGTGCAGGACGAGGGCTCGCAGATCATCGCCCGCGCCGTCACCGAGGTTCCCGTCGAGCAAGATCAAGGCCGTTGGCTTGACCTTTGTGCGGGTCCCGGTGGCAAGGCCGCACTCATTGGAGCGATCGCGGCTATCGACGCCGCCGCGGTCGACGCTGTCGAAGTCAGCCCGCACCGCGCGGAGCTGATCTCCAAGACGGTGCGCGGCCTGCCGGTGACCGTCCACACCGCGGACGGGCGCGACCCGAAGCTCGAGCCGGGTTACGACCGCATCCTGGTGGACGCCCCCTGCTCCGGCCTGGGTGCGCTGCGGCGGCGCCCGGAGGCGCGCTGGACGAAGTCCGAAGACGACATCGCGGAGCTGAACCAGCTGCAGGAAGAGCTGCTCCAATCCGCAGTAAATCTGGCTAAGCCGGGTGGGGTGGTGGTCTATTCCACGTGCTCGCCGGATGTGCGGGAGACCCGGAGGATCGTCGAGAAGCAATTGGCGAAAGGCGATGTTGAGGAGCTCGACGCCCGCGAGTGGGCCGCCGGCATGGAGAACGTGGGCGAGGGGCCGAGCGTGCAGATGTGGCCGCACCGCCACGGCACCGACGCAATGTTCTTCGCGGTGCTGCGCAAAAAGCTAGGGTAGGACCCATGATTCAGATCGCCCCATCAATTCTGGCCGCGAACTACGCCGCGCTCGGCGAGGACGTGCGCAAGGTGCCCAACGCGGACCTGATTCACGTGGACATCATGGACGGCCACTTCGTGCCCAACCTGTCTTTCGGCCCGGACGTGACCAAGGCGGTCAACGGGGTGACCGAGCAGTTCCTGGACATGCACCTGATGATCGAGGAGCCGGAGCGCTGGTTCGAAACCTACGTGCAAGCCGGCGGCGACCGCCTGGTGTTCCACGTCGAGGCCACCGACGACCACGTGGCGGCCGCGAAGCAGTGCCGCGAACTCGGCGTGCAGTCCGGCTTCGCCATCAAGCCCGGCACCGCGATCGAGCCGTACCTGGACGACCTGGAGCACTTCGACCAGGTCATGGTCATGAGTGTGGAGCCGGGTTTTGGCGGCCAGAAGTTCATGCCTGAGGTCTTGGGCAAGGTGATGGTGCTGCGCGACCGCATCGCGGAGGCAGGCCTAGACACCATCATCGGCATCGACGGCGGCATCGCGAACGCCACCATCGCGCAGGCCGCGGAGGCTGGCGTGGACGCCTTCGTTGCCGGCTCCGCGGTCTTCGGCGCCGACAACCCGGCCGAGGCGGTGGAGCGCCTGCGCGAGCTCGCCCGCGAGGCGAAGCGAGGGTGACGGAGGAGCTGGGAGCTATCTCCGCCGCGATCGAGGCGGGCGAATCCGTCCGAGGCACGACCTCGCCGAACCCGCCGGTGGGCTGCGCGCTTGTCAGCGCCTCCGGTGCGCTCATCGCCACCGGCGCGACCTCGCCGGCGGGCGGGCCGCACGCGGAGATCAACGCCCTGCGAGAAGCAGGGGAGCGCGCACGTGGCGCCACCGCCGTGGTGACCCTCGAGCCGTGCAACCACACCGGCCGCACCGGCCCCTGCGCACAGGCACTCGTGGAGGCGGGGATCACACGCGTGGTGTATTTCACCGCTGACCCCAACGAGGCGGCCGCCGGCGGCGCCGAGTACCTGCGCGCCCACGGCGTGGAGGTGGACTTCCAGCCGGTGCGTGTGGCGGCGCTGCAGCCGTGGCTGCGCTCGGTGCGCCACGGCCGCCCGAGCGTGACGCTGAAGTTCGCCTCCACGCTCGACGGATTCACCGCCGCGAAAGATGGCACGAGCAAGTGGATCACGGGCGAGGAAGCCCGCGAGCTGGTGCACGAGGACCGCGGGAAGATCGACGCCATCATCGTCGGCACCGGCACCGCGATCGCCGACGACCCGTCGCTGACCGCGCGTTTCCCCGACGGCACGCTGCGCGGGCACCAGCCGCGGCGCGTAGTTATCGGCGCCCGGGAGGTCCCTGAGGGCAACCTCACCCGCTTAGGGTTCGAGCAGTACGCCACGCCAGAGGAGGCGCTTGGAGCGCTGTGGGCAACCGGCGCGCGCGACGTGCTGGTCGAAGGCGGCGCGACACTCGCCGCGAGTTTTCTTGAGCTGGACCTGGTCGACGCGGTGCAGGCCTACATCGCGCCCGCGCTGCTCGGTGCCGGCCGCGGGGTGCTGGACCGCGCGATCGCAGGCACCATCGCCGACGCCCGCCGCTTCCGCACCACGTTCGTGCGTCCGGTGGGAGGCGACGTTTTCATAGAAATGGAGAGAGATGTTTACGGGACTCGTTGAGGAAATCGGCGTGGTGGAGGAGCTGAAGCTGCTCGACGACGCCGTCCGGATCGCCGTGCGCGCCCCCAAAGTCACCGGCGATGCCGCGCCCGGCGACTCGATCGCCGTCGACGGGGTGTGCCTGACAGTGGTGGACAACACGAACGGCACCTTCACCGCGGACGTGATGCGCGAAACCTTGGACCGCTCCCGGCTCGGGACGTATGAAGCAGGCTCCGAGGTGAACCTGGAGCGCGCTCTCGCCGCAGGCCAGCGCATGGGCGGCCACATCGTCCAGGGACACGTCGACGGGGTTGCCGAGGTGGTCTCACGGACCCCGTCGGAGCACTGGGATATCGTGCGCTTCACGCTGCCGCACCAGTTGGGCCGGTACGTGGTGGAGAAGGGCTCGATCGCGGTGAACGGCACGTCGTTGACCGTCTCGGCGGTGGGCGAGGGTTACTTCGATGTCTCTCTGATCCCCACCACGCTGCGCGAGACCACCGCCGGCGCGCTCGCACCCGGCGACCCGGTGAACCTGGAGGTAGACATCGTGGCCAAATACGTTGAGAAGATGGTGCAGGGATAGGCTTGGACGGTATGACTTCCCCAAACTCCTTGAATACGGTCGAGGAGGCCATCGACGCCATCCGCGCTGGCAAGGCCGTTGTTGTGGTGGACAGCGAGGACCGCGAGAACGAGGGCGACCTCATCTTCGCCGCCGAGGACTCCACCCCGGAGCTGGTCGCGTTCATGGTGCGCCACACCTCCGGCTACATCTGCGTGTCCATGCCGGATGAGCGCGCCACCGCGCTCGAGCTACCGCCGATGGTGGCCAACAACCAAGACCTGCACGGCACCGCGTACGCCGTCACCGTGGACGCGGCCACCGGCACGACCGGCATCTCCGCCCGCTCGCGCGCGACGACGATCGCCCTGCTTGCCAGTGGATCCGCCACCGCCTCATCGTTTACCCGCCCCGGCCACGTGGTGCCCCTGCGCGCCAAGGTCGGCGGAGTGCTGGAACGGCCCGGGCACACGGAGGCGGCTGTGGACCTGGCACGGCTCGCAGGCAAAGCCCCGGTGGGCGCGCTGTGCGAGATCGTCTCCGAGGATGACCCGACCGACATGGCGCGTTTCGACGAGCTGCGCCGTTTTGCCGACGCGCACGGGTTGCCCATGATCTCCATCGAGCAGCTGGCCGAATACCGTCGCCACCACGAGCGCACCGTCGAGCGGGTCACCGCGGCGACCCTACCCACCGAGTACGGCGAGTTCACCGTGGTGGGTTACCGCGACACTGTTTCCGGGGTGGAGCATGTGGCGTTGGTTGCCGGAGGCGTCGACAAGCTGCGGGAAGCAAACGATGTGCTGGTGAGGGTGCACTCCGAGTGCCTCACCGGCGACGTGTTCGGCTCCACGCGCTGCGACTGCGGTCCGCAGCTGCGCGAATCCATGCGGCGCATCCAGGCAGCCGGACGCGGCGTGGTGGTCTACCTGCGCGGGCACGAGGGCCGCGGCATCGGGCTGATGGCGAAGCTGCAGGCCTACCGGCTGCAGGACGCGGGCCTGGACACCGTTGATGCCAACCTGGAGCAAGGCCTGCCCGCGGACGCGCGGGAGTACTCCGCGGCCGGGCAGATCCTGGCGGATCTGGGGGTGGACAGCTTCGAGCTGCTCACCAACAATCCGGACAAGTCCGACGCGCTGGCGGGTTACGGCCCTGCGGTGGCGCGCCGCAGTAGGATCGAGATCGTTCCCACGCACGACAACATCGAGTACCTGCGCACCAAGCGCGACCGGATGGGCCATGACCTTCCCGGCGTGGCCGAATGGCTCCACGCCCATCCGGGGTACGGAATCTAGACGGACTCAAAAGGAGCTGGAAGTGGCATCGAGCGGAGCACCCGAGGACTATTCCATACAGGCGGAGGGTATGACCATCGCCGTGGTTTACACCCGCTGGAACGACAAGATCGTCGACCTGCTGCGCGCCGGCGCGCGGGATGAGGCACGGGAGCTCGGCGTCAAGGTGGAGGAGTACGCCGTCGCAGGCGCACTCGAGCTGCCGGTGGTGGTGCAAGCTTGCGCCGAGCGTTACGACGCCGTGGTGGCCCTCGGCTGCGTCATCCGCGGCGAAACAGCGCATTTCCAGTACGTGTGCGACTCCGTGACCGCCGGGTTGACCCGCGTGGCGCTGGACGAGCAGACCCCGGTGGGCAACGGCGTGCTCACCGTGGACGACGAAGACCAGGCCTACGAGCGCGCCGGCGGCGAGGACGCCAAGGAAGACAAGGGCGCCGAGGCCATGCGCGCCGCCGCCGGCACTGCCGCGGAGCTGCGCAAAGTTCGCGCTCTGCCGTTGAAGGGTTAAGGTAGCCCGGAGGGCGTGGGGCGGCCTTTGGGACGTCGACACGCAGCAAAGCTCGAGCGCTTGTAAGGAGTAAGGCAGTGGCTGAACAGGCAAAGCAGCACCAAACCGCGGGACTTTCGGACCGGGACGAGATTGCCTACCTCAATGCGCTCGACCCGCACGCCACCACCACCACGAAACCCTGGGAACTCGAGCTGACCTCGAAGTTTCTGCGCAAGGTCGCCGTGGGCTGGATTGTGCTGGTCATGGCGGTGCACGTGTTTATGTTCTGGGCCGTGGACGCGGAATTCACCGGCGTGGCCATCACCAACCTGGACAAGTTCGCATTCATCGGAGTCGGCCTGATCATCTCCGTGCTGTCCTGGATCGCGCTGACCCGCCCGCGGGTGCGCGCGAACGAGGACGGCGTGCAGGTGCGCAACATCATCGGCACCCGTTTCTACCCGTGGGCCGTGATCTACGGGCTGAGCTTTCCCAAAGGCTCCCGCATGGCGCGCCTGGAGCTGCCGGAGTTCGAGTACGTGCCCCTGTGGGCGATCCAGTCCGGCGACAAGGAGCACGCCTTGAAGGCCGTGGAAGAGTTCCGCGCGCTCGAAGCCAAGTACATGCCGCAGGATTAAGCGTTGGCGGACCCGCAAAGCTACCGCCCGGCGCCGGGCACCATCCCGACCGACCCCGGGGTGTACAAGTTCCGCGACCGCGACGGCCGCGTCATCTACGTGGGCAAGGCGAAGAACCTGCGCGCACGCCTGAACAACTACTTCCAGCCGCCGAACACGCTGCACCCGCGCACCCGCCAGATGGTCTACACAGGCGCGTCCGTGGAGTGGACTGTGGTGGCCTCCGAGGTGGAGGCGCTGCAGCTGGAGTACACGTGGATCAAGCGCTTCGACCCGTGGTTCAACGTCATGTACCGCGACGACAAGACGTACCCCATGCTCGCGGTGAGCGTGAGGGAGCGCTACCCGCGCGCGTTTTTCTACCGCGGGCCGAAGCGCAAGGGTGTGCGCTACTTCGGGCCCTACTCCCACGCGTGGGCGGTGCGCGAAACCCTTGACCTGCTCACACGCGTGTTTCCGATCCGCACCTGTTCTAACGGGGTGTTTAACCGGCACGAGTCGCTGGGGCGGCCGTGCTTGCTCGGCTACATCGACAAGTGCGCCGCCCCGTGCGTGGGGCGCGTGGACGAGGCCGACTACGACGAGATCGTGCAGGGATTTTTGGGCTTCATGTCGGGCCGCACCGACCAGCTCGTGCGCGGCATCACCGCCCAGATGCAGGAGGCATCAGAGAACCTGGAGTTTGAGAAAGCTGCGCGGCTTCGCGACGACCTCGGCGCCGTGAACAAGGTCATGGAGCGCCAAACGGTGGTCCTGGGGCAAGACACCGATGCCGACATCATCGCCTTCGACACCGACGAATTGGAGGCGGCGGTACAGATCTTCAACGTCCGCGACGGGCGCATCCGGGCCCAGCGCGGCTGGGTGGTGGAAAAGACCGGCGACGAACCCGGCGCCGCCGAACGTTTGGAAGAGGGCCAAGAGGACCCGACCCTGCCGACGCTGATGCAGAACTTTCTGGTGCAGTACTACTCCGACGCGGTGGAACGCGTGCGCCAGGAGCAGGAGGAAGACCGCACGATTGAGGCGCAGAAGGTGCGCCGCCGCGGCGTGGACCAGGAGTCCCGCGCCAAGGCGGAGACACCGATGCCGGTGCCGCGCGAGATCCTGGTGGAGACCCTGCCGGCGGAGCTGCCGGAGGTCACCGAGTTGCTCGCGGAGCTGCGCGGCGGCCCGGTGGAGATCCGCGTGCCGCAGCGCGGCGACAAGCGCGCACTGATGGAGACGGTGCACAAAAACGCCTCCGAGGCGCTGCACCAGCACAAGCTCAAGCGCGTCGGCGACCTGACCGCCCGCTCCCAGGCGCTGCAGGACATCCAGGACGCCCTCGGGATGGACGAGGCGCCGCTGCGCATCGAGTGCACCGACATTTCCCACATCCAGGGCACCGACGTGGTGGCGTCGCTGGTCGTGTTCGAGGACGGCCTGCCCAAGAAGAACGACTACCGCCGCTACCGCATCAAGGAAGCCGCCGGCGACGGCCGCTCCGACGATGTCGGCTCCATCGCCGAGGTGACGCAGCGCCGCTTTAAGCGCTACAACGAGGACAAGCTGGCCAACCCCGACGAGGTTGCGGAGGAGCAGACCTTCGCAGACGAGGCGGACGAATCCACCGGCGCGAAGCGTTTCGCCTACCCGCCGCAGCTGTTCATCGTTGACGGCGGCAAGCCCCAGGTCACCGCCGCACAGGCAGTCTTCGACGACCTGGGCATCGTGGACGTGCAGCTCATCGGACTGGCCAAGCGCCTGGAGGAGGTCTGGGTGCCGGACGACGATGAACCGATCATCCTGCCCCGCAACTCCGAGGGCATGTACCTGCTGCAGCAGATCCGCGACGAGGCACACCGATTCGCCATCACGTACCACCGCCAGCAGCGCTCCAAACGGATGCGCGCCTCGGCACTGGACGCGGTGCCGGGGCTTGGGCCTGCCCGCCGCACGGACCTGGTCAAGCACTTCGGCTCCGTGAAGAAGATCAAGGAGGCCTCAGTGGAGGAGATCCAGCAGGTCAGAGGGGTCGGGCCGAAGCTCGCGGAGAACATCTACCAGCACCTGCACCAGTAAAAGCGTGCTGCTAATCGACGGCACTCCGCCCCCGGCTTGTCTAGGATGATCCCTATGCCCACGACATCCTCTGCACACGCTTTGCCCCAGGAGAATTCCGCGACCCCGATGCGGCCCGTGATCATCACTGGCCTGTCCGGCGGCGGTCTGTCCACGGCAGCGAAAGTCTTCGAGGACAAGGGCTTTTTCGTCTCCCAAAACCTGCCGCCGCAGCTGATTCTGGAGCTGGTGGATCTGGCCGCCGCGGACGATTCGCCGGTGGAGCGCCTCGCGGTGGTCACCGACATCCGGGCGGCGAGGTTCAACGGCTCGCTCATGGACACCATCGCGGCGATTCGGGACCGCGGCCACCAGCCGTTCGTGCTGTTTTTGGATGCGCGCGACGACGTGCTGATCCGCCGCTTCGATTCGGTGCGGCGCACCCACCCGCTGCAGGGAGACGGCACCCTGCAGTCCGGCATCGAGCACGAGCGCGAGGAGATGGAGGACCTGCGTGCCTCCGCGGACGTCATCATCGACACGTCCAACCTGTCGGTGCACGATCTCCGCCGCGCGGTGGAGGCTTCCGTCGGCGAGCTACCGATGGGCCGCCAGCACGTCACCATCGAATCCTTCGGGTTCAAGCACGGCTCTCCGCGCGACGCTGATATCGTGCTTGACGTTCGTTTCCTGCCAAACCCGTACTGGGTGGAGGAGCTCCGGGAGTTCCGCGGCGTGGACCAAGCGGTTTCAGACTATGTGCTGAACCAGGACGGTGCCCGCGAGTACGTGGACAACTTCGTCGACCTGCTCTCCAGCACCCTGGGCGGCTACCGCCACGAGGGCAAGGACTTCATCACCGTCGGCATCGGCTGCACGGGCGGGCACCACCGCTCGGTGGCGGTGGCGGAGGCCGTCGGAAAGCGTCTGCGCCAGCAGGGGCAGGTGGATGTCAATGTGATCCACCGCGATCTTGAGCGCCACTAAGCGAGCCGGTTAGGCCATCAGAAAGAAGGGACAATTGAGCCATACGTCGTTCACCTGCCTCGGGGGAGGGCACGGCCTGTACCAGACGCTCACCGCCGCGCGTCAAGCCGGCGCGTCCACGATCAACGCCGTGGTCACAGTGGCGGACGACGGCGGTTCCTCCGGCCGTCTGCGCCGCGAAATGGAGATCGTCCCGCCGGGCGATCTGCGCATGGCGCTCGCGGCTCTCACCGCCGACGGCGAGGACGGCGTGCAGTGGCGCGATACACTGCAGCACCGCTTCGGCGGACACGGCGCGATGGCGGGACATGCGCTGGGCAACTTGTTGATCACGGGGTTGGCAGAGCGCCTCGGAGACACCCAGGCGGCCCTGGACCAGGTGGCCGCCTGGACCGGCTCCGCCGGCCGCGTGATCCCGGTGTGCCCGCAGCCGCTGGACATCGAGGCGGACGTGGCAGGGCTCGACGACGACCCGCGCGTGCTGCGCTCCGTGCGCGGCCAGGTAGCGGTGGCCACCACCCCCGGAGCGGTGCGGCGCGTGCGCCTGACCCCGGCGCAGCCGGCCGCGAGCGAAGCGGCGGTGCAGGCGATTATGGACGCCGACGTGGTGACCATCGGCCCCGGCTCATGGTTCTCCTCGGTGATCCCGCACATTCTCGTGCCCGACATCGCGCAGGCGCTGAACGAAACCTCGGCGACCGTCGTGGTGATCCTGAACCTCTCGCCGGAAGCGGGGGAGACCCACGGGTTCACCACTGAGCGGCACATCCATGTCTTCTCCCAGCACGCCCCGCAGTTGCACGTGGACTACTTCCTGGCCGACGAGCGCACCGCAACCTCCGATGGCGAACGAGACAACATCGCGCGGGCTGCCTCCCGGCTCGATGCCGAGGTAGTCTTCGCCCCCTTGCGCGAAATGGACGCCGCCGGCAGCCCGCTCAACCGGCACGACCCCGAGCAATTGGCAGCTGCCCTCAGAGCCCTTCGGCCGGCACGCTAGAATGCTGGTCGATTCGAAGCTCCAACACACGTAAACGAGGGGAGGCGCCGGTGGCGCTCACGGCCAAGGTCAAGGACGAACTCCTGCGCGCCACCGGCGGCGGGCTAGAGGTGCGCGCCGCGGAGGCGACCGCGCTGATCCGGTTCGGCGGCGAGTTCCAACCGTCCGAGCACGGGGTATCGATCGTGGCCGACTTCGAGGAGGAAGCTGTCGCCCGCCGGTTGGCCGGCACGTTGACAGACCTGTGCGCAGTTGAGGCGCGGGTGGAACTTCTTTCGCCTTCTTCGGGCAACCGCGAAACCCGCTACGAGGTCCGCGTCGACGACGGTGCCGCCGACGTGATCCGCCGGCTGAAGCTGGTCACCGCCTCCGGTCACCCGGTAGTGGGGATGCCGCGCCAGATCATCTCCGGCGACATGTCGTGGGTGGAGGCCGCCTGGCGCGGGGCGTTCCTGGCCCGCGGGCGACTGGCCGAGCCCGGCCGGACCGCCACCCTCGAGGTCGCGTGCCCGGGGCAGGAGGCGGCGCTGGCGCTCGTGGGGCTCGCCCGCCGCATGGGGCTGACCGCCAAGACCCGAGAGACCCGCGGCATCGAGCGGGTGACCCTGCGCGACGGGGAGGCTATCGGCATCCTGCTCAGCCGCATGGGGGCGCCGGCCACCCGCATCGAATGGGACACCAAACGCGAATCCCGTGCCGTCAAAGCGAAGGCGAACAGCAGGCTCGCCACGTTTGACGACGCGAACACCCGCCGCTCGGCCCAGGCCGCGGCTGCCGCAGCCGCACGCGTGGAGCGTGCCATGGAGATCCTCGGCGACGATGTCCCCGAGCACCTCGCCGAAGCTGGTTTCCTGCGCGTCGAGCACCGCCACGCCTCCCTGGAGGAGCTGGGGCGCCTGGCGGACCCGCAGATGACCAAGGACGCGGTGGCCGGACGCATCCGGCGCCTGCTTTCGCTCGCAGATAAACGGGCCGCCGAGCTGGGCGTGGAGGACACCCACGGAAGCCCGACCACCTAAATCCAGTTGGGGTGACGCACTTCACAGTGAGTGCCCCGCTGTCGCTACCGGGGGTGGAAGTGAAGAGTTTTACTCCCCCTAGAGCGGCAAACCGGGCGTAAACCAACATTCAGGGCGGGTGCTGATTGCGGTTGCTACCCCTGGTTTCGTCGATAAGCACAAAGCTCTCTGCAGGTAGGAGCGCTGCTCTCTACACTCGGGGGTGGACCGACAGACCACGAGCACGAGGAGTGTGGACAGTGACTACCCGCATTGGCATCAACGGTTTTGGACGCATCGGCCGCGCAGCGCTGCGCATCATCGAGGACGAATACAAGGGCGAACTCGAAGTGGTGAAGATCAACGATCTCACCGACAACGAGACCCTGGCTCACCTGATGAAGTACGACACCGCATACGGCCAGTTCAACCACGACATCGAGCACGACGACAACTCCATCACCATTGACGGCCGCCGCATCGAGGTCTCCGCGGAGAAGGACCCGGCCAACCTGGCCTGGGGCGACGTCGACGTGGACATCGTGCTCGAGTGCACCGGCGTGTTCCGCAAGGGCCCGGAGGCGAAGGCGCACATCGACGCCGGCGCGAAGAAGGTCATCATCTCCGCCCCGGGCAAGGAGGTTGACGGCACCTACGTCTGGGGCGTCAACCACACCGACTACACTGGCTCCGAGGACGTCATCTCCGCCGCATCCTGCACCACCAACTCGCTTGCACCGGTGGCGAAGGTCCTCGACGAGGCCTTCGGCATCGAGCGCGGCCTGATGACCACCATCCACGCCTACACCGGCGACCAGCGCCTCCAGGACGCGCCGCACAAGGACCTGCGCCGCGCCCGCGCCGCAGCCCAGAACATCGTGCCCACTACCACCGGCGCCGCCAAGGCCGTCGGCCTGGTGCTGCCGAACCTGGACGGCAAGCTCGACGGCTTCGCGATGCGCGTGCCCACCATCACCGGCTCTGCCACCGACCTGACCGTCACCCTGTCCAAGGAGACCAGCGTTGAGGAGCTCAACGCAGCAGTGAAGAAGGCAGCCGAGGATCCCGAGTTCGGCCAGGCGCTGAAGTACACCGAGGACCCGATCGTCTCCTCCGACATCATCGGCAATCCGCACGGCGCGATCTTCGATGCCGGCATGACCCGTGTGATTGACGGCAACCTGGTCAAGATCATCTCCTGGTACGACAACGAGTGGTCCTACACCGCCCAGTACATCCGCCTGACCAAGTTCGTGGCGGACAAGCTCTAAGGGCTTTGGTTGCGGGTCCGTGGTGCCTTCCGGCACGGCGGGCCCGTTTTTCATACGATGGTGAGTGTTCACAGAGCAAAGGAGATACCTATGACCAAGAACCTGCAGCAGCTTCTCGACGAAGGCGTGGACGGCCGCCACGTCCTGGTCCGGTCCGACTTCAACGTGCCCCTGGATGACGACGGCAACATCACCGATGCCGGCCGCATCGACGCCTCGCTGCCCACTCTGAAGGCGCTGCTTGACGGCGGCGCCAAGGTGATCGTCATGGCGCACCTGGGCCGCCCGAAGGGCGAGGTCAACCCGAAGTTCTCCCTCGCCCCGGTGGCGGAGGCGCTGTCTGAGCGCCTGGGTCAGTTTGTCCCGCTGGCCGGCGACGTCTCCGGCGAGGACGCTCACGAGCGCGCTAATGGCCTGACCGAGGGTGAGATCCTCCTGCTCGAAAACGTGCGCTTCGACGCGCGCGAGACCTCCAAGGACGAAGCGGAGCGCACCGCTTTCGCTGAGGAGCTCGCGGCGCTGGCGGCCGACAACGGCGCGTTCGTCTCCGACGGCTTCGGCGTTGTGCACCGCGCGCAGGCCTCCGTCTTTGACGTGGCTAAGAAGCTCCCGGCTTACGCGGGCTACCTCGTGGACAAGGAGGTTGAGACCCTGTCTTCCGTGAAGGACAACCCGGAGCACCCGTACGTGGTGGTGCTGGGCGGCTCCAAGGTCTCCGACAAGCTCGGCGTGATTGAGGCGCTTGCGGAAAAGGCCGACAAGATCATCATCGGCGGTGGCATGTGCTACACCTTCCTCGCCGCCCAGGGCCACAACGTGCAGAAGTCCCTGCTGCAAGACGACATGGTGGACACCTGCAAGGAGCTCATCGAGCGCTTCGGCGACAAGCTGCTGCTGCCGGTGGACGTCGCCGCCGGCGCGGAGTTTGACAAGGACACCGAGAAGAAGATCGTCGGCCTGGACGAGATCCCGGAGGGCTGGATGGGCCTGGACATCGGCCCGGAGACCGCCAAGAAGTACGCCGAGGCCATTAAGGACTCCAAGACGGTGTTCTGGAACGGCCCGATGGGCGTGTTCGAGTTCCCGAACTTCGCGGACGGCACCAAGGCTGTGGCCGAGGCCATGATCGCGGCGACGAAGGACAATGACTCCTTCACCGTGGTCGGCGGCGGCGATTCCGCGGCGTCGGTGCGCACCCTCGGCCTGGACGAGGGCGGCTTCAGCCACATCTCCACCGGCGGCGGCGCCTCCCTCGAGCTCATCGAGGGCAAGGAACTGCCGGGCGTTTCCGTACTGAACTAGGAGGTTTGCTACCTATGGCACGCACGCCACTTATCGCGGGCAACTGGAAGATGAACCACGATCACCTCGAGGCCATCCAGAGCGCCCAGAAGCTCGCCTTCGCGTTTCCGAAGGACGGCTACGAGTACGTCGACATCGCGCTGACGGTCCCGTTCACAGACCTGCGTTCCATCCAGACCCTGGTGGAGGGCGACAAGCTGAAGATCACCTACGGCGCCCAGGACGTCTCCGAGCACGACAACGGCGCCTACACCGGCGACATCTCCGCATCCATGCTGGAGAAGCTGGGGTGTTCCTGGGTGGTTGTCGGCCACTCGGAGCGCCGCGAGTACCACGGGGAGACCAACGAGCAGGTCGCTGCGAAGGCCGCCAAGGCCGTCGAGCACGGCATCGCCCCGATCGTCTGCGTGGGCGAGCCGCTTGAGGAGCGTGAGGCGGGGGAGCACGTCGACTTCGTGGTGAAGCAGGCGCGCGAGTCGCTCGCCGGCGTGGACCTGTCCAAAGCCGTGATCGCCTACGAGCCTGTCTGGGCGATCGGCACCGGCAAGGTCGCCTCGGCGGAGGATGCCCAGGAGGTCTGCCACGGCATCCGCGAGCTCGTGCGCGAGCTTAGCGACGACTCCGTCGCCGACGCGATCCGCATCCTCTACGGCGGCTCCGTCAAGGCCGACACGGTGGCCGAGATCATCTCGCAGCCGGACGTCGACGGCGGCCTGGTCGGCGGCGCCTCCCTGGACGGGCAGGACTTTGCCAAGCTCGCCGCTGCGGCAGCCAACGCGGTGATGTAGGTACCGCTAGTCGCTGCTGGGTTCGCGTTTGCGGTGGTGTAAGCTCATCGGGAGTTTGCACCATCGCCCATTTTGAAAGGTGTCGCACACATGGCTTTAGCCCTTGAGATTGTGCTGGTGATCGCCGCGATCCTCATGACCGTCTTCGTCCTGCTCCACAAGGGTAAGGGCGGCGGCCTGTCCAGCCTGTTCGGCGGCGGCGTCCAGGCCAACCTGTCCGGTTCGACGACGGTGGAGAAGAACCTCGACCGCGTCACCGTGCTGCTGGCTCTGATCTGGATCCTCTGCATCATCGGCCTGAACCTGATTCAGACCTACGCGGTCTAAGCGCCCGCTGAACTAGAACGGTCCTGTTGCGTCCTTCGTGGCCAACAGGACCGTTTCTTTACGCCCGATAGCGCCGGCGACGGGCCAGTCGTCGGCGCTATCGGCGCCGTCGGAGGCGTGGCTCGCCGCTTCCGCCTTCTCGGCGCCGGAGACCAGCAGCCACACCCGGTCGGCGGACTGTACCGCCGGCAGGGTCAAGGTGGCGCGCTCGGCGGGCGGTTTCGGCGAATCCGTCACCGCCACCACCATGGCGTCGCGCTCGCGCACCGCGTCGGAGTGGGGGAACAGCGAGTTGATGTGGCCCTCGCCGCCCATGCCCAAAAGGTGCAGGTCGAACCCGCCGTCGCCGACGAGGTTGCGGTAGCGCTCCACCGCGGCGTCCATCGGGCCGCCGTCGAGGCCGTAGCCGTGGATGTTTTCTTCGGGGATGTCCACCTTGGACAGCAGCGCCGCACGCGCCTGCCCCTCGTTGGAATCGGGGTGGTCCGCGGGGACGTTGCGTTCGTCGCCGAAGAAGACCTCGACGCGCGACCAGTCGATGTCCTCGTCGGCGAGGCGCTCCAGCAGGGCGATGCCGGCGGTGCCGCCGGTGAGCACCACGCGTGCGGTGCGGCCCTCGGCGTGGACGTCGGTCATGAGGGAGGTGAACCGGGAGGTTGCTTCGTCGAGAAGCGATGCAAGGTCATCAAAGCTCATTGTGCACTCCTTGAAGTCCGCGCAGCGCGCGCTCGTAGGTGGTGTCGGGGCCGAGGTGGCGCAGGTCCTCGGCGAGACTCTCCGCCTCGCCGCGCTCGCCCATGGCCACGAAAGAATCGGCGTTGCCCGGCGCGGAGATGCGCACGGTGTGGCTGTCCTGGACTGCGACCTCCACGTCGCCGCCGTCGCAGTGCAGCACGAGGCGGGCGATGGGGAAGTCGCCGGCCGCCTCGCCCTCGTAGCGGGTCACATCAACGCCCAGGCTGGAGGCGAGCCAACCCGCGGCCAGGTCCACGCTCGGGTCCCCGGCGGCGCCCGCGATCTCGGCGCTGTGGACGCGCGTGCCGGGGTGGCGGTCCAAGGCGGAGGCGACGATGCCGCGCCACGGGGTGATGCGCGACCACATCATGTCCGAGTCGCCGTGCTCGTAGCCTTCTGTGAGATCACCGAGAGTCACGCCGTTCGTGCCGCGGCGCAGGTTCGTGATGCGGCGCTGCGCGATGCGGCCCAGCTGCGTGCCCGCGGGGTGCCGCGGGGCTTTCTGCGGCCAGCATGCCACCACGGGGGTGTCCGGCAGCAGCAGCGGTGTGACCACCGCGCCCATGTGGCCGGTCAGCTCGCCGTAGAGGCGCATGACCACGACCTCGGACGCGCCGGCGTCGGTGGCCACCAGCACCTGCGCGTCGAGGCGGGTTTCGGCCTGCGGGTCGCCGGAGATGAGCACCAGGACGCGGGCGGGGTGCTCAAAGGAGGCGTCGCGCAGGGTCGCAAGTGTCTCGTCGATGCCGGCGTCGCCTGCATTGTCGCCCGCGTCATCGATGGCCACCAGTAGAGTGAGCACGCGCCCGGTGGCCAGCGAGTGGCGCTCGCGGGCGTGTGCGAGCTCGGCAGCGATGGCCTTAGTTGTCGTGTCAGGCAGTTCGGTGATCATGCTCGAGCCTTTCTTGCTTAGGGGCGCCGCCAGGCGCGCCCGTCCTTCAACAGCATGCGCTCGGCGGAGGCCGGACCCCAGGTGCCGGCGGCGTAGTCGTCGGGGCTGCCCTGTTCGGCCCAGTAGTTCAGCACCGGGTCCAGGATCTCCCAGCTGCGCTCCACCTCGGAGTTGGTGGGAAACAGGCTCGATTCGTCCAGCAAGGCGTCCAGGATGAGGCGCTCGTAGGCCTCCGGCGACTGCTCGGTGAACGCCTCGGAGTAGGAGAAGTCCATGTTCACGTCGCGCAGTTCCATGCCGGGGCCGGGGACCTTGGAGCCGAAGCGCATGAGCACGCCCTCGTCGGGCTGGACGCGGATGACCACGGCGTTGTTGGTCAGCAGGTCCGTCTGCCCCTGGGAGAACGGCTGGTACGGCGGGCGCTTGAACACGAGCGCGATCTCGGTGACGCGGCGGCCCAGCCGCTTGCCGGTGCGCAGGTAGAACGGCACCCCGGCCCAGCGCCGCGAATCGATCTGCAGGGTGCAGGCCGCAAACGTCTCGGTGGTGGATTCCGGGTCGAAACCGTCCTCCTCGCGCAGGCCAACGACCTTCTTGGAGCCCTGCCACCCGGCGGTGTACTGCCCGCGCGCGGTGGTTTTGCCGAACGGGCCCACCGCTGAGGTGGCGCGCAGCACCTTGAGCTTCTCGGCGCGCAGCTGGCCGGGGGAGAACGACGTCGGCTCCTCCATGGCAACCAGCGCGAGCAATTGGATCAGGTGGTTCTGGATCACGTCTCGGGCGGCGCCGATGCCGTCGTAGTAGCTGGCGCGCCCGCCCAGGCCGATGTCCTCGGCCATGGTGATCTGCACGTGGTCGATGTAGTGGGAGTTCCACACCGGCTCAAACATCTGGTTGGAAAAGCGCAGCGCCAAAATGTTCTGCACTGTTTCCTTGCCCAGGTAGTGGTCGATGCGGAACACGGAACGCTCGTCGAACACCGCGCCGACGACCGCGTTGAGCTCCTTGGCGGACTCGAGGTCGTGGCCGAACGGCTTTTCAATGATCACGCGGCGCCACTGGTTCTCGCCGTCGTGCGCCATGCCGGAGCGGTCCAGCTGGTGGACCACCTCGGCGAAGAATTCAGGCGGCACGGACAGGTAGTAGGCCCAGTTGCCGGCGGTGCCGCGCTCGTCGTCGCTGCGTTTGCAGGTGGCGGCAAGCCGGTCGAAGGCGGCGTCGTCGTCGAAGTTGCCCTGGACAAACTCGAGGCCTTCGGCGAGGCGCTGCCACACGTTCTCGTGGAACTCGGTGCGCGCGCCGTCGTTGACAGCCTTGCGCACGTACGCCTCGAAGTCGGCCTTGGACCAGTCGCGCCGCCCGTAACCGACCAGCGTGAACCCGCCGGGCAGGAGGCCGCGGTTGGCCAGGTCGTAGACGGCCGGCAGCAGCTTCTTGCGGGCGAGGTCGCCGGTGACCCCGAAGATCACCATGCCGGAGGGCCCGGCGATCTGGGGGAGGCGTTTGTCGGCGTCAGAGCGCAGCGGGTTGGTCCACTGCTGGTGCGGTGAAGTCACGTTAGGCGAGCCTAGCAGTCATGGAATCGAGCAGCTCCTGCCACGCGTCCACGAACTTCTCCACGCCTTCGCGCTCCAGCACGGCGACCACGTCGTCGAGGTCGATGCCCACGCCGCGCAGCGCCGCGAAGGTTTC
The DNA here is from genome assembly GCF_001838175.1 of Corynebacterium sp. HMSC034A01. Classification (NCBI taxonomy): domain Bacteria; kingdom Bacillati; phylum Actinomycetota; class Actinomycetes; order Mycobacteriales; family Corynebacteriaceae; genus Corynebacterium; species Corynebacterium sp. HMSC034A01. Next base: position 19,515 of record NZ_KV835925.1, on the reverse strand, counting down.
GCGAGAGGCGGCTTCGGTGCCGGTGAGGGTGTCGCCGTGCACGCCGCCGTCGCGAAGCACCGCGTCGAGCGTCTTCTCCGGCATCGTGTTCACGGTCTGCGGGCCAGCGAGCTCAGTGACGTACATCGTCGCCGGGTAGTCCGGGTTTTTCACACCGGTCGACGCCCATAGGGGGCGCTGGGCGTTCGCGCCCGCAGGAAGCTTCTCGACGTCAGCTCCGCCAAACTCACGCTCAAACAGGGCATACGCCAGCCGCGCGTTGGCGATGCCGGCCTTGCCGCGCAGCGCCAGCGCCTCCTCGGTGCCGATGGCTTCGAGACGCTTGTCCACCTCGGTGTCCATGCGGGAGACGAAGAAGGACGCCACGGAGTGGATGCGGCTGACGTCGTGGCCGTTGGCGGCGACCTTGCGGATGCCGTCCTTGTAGGCATCGATGACCTGCTTGTAGCGCTCCACGGAGAAGATCAGGGTGACGTTGACGGAGATGCCTTCGGCCAGTGCCGCTGTGACGGCGGGCAGCGACTCGTTGGTCGCCGGGATCTTGATCATGAGGTTGTCGCGGTCCACCAGCTGCCACAGCTCGCGGGCCTGGTCGATGGTCTTGGCCTCGTCGGCCGCGAAGCGCGGGTCCACCTCGATGGAGACGCGCCCGTCCTTGCCGCCGGTGGCCTCAAAGGTGTCGCGGAAGAGGTCGCAGGCGTCCTGGACGTCCTTGACGCTCATGGCGTAGACGGCGGCGTCGGCGGTGGTGCCGGCCTGCTTCAGCTCGGCGAGCTGCTCGTCGTAGTGGGTGCCGGAGCCCATCGCTGCCGCGAAGATCGCGGGGTTGGTGGTCACGCCGACGATGGACTTCGCCTGCTTCACCTCGCCCAGGTTGCCGGTGGCGATGCGCTCGCGCGACAGGTCGTCGAGCCAGGTGGAGGTGCCGACCTGGTAGAGGTCGTCGATTGCGGTCATGTCCTATTCCTTCCTGTGTGTTCCGTTCGCGAGCTAACGCCCGTCGCCGCGGGTGGGCTCGGATTCGGTGTCGCCGACGCGCACGCTCGTCGCCACGCTGTGCTGTTCGCGCACGCACTCGAGGGTCTCGCGGGCGGTGCGCACGACGTTGTCGGTGGTGAAGCCGAAGCGCTCGAACAGTTCGGCGCCGGGGGCGGAGGCGCCGAAGTGCTCCAGGGACACGGCGCGGCCGTACTCGCCGAGGAAGCGGAACCACGGCATGGAGGTCGCGGCCTCCACGGAGACACGGGCCTTGACGTCGCGCGGCAGCACGGAGTCGATGTAGGCGTCGTCCTGCTCCATGAACCAGTCCATGGACGGCACGGACACCACGCGGGTGGCGGTGCCCTCGGCCTCGAGCGCCTTGGCGGCCTCGACGGCGTACTGCACCTCGGAGCCGGATGCCATGAGGATCACGTCCGGGGTATCAGCGGATTCCTCGACCAGCACGTAGGCGCCGCGGGCGACGCCCTCGAAGGCCTTCTCCTTGGTGCCCTCGAGCACCGGCAGGTTCTGGCGCGACAGGGCCAGCGCCTTCGGCTGCTCCTTCGCCTCGAGCGCGGCGATCCAGGCGGCGGAGGTCTCGTTCGCGTCGGCCGGGCGGATCACGGCCACGTCCGGGATGGCGCGCAGCGCGGCGAGGGTCTCCACCGGCTGGTGGGTCGGGCCGTCCTCGCCGAGACCGATGGAGTCGTGGGTGAACACGTAGTAGCCGTCGATGCCGGACAGGGCGGCCACGCGGATGGCGGGGTAGAGGTACTCGGAGAAGATGAGGAAGGTGCCGCCGTAGACGCGGGTGCCGCCGTGCAGGGCGATGCCGTTCATCACCGCGCCCATGGCGTGCTCGCGGATGCCGAAGTGCAGGTTGCGCCCGTACGGGTCGGCGGAGAACATCTCGGTGGAAATGGAGCGCGGGCCAAACGACGGCGCGCCCTCGATCAGAGTGTTGTTGGAGCCCGCCAGGTCGGCGGAGCCGCCCCACAGCTCAGGCAGCGCGGCCGCGGCGGCCTGGATGGCTGCCGCGGAGGCCTTGCGGGTGGCCACACCCTTCGCGTCCGGCTCCCAGGTGGGGAAGTCCTTGGCCCAGTCTGCCGGCAGCTCGCGGGCGGTGAGGCGGTCCAGCAGGGCCTTGCGCTCCTGGTTCGCCTCGGCCCAGGCGTTGAACTTCTCGTCCCAGGCAGCCCGCTTCTCTGCGGCGCGCTCGCGCAGCTTGCGGGTGTGAGCGATCACCTCGTCCTCTTCGGGGAAGTTCACGGCCGGGTCGAAACCGAGCGTCTCCTTGACCGCGGCGACCTCGTCGGCGCCGAGTGCTGCGCCGTGGATGGCGCCGGTGTTCATCAGGTTCGGGGCGGGGTAGCCGATCACGGTCTTGACGCGGATGATCGTCGGCTTGGTCGGCTCCGCCTTCGCCTCGGCAACGGCGGCCTCAATGGCGGCGACGTCCTCGCCGGATTCGACGGTCAGCGTCTGCCAGCCGTAGGCGTCGTAACGCTTGAGCACGTCCTCGGTGAACGCGATTTGGGTGTCGTCCTCGATGGAGATGCGGTTGTCGTCCCAGAACAGGATGAGGTTGCCCAGCTGCTGCGTGCCGGCGAGCGAGGACGCCTCGGAGGTCACGCCCTCCTGCAGGCAGCCGTCGCCGGCGACGACGTAGATGTAGTGGTCGAATGGGGACTCGCCGGCGGGGGCGTCGGGGTCGAACAGGCCACGCTCACGTCGAGAAGCCATCGCCATGCCCACGGCGGAGGCGAGGCCCTGGCCGAGCGGGCCAGTGGTGATCTCGATGTGGTCGGTGTGGTTGTACTCCGGGTGGCCCGGGGTCTTCGAACCCCAGGTGCGCAGGTCCTTCAGGTCCTGCAGCTCCAGCCCGAAGCCGCCGAGGTAGAGCTGCACGTACTGCGTGAGCGAGGAGTGGCCGTTGGACAGCACGAAGCGGTCGCGGCCCACCCAGTCCTTGTCGGCCGGGTCCACGTCCATCACGCGCTGGAACAGGGTGTAGGCCAGCGGCGCGAGGCTCATGGCGGTGCCGGGGTGGCCGGAACCGCAGTTTTCCACCGCGTCGGCGGCGAGCACCCTGGCCGTGTCAACGGCGCGGGTGTCGGTCTCGGTCCAATCCTGCGGGTAGTTGCGCTCGGTCATTGCCTGCAGTTTCGGGGGCAGCGTCATGGGGTCCTCGCTTTCTTTAAGGTCGGACAAAAGCATATCGCTTATCGACGCCTCCGGTCCCACCCCATCCTCGATTCGTTGACTCGCGTTGGTTGGGGCTACCATCGTCCAAAGGTATGATTGCCCGCGCCCGACGGCGGTACAAAAAGGAGAGAGTTGTTGGAGACCATCAAGGCATATTTCGCGTTGACGAAGCCGAGGGTCATTGAACTTCTCTTGGTCGCCGCGATCCCCGCGATGCTGCAGGCGCACCGCGGCGAGGTGCACCTCTGGCTCGTGCTGGGCACGCTGCTCGGCGGCTGGATGGGGGCGGCCGCCGCGAACACCTTCAACATGGTGGCGGACTACGACATTGACCAGAAGATGGGCCGCACCCGCGCGCGCCCGCTGGTGCGCCATTCGGTGACCAAGCAGAAGGCGGCCGTGTTCGCCTGGGTGATGCTCGTGTTGTCCGTGCTGTGGCTTGGCGTGCTGTGCAACTCCTGGCTGGCGGCGTTTTTCATCCTGCTGACCAACTTCTTCTACATCTTCGTCTACACGAAGTGGCTGAAGCGCCGCACCTGGCAGAACGTCATCTGGGGCGGAGCCGCCGGCTGCATGCCCGTGATGGTGGGCTGGGCCGTGATCCGCGACAACGTCCACGACGGCTCCGCCGACAACTGGTGGCAGGCCATCGTGCTGTTTCTGATCATCTTCTTCTGGACCCCGCCGCACACCTGGGCGCTGGCCATGAAGTACAAGGACGACTACGCCCGCGCCAACGTGCCCATGCTGCCGGTGGTCGCCTCCGCCGAGGAGACCTCGCGCCAGATCGTGATCTACTCCTGGCTCACCGTGGCGGTCTCCCTGCTGCTGGTGCCGGCGGCGTCCTGGATCTACCTGGTAATCGCGATTGCCTCGGGTGCGGCGTTCTTGGTCATGGCGACCAAGCTGCACCAGGGCATCGTGCGCGGCGAGAACGTCAAGCCGCTGAAGCTGTTCATCCTCTCCAACAACTACCTCGCCGCGCTGTTTCTGGGCCTGTCCTTCGACGCGGTGCTCGGCTGGGAGACCGTCGGCCAGCTGCTGTTCTAGACCTTCAGCACAACCGAGCCGGTGGTGTTGCGCGCCTGCAGGTCCTCGTGGGCCTGGCGGGCGTTTTTCAGTTCATAGGGCGGGTGGATACGGATCTTCACCGTGCCCTCTTCCACCGCCCGGGCCACGGCCTGGGCGCGCATGAGGAACTCGTCATCGGTGGCCACGTAGTGCTTCAGCGACGGGCGGGTGAGGAACAGCGCGCCGTGTGCGTTGAGCTCCTGGATCTTGAACGGCTCGACGTCGCCCGAGGCGGAGCCGAAGGAGCAGACTAGCCCGCGCGGGCGGGTGACGTTCAGGCACATCTCGAAGGTGTCCTGCCCGACGCCGTCGTAGACCACGTCCACGCCGCCGCCGTTTTCGGCCTTGATCTGCTCGGCGAGGTCCTCGCCGTAGCGGAACACCTTGGTTGCGCCCGCGTCGTAGGCGAGCTGTTCTTTCTCGTCGGTGGAGACAACCGAGTAGACGGTCGCCTCCTCGGCGGCCGCCATCTGGGTCAGGATCAGCCCCACGCCGCCGGCGCCGGCGGTGACCACCATGGTGTCGCCCGGCTTCGTCTCGCGCACGCCGTGGAGGAGGTAGTGCGAGGTCATGCCCTGCAGCAGCATCGAGGCCGCCACCGCAGGATCGACGCCCTCCGGCACGGCGACCAGCCGGTTGCGGTCCACCGCCACCTGCTCGGCGTAGGAGCCGGGGGCGGCGTGCCAGGCCACGAGGGTGCCGGGCGCGATCTTGCCCAGGGGATCTTCCACCACGCGGCCGCAGCCCTCGGTGCCGGGAATGTACGGCGGGTTCGAGGGGTAGGTTCCGGAGCGGAAGTAGGTGTCGATGTAGTTGATGCCGGCGTACGTGACGTCGACAAGCAACTGCCCCTCAGACGGCTGTGGCGGCTCGACGTCCTTGTACTCGAGGACTTCCGGGCCGCCATGGGATGTGACAACGATTGCTTTCATGTCACACGAGCGTAGGCAACCTGCGCTTCCCATGTGCAAAAAGGAAGCCGCTAAACGCAACCACGACCGACGACATGGCGATATGTGCAGGGATTGTCCAGCGCGGAACACCGAGGCGGAACTGGATCACACCGATGGCCCACTGCACCAGGATCATCGCGATGAGCACGTAAGCGGTGCGCTTGACGTCGTCTGGGGCGCCGGAGTTGCGCAGCAGCACCGTGGTAATGATCGTGGCAATGAGGTAGAGGTACATGCACACCGAGTGCACGTAGGCGAGCACACGCGTGTCCAACTCGAGGCGGCCCTCCATGCCCGCGCCCGCGTCGCCGGAGTGCGGGCCGGAGCCGGTGACCATGGTGCCGGTGACGAGCACGAGGCACAGTGCCGCGACGGCGATGAGCGTCCACGTCTGCGCCGAGCCGGGGTAGCGGCGGGTGGGTACCGCGGAGTCGGTTTCGGCGATGCGCATGTAGAGCATTGCGGCGACGAACACGAGCACCATCGACGGCAGGAAGTGCACCGCCACGGACCACCAACGCAGGTCGAGCCGCACCGAGATGCCGCCGATGACGGCCTGCACGATCACGCCGATCAGGGAGATCCAGGCCAGCGTCTTGATGTCCTTGCGGCGTCCGGCACGGATCACGGCAAAGAGCACGAGGCCGGCGGCCGCGGCGACCACGAAGGCGAGGAGGCGGTTGCCGAACTCGATCGCCTGGTGGATCCAGGGGGCCGCGCCGGCGACCGGCACGAGCGAGCCCTCGTGGCACAGCGGCCACGTGTCGCAGCCGAGGCCCGAACCGGTCACGCGCACGAGCGAGCCGGTGACGGTGATGCCGCCCTGGCACAGCAGCAGCACCATCGCGAGGGTGCGCTGCAGCTTCAGCGACGGGTCGCGCCAGGCCTCCCTCCAGGAGCTCGGGCGGGTCTCGGCTGTGGTTGCGGTCACTGTTTCTCCAACTTTCGGACGATGTTGATCGTGGTGAGTGTATCGCGCCTACCCGTCAAAGCGGAACAGGCGCACGGCCGCGGTCACCGCGGCTACCCCCCAGGCGGCGAGCGAGGCCCACGCCGCCCAGTTGACCTGCAGTTGCAGGGCTTGCACCAGCGCGCCCGCCAGCGCCACGGTGGGCACCGCGTTCCACCACCCGGCGTGCGCGATGTCGCCGGAGTAGCCCACCCAGCCGAGGATGCCCATGAGCACCAGCCAGATCAGGTTCGCAAGCGCCAGCACCAGCTCGGCGCGCAGGGTGCCGCCCATCAGCAGCCCCAGCGCGGTGAACGCGGCCACACCGCACAGGAGGGTGGCCAACCCGAACGCGGCGCCGGCGGGGGTCACGCGCCACCCCAACGCCAGGGCGATTGCGCCGAGCACCACCAGCTGCACCACCACCGTAGCCAGCACGCCGAGGATCTTGCCCACGATGATGGTCCAGGGCGGCACCCCGGACGCGCCGGTGCGCTTCAAGGCCCCGTAGCGGCGGTCGAAGGCGACGGCGATGGCCTGGCCAGTAAAGCCCGCGCCGGTGGCGGCCACGGCGAAAACCATGGGCACGAGCACGTCGGACTCAGTGTTCTCGCCGAGGATCGGGGCGAAGTGGGCCGCCAGCAGGATCGCCGCCGGGATCAGCACGTTGACCAGGAGCTGCTCGCCGTGGCGCAGCATCAGCTTCGCCTCGATGCGCCCTTGGGCCGCGGCCATCCGGCCGAACGACGCCCGCTGCGGCGCCGGGGCGAAAATGCCTGGGGTGAGCTTCTCCATTAGCTCCTCAGCTCCCTTCCTGTGATGTCCAAAAACACGTCCTCTAAGTTGCGGTGGGACACGCTCAGCTCGCGGATCAGCACATCCTGGCGTGCGGCCTCGCGCGCGAGCGTCTCGACGACCTCCGGCGAGCCCGTACCTTTGATCCGGTAACTGCGCGGCCGGACTTCCTCGACTGTGAGGCCGGCGGGCGTGAGCTCGTCGTTAAGCTTTTGCACGTCGAACACCTCCGCCGTCTCGACCGCGAGCACCTGAAACTCTTCGTGGCTGGTCAGCTCTTCCGGGGTGCCCTGGGCGACGACCTTGCCGTGGTCGATGATGACCACGGCATCCGCGAGGCTTTCGGCCTCGTCCATGAGGTGGGTGGTGAGCAGGACGCTCACCCCGTCGCGCTTGAGTGCGGAGATGATGTCCCACACCGCCATACGGGACTGGGCGTCCAGGCCCGCGGTGGGCTCGTCCAGAAAGATCAGCTCCGGCCTGCCAATCAGCGCCAGCGCCAGCGACAGTCGCTGCTGCTGGCCGCCCGACAGTCGGCGGTAGGTGGTCTTGGCTGCGCCTTCCAGCCCCACCAACTCCATGAGCCACCGCGGGTCGTGGGGATGCTTGTTGTAGCTGGCGGCGAGGTTGAGCATTTCTTCGACGGAGACGCCGGCGTAGGAGCCGCCGCCCTGGAGCATGATGCCGATGCGGTCGCGCACCTTCTGCGGCTGCGCGACCGGGTCGATGCCGAGCACGCGGATCGACCCGGAGGTGGGCTTGGTAAAGCCCTCGCACATCTCGATGGTGGTGGTTTTACCGGCGCCGTTGGGGCCCAGAAGCGCCAGCAGCTCGCCGCGCCGCGCTGTGAATGAGAGCCCGTCAACTGCCGTTTTGTCGCCGAACCGCTTGACAACACTGTCGACAACCAGCGCGTGATCACTCATGGGTGATGAGTGTAGACCGCCTGCGCCGCAGCACCCGAAGCGTGAGCGCCACGCACACCGTCAGCAGGATGAAGCCGACGATGGCGGAGCCGTAGATGGTGGCCACCGCCCCCGCTTGGAGGCGGAGCCCGCGGGGGAGGACGAGGAAGCTCACCAACGCCGAGTACCCGGCCACAGAGGCGCGGAAGGCGAAACGGTTCGCCCACGCCGCCAGCGGAAGCACGGCCCACAACGGGTACCAGGGGTGCACGACGGGAAACAGCACAACCAAAACGAACGTGGACACGCCGAGACCGCCGACCGGGTGGATGGTGCCGCGGTAGGTGGCCCAGAGCATGCGCACCGCGAACGCGGCGGCGACGGTCAACCCCGCCCAACGGGTCACGCTGAGCATCGCGTCCGTGTGGTCGCCGAGCCCCAGGTTCATGCCGAGGAACCCGCCGGCGACGCCGATATCCGTGGTCACAGACAGCCAGCTGCGGATTTGCGCGGCGCCTCCTTGGCCGGTGACCCACCCCAGGCCGATGCCGGAGATTAGCGAGACCGCGATGGCGGTGGCCACCAGCATGGTCGCGTGCAGGGCGGCGGAGGTGGCGATCGCGCGGGGGCCGCTGCGCTGGCGAAGTGGTCGTGTGCGCAGGTGGCGGGCCAGCGCCATGCCGGTGAATCCGAGGGCCAAAAAGCCGATCACCTTCACCATGCCGGCGCAGCTGATCAGGGCAGCAGAAGCAGCGAGCTGAGCCCAGCCGGAGCGCCGGTCGCGCTCGAGCCGGTCGATGCCTCGCAGCCCCACCTCGAGGCCGACGAGCAGCAGGCCCATCATGATGGCCTCGTTGTGGATGCCGCCGACCATGTGCAACACCGTCAGCGGGTTGAGGATGCCCAGCCACAGGGCGGCCGGCCCTGTTACGCCGCAGCGCTTCGCCAGCGCGAGCACTGCCCAGGCCGCGGCGAGAATGCCAGCGACAGACACGACGCGGTGGGCGAGCACGCCCCAAAAGATCGAGTCACCCGTGATGTGCGAGATCACCGCCGCCGTGCCGAGCGCAACCGGCCCGTACGGGCTAGGGGAGTGCGCCCAAATAAACGGCACGGAGCGGGCGAGATGGTGCTCCACGCCGAGAATCTCCACGGGGCCGGAGGAGTACGGGTCGAGCCCCTGGCGCACGATGTTGCCGTTGGCCAGGTAGGAGTAGATGTCCTGGGTGAACAGTGGTGCGGTGGCGAGCAGCGGGATCACCCACGCGATGAAGGTGCGCAGCATCTCCGGGTTGCTCACCCGCGCCCCTCGTGCCGCGCCCGGCGACGCCCCGACGAACGGCGCCATGGCCAGCCAAGCGGCCACCAACACGCCGACGCCGATGAGCACGAGCGCGTTGGAGGCGAGCATCATGCGTCCCATCTCCGCGCCGAAGGGGAAGTTCTGCCACGGGTTTTCCACCACCGGCAGGGCGCCGCCGCCGATGCCCGCGAAGGCGATCAGGCACGCCCCCGCCGCACCTGCCCAGCGCAGAGCCGCGAATCGGCTGCGCTCGCGGGTGCGAACCGCCACGCTTGTCGGAGTGCTCTGGGCAGGGGAGGCCGGGTCGTGGAGCAGCGTTGAACGGGATCCCGGACGACCGAAGCGGGGCAGCTCGCTGACCAAGCTCACGCGCCTGGCGTGGCGCGTACGTCGGGTGCCGTGCGGGCGTTCGGGTTCAGTCACGGTTGAACAGTCTAAGTGGCGCCCCGACACGGGCCCACCCGTTGCGGCGGGAATATTTACAACACACTAGTGTTGTGAAAAGGCAGCGACCCAAACCACATCGAGCGAAAGGTGGTGCCATCGTGGACACAGCGGACACAGCGGATACCCGCAATCCCGCTCCTGCGGACGCGTCCCGCGTTGGCGGCGACACGCGCTCGCAGGTGATGTCGGTCCTGCTCAAGCGGGGCCCGGTAGCGGCCAACGACATTGCGGAAGAGCTCGGCCTCTCGGCGGCCGGCGTGCGCAGGCACGTGGACAAGCTCGTCGAGGAGAAGCTGGCAGTACCCTGCGCCCCGCGCGCCGTCGCGGGGGAGGAGCAGGGGCGCGGCCGGCCGGCCAAGCACTTTCAGCTCACCGCCGCAGGTCGCGAGCGCTTCGGTTCGCACTACGACGGACTCGCGCTCGACGCCGTGGAACTGATCCAGCAGATCGGGGGCGAGGACGCGGTGCGCGACTTCGCCCGCGCCCGCGTGGAAAAGATCCTCGGCGACGTGGAGCCGGCGGACGAGCCAGAGGTGACGGCGCAGCGCGTCGCCGCCGCGCTGGAAAAGCACGGCTACGCCCCGAGCGTCCACCGCACCGACGCCGGCATCCAGATCTGCCAGCACCACTGCCCGGTGTCCGCGGTTGCCGCGGCGCACCCGGAGTTCTGCGAGGCAGAAAGGGAGGCGGTGGCGCGGATCGTCGATACGCATGTGCAGCCGCTTGCCCTCATCTCCGACGGCGACGGAATCTGCACAACTAACATCCCCCTTGCCGCGGCGCGGACCCGAACGCGCTCGGCGGGAACAGCAACGAAAGGAGCGGCTGACAATGACTGAAGTGAAGCCCACACCAGGCCTTGAGAAGCCGATGAACGACGACGAGATCATCGAGTCGATCGGCGCCTACAACTACGGCTGGCACGACTCGGACGCCGCCGGCGCCGCCGCGCGCCGCGGCCTGAACGAAGATGTCGTGCGCGACATTTCCGGCATTAAGGGCGAGCCGGAGTGGATGCTCAACCAGCGTGTGAAGGCGCTGGAGATCTTCGACAAGAAGCCCATGCCCACCTGGGGCGCGGACCTGTCCGACATCGACTTCGACAACATCAAGTACTACGTCCGCTCCACCGAGGAGCAGGCCACCAGCTGGGACGACCTGCCGGAGGACATCAAGAACACCTACGACAAGCTGGGCATCCCGGAAGCTGAGAAGCAGCGCCTCGTCGCAGGCGTGGCCGCGCAGTACGAGTCCGAGGTGGTCTACCACCAGATCCGCGAGGACCTGGAGGAAAAGGGCGTTATCTTCGTCGACACCGACACCGCCCTGCGCGAGCACGAGGACCTGTTCAAGGAGTACTTCGGCTCCGTCATCCCGGCCGGCGACAACAAGTTCTCGGCGCTGAACACCGCAGTGTGGTCCGGCGGCTCCTTCATCTACGTCCCGCCGGGGGTCCACGTGGACATCCCGCTGCAGGCCTACTTCCGCATCAACACGGAGAACATGGGCCAGTTCGAGCGCACCCTCATCATCGTCGACGAGGACGCCTACGTGCACTACGTCGAGGGCTGCACCGCCCCGATCTACAAGTCGGACTCGCTGCACTCCGCTGTGGTGGAGATCATCGTGAAGAAGGGCGGCCGCTGCCGCTACACCACCATCCAGAACTGGTCCAACAACGTCTACAACCTGGTCACCAAGCGCGCGAAGGCTGAAGAGGGCGCGACCATGGAGTGGGTCGACGGCAACATCGGCTCCAAGGTCACCATGAAATACCCGGCCGTGTGGATGACCGGCGAGCATGCCCGCGGCGAGGTGCTCTCCGTCGCGTTCGCGGGCGAGGGCCAGTTCCAGGACACCGGCGCGAAGATGACACACATGGCGCCGCACACCTCCTCGTCCATCGTGTCCAAGTCCGTCGCCCGCGGCGGTGGCCGAGCGGCGTACCGCGGCTTGGTGCAGATCAACGCCAACGCGCACGACTCTGCGTCCAACGTGGAGTGCGACGCGCTGCTGGTGGACGACGTCTCGCGCTCGGACACCTACCCGTACAACGACATCCGCAACGACCGCGTGACCCTGGGCCACGAGGCGAAGGTGTCCAAGGTCTCCGAGGACCAGCTGTTCTACCTCATGTCCCGCGGCATCGCCGAGGAAGAGGCCATGGCAATGATCGTGCGCGGCTTTGTCGAGCCGATCGCCAAGGAGCTGCCCATGGAGTACGCCCTCGAGCTGAACCGCCTCATCGAGCTGCAAATGGAAGGATCGGTGGGCTAAATGGCCGAAACCGTCAAAAACGCGACTACGCACAACAACAAGGGCGACCTGTTTTCCTCCTTCAACGTGGAGGATTTCGAGGTCCCGGGCGGCCGCGACGAGGTCTGGCGCTTCATTTCCCTGCGCCGCCTTCGCGGCCTGCACAACGGCGAGTTCGCCCCGCAGGCCGAGGCGCAGATTGCGGTGGATGCTCCCAGTGAGGTCGCAGTCGAGCAGGTTTCGCTTGACGACGAGCGCGTGACCGCCGCCGGCGCCCCCGTCGACCGTGTCGCCGCCCAGGCCTGGACCTCCTCCGAGAACGCCACCCTGATCTCGGTGCCGGCGAACGCCGAGCTGACCGAACCGATTACCGTGACCATCACCGGTGCTGGCGCGGACAAGACCACCTTCGGCACCGTCGTGTTCGAATCCGGCGCGAACTCAGAGGCCACCGTTGTGGTGCGCTACGCAGGCTCCGGCACCCACGCCGACAACGTCAACTGGGTCATCGGCGAGGGCTCCCGCGTCAACGCCGTGGTGGACGCCGACTGGGATCTGGATGCGGTGCACGTTGGCCAGCAGTCGATCGTCGTGAAGCGCGATGCAACCCTGCGCCACCACGTGGCCACCTTCGGCGGAGAGATCGTCCGCATCACCCCGCGCCTCGCCTTCGAGGCCCCGGGCGGTGACGCCGAGCTGACCGGCGTGTACTTCGCCGACGCCGGCCAGTACATCGAGAACCGCCTGCTGGTGGATCACGCGGTGCCGACCTGCCGCTCCAACGTGCTGTACAAGGGCGCGCTGCAGGGCGACAAGGCCTCCAAGCTGCCCGAGGCCCGCACTTGCTGGGTGGGCGACGTGCTCATCCGCGCCGAGGCGAAGGGCACCGACACCTACGAGACCAACCGCAACCTGGTGCTCACCGACGGCGCACGCGCCGACGCCATCCCGAACCTGGAGATCGAAACCGGCGAGATCGCCGGCGCGGGCCACGCCGCAACCGTCGGCCGCTTCGACGACGACCAGCTGTTCTACCTGCGCTCCCGCGGCATCCGCGAGGAAGACGCCACCCGCCTGATCATCCGCGGCTTCTTCAACGAGGTCCTCAACCAGATCCCCGTCGAGTCCATCCGCGAAGAACTCATCGCCCGCGTCGCCGGCGAGCTCGAGCGCAACGAAAACTAAAAGGAGCAATACATGTCCACCCTGGAAATTAAGAACCTGCACGCCAACGTCCTGCCCACCGAGGAAGGCCAGGAACCGAAGCCGATCCTCAAGGGCGTCAACCTGACCATCAAGGGCGGCGAGACCCACGCGATCATGGGCCCGAACGGCTCTGGCAAGTCCACCCTCGCCTACACGCTGGCGGGCCACCCGAAGTACGAGGTCACCGAGGGCGAGGTGCTTCTCGACGGCGAGAACATCCTCGACATGGAAATCGACGAGCGCGCCCGCGCAGGTCTCTTCTTGGCCATGCAGTACCCGGTGGAGGTGCCGGGCGTGTCCTCGTCGAACTTCATGCGCTCCGCCGTGACCGCGGTGCGCGGCGAGGCCCCGAAGCTGCGCGAGTGGGTCGGCGAGCTCAACGCCGCCCGCGAGGCGCTGCAGATGGACGCCTCCTTCTCCGAGCGCTCCGTCAACGAGGGCTTCTCCGGCGGCGAGAAGAAGCGCCACGAGGTCATGCAGCTTGCCCTGATGAAGCCGAAGTTCGCCGTCATGGACGAGACGGACTCCGGCCTGGACGTCGACGCGCTGCGCATCGTCTCCGAAGGCATCAACCGCTACCAGGAGGAGACCGGCGGCGGCGTGCTCATGATCACGCACTACAAGCGCATCCTGAACTACGTCAAGCCCGACTTCATCCACGTCTTCGCCGACGGCAAGATCGTGCAGACCGGCGACTCCTCGCTCGCCGACCAGCTCGAGGCCGAGGGCTACGAGAAGTTCATCTAATGGCGCTCGACGTAACTGCCATCCGCAAGGAGTTCCCGATCCTGTCGCGCACGGTGCGCGGGGACAAGCCGTTGGTGTACCTGGATTCGGGCGCGACATCGCAGCGCCCGCAGCGCGTGTGGGACGCCGAGCGCGACTTCGTGCTCGGCTGCAACGCCCCGGTGCACCGCGGCTCGTACCAGCTGGCCGAGGAGGCCACTGACGCCTACGAGTCCGCCCGCGCCGCCATCGCGGCGTTCGTGGGAGCGCGCGACGACGAGATCGCGTTCACCAAGAACGCCACCGAGGCGCTGAACCTGGTCGCCTACGTGCTGGGCGACACGCGTGCCGGCGAGTTCGCGGTGGGCGAGGGCGACACCATCGTGATCACGGAGCTCGAGCACCACGCGAACCTGGTGCCGTGGCAGGAGCTGGCGCGTCGCACCGGTGCGACGCTGAAGTGGTACACGATGACCGAGGACGGCCGCATCGACCTCGACTCGCTCGAGCTCGACGACACCGTCAAGGTTGTCGCCTTCACCCACCAGTCCAACGTCACCGGCGCGCACGCCGACGTCGCCGAGATGGTGCGACGCGCCAAGGCCGTCGGCGCGCTGACCGTGCTCGACGCCTGCCAGTCGGTGCCGCACATGCCGGTGGACTTCCACGCGCTCGACGTGGACTTCGCTGCGTTCTCCGGCCACAAGATGTGCGGGCCAAACGGTGTGGGCGCGGTGTACTCGAAGCACCTCAACGAGCTGCCCCCGTTCCTCACCGGCGGCTCCATGATCGAGGTTGTGCGCATGGAGGAAACGACGTTTGCCCCGGCGCCGCAGCGCTTTGAGGCGGGCACCCAGATGACCTCCCAGGTCGTGGGGCTCGGCGAGGCGGTGCGCTTCCTCACCGAGATCGGCATGGAGGACATCCAGGCGCACGAGCGCGAGCTCACCGCGTATGCCCTGGAGCAGATGCAGCGTATCGACGGCCTCCGCATCGCCGGCCCGCTCACCGCCGACAACCGCGGCGGTGCGATCGCCTTTACGGTCGAGGGCGTGCATCCGCACGACCTGGGCCAGGTGCTCGACGCCGAGGGCGTGGCCATCCGCACCGGCCACCACTGCGCGTGGCCGCTGCACCGGGGCCTGGACATGCAGTCCACGTCGCGTGCGAGCTTTTACCTGTACAACACGCTGGACGAGGTTGATACCTTGGTGTCGTCGATTAACAAAGCGAAGGAGTTTTTCGCGCGATGAACCTCGAATCCATGTACCAGGAAGTCATCCTGGACCACTACAAGAACCCGCAGCACGCGGGGCTGCGCGAGCCGTACGAGGCGGAGGTGCACCACGTCAACCCGTCGTGCGGCGACGAGCTGACCTTGCGCGTCCACCTGTCCGAGGACGGCTCCACGGTCGAGGACGTCTCCTACGACGCCGAGGGCTGCTCGATCTCGCAGGCCTCCACCTCGGTGATGGCGGAGGAGGTCATCGGGCTGCCTGTCGACGAGGCGATGTCGAAGCTCGCCGCCTTCGACGAGATGATCACCTCGCGTGGCACCGTCGAGGGGGATGCAGCGAAGATCGGCGACGGCGTGGCATTCGCCGGCGTGGCCAAGTTCCCGGCGCGCGTGAAGTGCGCGCTGCTGGGGTGGAAGGCGTTCCAGGCGGCGACGTCGGACGCACTGGGAGAGAAGGAGTAAGCGATGACTGATGCAGAGAAACAGGCCGAGCGTCCGCAGCAGACCGAGGAGCAGCTCAAGCTCATCGGCGAGGTGGAGGAGTTCCTCCACGACGTGATCGACCCGGAGCTGGGCATCAACGTGGTCGACCTCGGTTTGGTCTACGACCTGTGGATTGAGGATCGCGAGGGCAAGACCGTCGCGGTGGTCAACATGACGCTGACCTCGCCGGCGTGTCCGCTCACCGACGTGATCGAGGAGCAGGCGACCCAGGCTGTCGTGGCCAACACGGCGGTCGACGAGCTGGACCTGAACTGGGTTTGGATGCCGCCGTGGGGCCCGCAGTTCATCACGGAGGAGGGCCGCGAGCAGCTCCGCGCCCTCGGGTTCGCGGTGTAAAAGCACCCCTCGAAGTCCCCCCCCCAGGTTGTTAACCTGTGGGGGATTTCCGCGTTTTGAAGGAGGACTGTTGTGAACCTTGGACTCGGCGAAATACTGGTTATGCTCGGTACCGCTAGCCTGGTAGCGCTGCCGATTTTGGCAATTCTGTGGATCGTGCGCTCAGTGTCGAAGAAGTAGCTGGCGATTTGGGGGCGGTTGATACAGTGAACCCCCGTGATTGTCACCAATGATCTCGAGGTCCGCGTCGGCGCGCGCACGCTTCTCGACGCCCCCGGCCAGCACCTCCGCGTCCAACCCGGCGACCGCATCGGCCTGGTCGGCCGCAACGGTGCCGGCAAGACCACCACGATGCGCATCCTGGCGGGAGAGACCGAACCCTATGGCGGCTCGGTGACCCGCTCGGGCGAGATCGGCTACCTCCCACAAGACTCCAAGGAGGGCGACATCGAGCAGACCGCCCGCGACCGTGTGCTCTCGGCCCGCGGCCTGGACCAAATCCAGCGCTCGATGGCGAAGCAGCAGAAGCTGATGGAGGAGACCGACGGCGCGGAGCGCGACAAGGCGATCGCGAAGTTCTCCCGGCTGGAGGAGCGCTACCAGGCCCTCGGTGGCTACGAGGCGAACGCGGAGGCAGCCCAGATCTGCGACAACCTGGGTCTGCCGGAGCGCGTCTTGGACCAGCAGCTGAAGACGCTTTCGGGCGGCCAGCGCCGCCGCGTCGAGCTCGCCCAGATCCTCTTCGCCTCGCGGCAGGGCTCGGGCAAGTCCCAGACCACCTTGCTTCTCGACGAGCCCACCAACCACCTCGACGCAGACTCCATCGCGTGGCTGCGCAACTTCCTGTCCAAGCACGAGGGCGGGTTGATCATGATCTCCCACGACGTCGAGCTGCTCGACGCGGTGTGCAACAAGGTCTGGTTCCTCGACGCGGTGCGCGCCGAGGCCGACGTGTACAACATGGGCTTTGCCAAGTACAAGGACGCCCGCGCCTTGGATGAGGCCCGGCGCCGCCGCGAGCGCGCCAACGCCGAGAAGAAGGCCTCGGCGCTGCAGAAGCAGGCCGCGAAGCTGGGCGCGAAGGCGACGAAGGCGGCGGCCGCGAAGCAGATGCTGGCGCGCGCCGAGCGGATGATGGGCGAGCTCGACGAGGTCCGGGTGGCCGACAAGGTCGCCTCCATCTCCTTCCCGGAGCCGGCGCCCTGTGGCAAGACGCCGCTGTTCGGCAAGGGGCTGACCAAGATGTACGGCTCGCTCGAGGTTTTCGCGGGCGTGGACTTGGCGGTGGACAAGGGCTCGCGCGTGGTGGTGCTGGGCACGAACGGCGCCGGCAAGACCACCCTGCTCAAGCTGCTCGCCGGGGTGGAGCGCACCGACGGCGAGGGCGGCGTGGTCTCGGGCCACGGCCTGAAGATCGGCTATTTCGCCCAGGAGCACGACACCATCGACGGCGACAAGACCGTCTGGGAGAACACCATCGAGGCCTGCCCCGACGCCGGGCAGCAGGACCTGCGTGGCCTGCTCGGCGCGTTCATGTTCTCGGGCGACAAGCTGGAGCAGCCCGCCGGCACTCTCTCGGGCGGCGAGAAGACCCGCCTCGCGCTAGCCACCCTCGTCTCCTCGCGCGCGAACGTGCTGCTTCTCGACGAGCCCACCAACAACCTCGACCCCCAATCCCGCGAGCAGGTCCTGGACGCGTTAAAGACCTACACCGGTGCCGTCGTCCTGGTCACCCACGACCCGGGTGCGGTGCGCGCGCTCGAGCCCGAGCGGGTGATCATCATGCCCGAGGGCGACGAGGACATGTGGAGCGACGAGTACATGGAGATCGTCGAGCTCGCCTAACCTGCCACCGGCCAGGTGGGCGCACCTAGAACGGCGGGTACGGGTCTTGCCCCTTAGCCCATGGCGGGGGCTCCACCGGCCCGCGCGGGGGCGGAGGATCCGGTGGGTCTGGTGGTGCTGGAGTTTCCGGTGGGGCAGTGCCACCACCAGGATCTGGCACGGTTGCACGATCTCGCTGCCGGTGCCGCTTCCGCAACCTGTTTACCGCCGAATGTTCGGCCGCGTCCGCGTGGTTGAACTGCAGCGTTGCACACCCGGGCTCCTTCACCCCAGCTCGACCCGTTGCCGGGTCCACATCCATGTGACTGGTGTTGTTTCTGTGGTCTTTGAAGTCGTTGTTGCAGCGGTGGTGTGTCCGGCACAGCGCTGTGAGGTTGTCTATGTTGGTGTCGCCGCCCTGCAGCCACGACGTGATGTGGTGGATCTCGGTCTCTGTCAGTGGCGCAGTGCAGCCGGTCCAGGCGCACACGCCCTGCACCGCAAGCAAGGTGATCCGCTGCGCCAGCGATGCTAACCGCCGCGTCCGGTACAGGTTTAACGGCATCGACGTTGCGTCGTCGACAGTCAGCACGAAGTCTGATGTTCCGTCCGTGCCCAATCGCACGAGGTCGAAGGCGTCGAGCTCGATGCCGGTGTTGGTGGCGAACTTCGTGGTCGGATCGGCCTCCGCCAGCTCGTCTAATGTCACCGACACAACCACGGACGCACAGCCGCCGCCGGTCGGTTTCTCGCAGGCGTCGTAATGCTTGAGTATCTCCGATAACTGGTCGTACGAGCGTTGCGAGGGCGTGCGGTAATCCTCCACGCCCTCGGGCAGGTTCGAGTTGGGCGCCAACCCCTTATCGGTCAACGCCTTAAACAATGCCGAATCGGAAGCCACGGCATCGATGATTATCCGGCACGTCCCGTCCGCGCGCTGACCACCGATGTGCAGCCCACGGTTTTCCATGCCGGCGTTCGGGTTCGTGGGGTCGACGTGCTTGCGGTTCTCCCGCTCTACCCAGCGTCGCACGGTGGCGCGCAGATCCTTCACTGTCCGTTTAGGCGCCTCCGCGAGAGCATCTGCCTGGAGACGGGCGCCCCCTTCGCAGCCGGAACAAGCTTGTCCAACTCCTGGCGGATCACGCGCTGCTTCTCGGCGTTCACACGCTCGGCGGCACGGCGGGCCTCCTCTTGCTTGCGCCGCGCCTCCTCGCGGGCCGCTGCCCGGGCGGCCTTGCGTGCCTCTTCCTCCCGCGCGGCCTCAGCCGCTGGATCCGCGGGGCTGTCGTCAAAGCCAGCATCGAACAAGTCGGATACAGGTTCATCCTCGACCTCGGGCTCGCCGTAGTAGTCCCGGCCCCGGGCGAGGCGGTCGTAGGCGTCCTTAGGCTCGAGCCCCAGCTTCTTCTGCAAGTACTGATTGGCGTGTTTGGATCCGACGACGCGGCCAGCGTCGTCACGCTCGCACACGTACGCGAACAGGGCATCGAGCGTTGCCTTGACATTAAACGCAGCTTCGAGGCGCTCGAAATCCTCCCGAATCTCCTCGAACGAAACCGTTTCGGGGTCCGCGCAAAGGTCTTTCATGGCCAGGAGGGCATGGGTGATCGTGTCGACGTGCTTCCGCAGGTCAGTCGCCATTGTGCCCTCCTTCAAACCCGTTAATCGAATATGTTTACGGTCAACATACAAACCGCGTCGACACAAACAGTCTCTATGTCCATCGCGGCAAACATAGGTTAAAAAACTGTAATCAGAATCACATTTCTAAAACGGTGAATCGCCTGTTTAGACCACGTGTTTAGTAACGGTGT